>NZ_JBSFOK010000016.1:0-138181 GCF_053587635.1 Streptomyces sp. NPDC003635 | reverse complement strand
TTCGTGTCGCCGCTCATGACCCGCCCCCCGTCCGGCCTGAGCCCCGCCGCACACCCCCGTCCGGCGGGGCTCGGGCCGCCCCCGTCCCCCGTGACACCGGGCCGTCCGGACACCCCTGATCGGAGCGCGGCCCGAGGGGCCCGCCGCCCCCGTGCCGGCGGGCCCCGTGTTCCGAGAATGTGCCCGCGCCCGGGGGTGGTTGAAGCCCCCGGGCGCGGGTTCAGAGGTTGATTTGAGGGTTGCGTAGCCGGACTACGAAGGGCGGTGTACGTGGCTCAGGTCCCGTGTGTCTCGTGGTGCTCCGAGAGACCCGGCCAGTCGTCGGGGCCACCGCCCTGCCATTCGATGAGGTCGCTCTCCGCGACGTCCGTGACGTACAGATCCGCCAGCCGCAGGAACTCGGCGACGTCGTCGACGTGCGAGGCGATGCCCAGCGTCTCGTCCCCCGCGGTCACCCGCCGGGAGCCGTCCAGGGCGGGGGAGTGGACCACGATGTGCGGTTGCTGCGTCGGTTGTGCCATGTCTTCAGCCTCCGGCGCTTCGAGGGGTTCCGCACCCCGGAACGCCGAACAGCGCCGGATACGGGACCGTCCGTATCCGGCGCTGATCAGCCCGGTGAGGCTCTTCTTTTCGGGACCGCGGCGGTCGCGACGGAGCCTGAATCACCCTTCCCTCTGGTCGAGAAGGGAGTTCGGGTCCTTCACCACCGCACTGGCTCGCACACCGCCGCGGTCCTCACCCCGGCCCGCGCCCGATGCTGGTCGACCACCCCTCATCCGGGTCTCCCAGCTGGGTCGGACGCGGTCAGGGAGCTGGTGATCAGTCCTCGCGCAGGGCGCGGACCGCCTCCTCCACGCGCTTGCCGTATTCCGGGTCGGCGGCGTGGAAGTGGGCCAGGTTCTTCTCGATCACGTCGTCGCGGGAGACCTGCGAGAGGCCGCCGGCGATGTTGGCGATCAGCCGGGACTTCTCCTCGGCGGACATCAGCCGGTACAGCTCACCGGCCTGGAAGAAGTCGTCGTCCTTGGTGTGCTGCGGGGCCTCGTGGGTGCCGGTGTACCCGGCCACCGCCAGCGGGGCGGCCAGCGGGCGGCCGGTCTCGACGGGGCCGTCGTAGGAGTTCGGCTCGTAGTTTTTGGCGTACCGGCCCTGGGAGTTGGACGCCATCAGGCCGTCACGGCCGTAGTTCTGCGCCGTCGTCGCCTTCGGGGCGTTGACCGCGAGCTGGGTGTGGTTGACGCCCAGGCGGTAGCGGTGCGCGTCCGCGTAGGCGAACAGGCGGCCCTGGAGCATCTTGTCGGGCGAGGGGCCGATGCCCGGAACGAAGTTGTTCGGGGAGAACGCGGCCTGCTCGACCTCGGCGAAGACGTTGTCGGGGTTGCGGTCCAGGACCAGGCGGCCCACGCGCTGCAGCGGGTAGTCCTTGTGCGGCCACACCTTCGTCAGGTCGAAGGGGTTGAAACGGTAGTCCGCCGCCTCGGCCGCCGGCATGAGCTGGACGTACAGCGTCCAGGACGGGTTCACGCCCCGCTCGATGGCCTGCAGCAGATCCGTCTGGTGCGAGTTGGGGTCCTGGCCCGCGAGCTCGGCGCCCTGCTCGGCGGACAGGCACCGGATGCCCTGGTTCGTCTTGAAGTGGTACTTGACGAAGAAGGCCTCGCCCTCGGCGTTGGTCCACTGGTAGGTGTGCGAGCCGTAGCCGTTCATGTGGCGGTACGACGCCGGGATGCCGCGGTCGCCCATCAGCCAGGTCACCTGGTGCGTGGCCTCGGGGGCGTGCGCCCAGAAGTCCCAGACGTTGTCCGGCTCCTGGCGGCCGGTGAACGGGTCGCGCTTCTGCGAGTGGATGAAGTCCGGGAACTTGATCGGGTCCTTGATGAAGAACACCGGGGTGTTGTTCCCGACGAGGTCGTAGTTGCCCTCTTCGGTGTAGAACTTGACCGCGAAACCGCGCGGGTCGCGGACCGCGTCCGCGCCGCCGAGGCTGTCGGCCACGGTCGAGAAGCGCAGGAACACCTCGGTGCGCTTGCCGACGGCGTTCAGGAAGTCGGCGTGGGTGAAGCCGGTGACGTCGTCGGTCACCTCGAAGTAGCCGTAGGCGCCGGAACCACGGGCGTGCACCACGCGCTCCGGGATGCGCTCGCGGTTGAACCGGGCGAGCTTCTCCAGGAGGTGCTGGTCCTGGAGCAGGAGCGGTCCGCCGACGCCGGCGGAGGCGGAGTTCTGGTTGTCGGCGACCGGGGCGCCGGACTCGGTCGTGAGCACGCGCTTCGACATCGTGGACCTTCCGTGCGGGAGTCAGCGGAAACCTGTTTCCGCTTTGTGGAGCCTAGGAGGGGGCAATCTGGCCGTCAACAGTTTGTTGAAGATGCGCTCGGGCTTCTCCGACTTCCTGTTGAAGTGGATTCCGGGCGACGCCGCCGCTTGGGCGCGACAGGACAGGTGTCAGCGGCGGCGCCGCCCGGAGATCTGGGCAGGTCGTCAGACCTGTGCGCCGGAGAGGCGCTCGACCGCGCGCAGCAGCGCGGAGTGGTCCAGGCCGCCGTCGCCCTGGGCGCGCAGGGAGGCGACGAGCTGGGCGACCACGGCACCGACGGGCAGGGCCGCGCCGACGTTGCGGGCGGCGTCGGTGACGATGCCCATGTCCTTGTGGTGCAGGTCGATCCGGAAGCCTGGCTTGAAGTCGCGCTGCAGGAAGTTGTCCTTCTTGCGGGTCAGCACGGTGGAGCCCGCGAGGCCGCCGTTGAGGACGTCCAGGGCGGCCTTGAGGTCCACGCCGGACTTCTCCAGGAAGACCACGGCCTCGGCACACGCCTGGATGTTGACGGCGACGATCAGCTGGTTGGCGGCCTTCACGGTCTGGCCCGAGCCGTGCGGACCGCACAGCACGATGGTCTTGCCGAGAGCCTCCAGGACCGGCTTGGCCTCGTCGAAGTCGGCCTGCTCGCCACCGACCATGATCGACAGTACGGCCTCGATGGCACCGGCCTCACCGCCGGACACGGGGGCGTCCAGCACGCGGATGCCCTTGTCCTTGGCCGCCTTCGCCAGGTCGACCGAGGTCTGCGGGGTGATCGAGGACATGTCGATCAGGAGGGCGCCGGGCCTCGCGTTCTCCAGGATGCCGTCGGGGCCGTAGGAGATGGCCTCGACCTGCGGGGAGGCGGGGACCATCGTGACGACGACGTCCGCGTCCTTGACGGCCTCGGCGATCGAGCCGGCCGCGGTGCCGCCGGCCTTGGCCAGCCGCTCCAGCTTGTCCTGCTCCAGTGTGAAGCCGGTGACGTCGTAACCGGCCTTGATCAGGTTCTCGGACATGGGCGAGCCCATGATGCCGAGGCCTATCCAGGCGATCTTGGGAAGGTTGCTCATGATGGGGGTGCCTCTCTCACTACGGCGAAAAGGTCAGCGGATGGGCGGCGTCGGCGCGCGCCGACGGTCAGCGGGCGGCGCGCTGGTCCGCCGGCAGCCAGCCGAAGGCCTCCGCGCTCGGGCGGTCGCCCGGCTTGTACTCCAGGCCCACGTAGCCCTCGTAACCGGCCTTCCTCAGCTGGTCGAGCAGCTCCTCCAGCGGCAGCGTCCCCGTGCCGGGGGCGCCGCGGCCCGGGTTGTCGGCGATCTGGACGTGGCCGGTCTTCGCCGCGTGACTCTCGATCACCGACGGGAGGTCCTCGCCGTTCATGGACAGGTGGTAGAGGTCCATGAGGAACTTCGCGTTGCCGAGTCCCGTCGCCTCGTTCACCTTGTCGACGATGCCGACCGCGGCCGGTGCCGACACCAGCGGGTACAGCGGTGACTCGGGCTGGTTCAGCGCCTCGATCAGCAGGATCGCGCCGATCCGGTCGGCGGCCCGCGCCGCGAGGACGAGGTTCTCCAGCGCCAGCGCGTCCTGCTCGGCCGGGTCCGCGCCCTCGACGCGGTTGCCGTACAGCGCGTTCAGCGCGGTGCAGCCGAGGGAGGCGGCGAAGTCGGCGGCCACGTCGATGTTCGCGCGGAACCTCTCCGACTCCGCACCGGGCACCGACAGGGCGCCGCGGTCCGGGCCCGGGAGCTGCCCGGCGTAGAAGTTCAGGCCCGTGAGCTGGACGCCCGCGTCCTCGATCGCCTTCTTCAGGGCGTCGAGCTCGGACTGCTCGGGGGTGGGGGAGTCGATCCAGGGCCACCACAGCTCGACCGCGGTGAAGCCGGCCGCGGCGGCGGCCGCGGGGCGCTCCAGGAGCGGGAGTTCCGTGAAGAGGATCGACAGGTTGACGTTGAAGCGCTGCTCTGCGAATCCCATGGGGTCCGGCGCTCCCTTCCGTGTCAAAATTCCGTATGACGGAAGTTGTTTTCTGCGTATTGGAAGATTGCCGTCGGGGGTCCGGGCTTGTCAAGAGGGCTCGGCGGAAAGCGGTACCGCGCGTTAGGTTGAGCGCGTGCGACTGAGAGTGGAATTCACGACCGAGCCCTTCGACCTCGACGAGGCGCCCGCGCACGCGGTCGTCGCCCGCGAGGTCATCGAGGCGGCCGAGCTGGACGCGGTGGACGTCGGCCCGTTCGGGAACACCGCGGAGGGCGGCGCGGACGCCGTGCTCACCGCCGTGGACGCGCTGCTCCGCAAGACCCTGGAGTCCGGCGCCACCCGGGTCTCGCTCCAGCTCAATGTCGTCGGGGAGGGCGAGCGGTGAACGAGGAGCCCTTCATCACGGCCGTGAAGCCCCTGGTCGACGCCATGGGTGGCGAGATGCTCCCGCCGGACGAGGCGGGGCCGGACGACGTCGTGCTCGCCTGGGAGGGCGCGGACGTGGTCGCGGTACGGCTGCCGCAGCTGGCGGATTCACTGGATCACATCCTGGCCGCCATGGAGCGCCGGCAGGGCAAGCCGCTCGCCGACCTCGACCGCAAGGCCAAGCAGGAGGTCGTACGGATACTCGAGGCGCGCGGCGCCTTCTCCGTGCGGCACGGGGTGGAGACGGTGGCGAGCGCCCTGGGTGTCAGCCGCTTCACCGTCTACAACTACCTGAACCGGGAGAAGGGGGTCTGAGCGCCGGACCGGCCCGATCGGCGGACCGGTGGGGGGGCTTCCGGGTTTCGTTACCCGGAATTTTCAACAAAGTGTTGACGTGATGTCGCGCAGGGCGTTAGCTATCGGCAGCCCGTTCAGCACAAGGCCACGGAGGCTCCCGTGACGTCCACATCCACGCCGGGCCTGCTCCGGTTCAACGCCTTGGAGCAGCACGCGGCCCTCGCCGCGCTCCACGAGGCGTGCGCCTCCCGGGCGTGGGCCGAGCGGCTCCTCGCCGCTCGCCCGTACGCCACCGCCGAGGCCCTCTACACCGCCAGCGACGCCGCCATGGCCGAGCTGACCGCCACGGACCTCCAAGAGGCGATGGCCGGACACCCGCCGATCGGCCGCCCCAAGCCCGGCGACCCCTCCTCGGCTCGCGAGCAGCGCGGCATGGCCGGCGCCTCGGAGGAACTGAAGGCCGAGATGCTCGAACTGAACCTGGCCTACCAGGACAAGTTCGGCCATGTCTTCCTCATCTGCGCCACCGGCCGGACCGGCGAGCAGATGCGCGACGCCGTCAAGGAACGGATCGGCAACTCCCCGGAACAGGAGCGCGAGATCGTCCGCACCGAGCTGGGCAAGATCAACCGTATCCGGCTCGCCCGACTGGTCGAAGAGGACTGAGAGCAGCATGAGCACCAGCACCACCGCTTCCGTGTCCACCCACATCCTGGACACATCCGTGGGTCGCCCCGCCGAGGCCGTCGCCGTCCAGCTCTCCGCCCGTGGCGGGCGGGAGGCGGACTGGCGGACACTCGGCGGCTCCGCGACCGACGCGGACGGCCGGTGCAAGGACCTCCCCGCCCTGCCGGAGGGGACCACACACGTACGGCTCGACTTCGCCGTGGAGCCGTATTTCGAGAAGAAGCAAGCCGATGCGCAGCAGGACGCCCCCGCGAATCGGGACAGCGGTGCCGCCGTGTTCTTCCCGGAGGTGGCGATCACGTTCGCCGTCGTGCCGGGCGAGCACTACCACGTACCGCTGCTGCTCAACCCGTTCGGCTACTCCGTTTACCGAGGGAGCTAGCTAAATGACCGACAATTCCCGCCCTGCCCGCCCTGTCATCCTGGGACAGAACCAGTACGGCAAGGCCGAGAACCGAGTCGTAAAGATCACGCGGGACGGCGCCACCCATCACATCAAGGACCTCAACGTATCCGTGGCGCTGAGCGGCGACATGGACGAGGTCCACTACTCCGGCTCCAACGCCCATGTCCTGCCGACCGACACCACCAAGAACACGGTGTACGCGTTCGCCAAGGAGTACGGCATCGAGTCGGCCGAGCAGTTCGGCATCCACCTCGCCCGGCACTTCGTCACCTCGCAGGAGCCGATCAAGATCGCTCGGATCCGCATCGAGGAGTACGCCTGGGAGCGGATCGCCACCTCCGACGCCAACTCCAGGTTCATCGGCGCCGACGAGGTCAAGCACTCCTTCGTGCGCAAGGGCCAGGAGACCCGCGTCACCCAGATCACCTACGACGGCTCGTCGTGGGAGGTCGTCTCGGGTCTGAAGGACCTGGTGGTGATGAACTCGACCAACTCCGAGTTCTGGGGCTACGTCAAGGACAAGTACACGACCCTCCAGGAGGCCTACGACCGGATCCTCGCGACCCAGGTCTCCGGCCGCTGGCGGTTCAACTGGACCGACGACGAGCAGAAGATGCCCAACTGGGAGAAGTCCTACGAGCAGGTGCGCAAGCACATGCTGCAGGCCTTCGCCGAGACGTACTCGCTCTCGCTGCAGCAGACGCTGTACCAGATGGGCTCGCGCATCATCAACAACCGCAGCGAGATCGACGAGGTCCGCTTCTCCCTCCCGAACAAGCACCACTTCCTGGTGGACCTGGAGCCGTTCGGGCTGAAGAACGACAACGAGGTCTACTTCGCCGCCGACCGCCCCTACGGCCTGATCGAGGCCACCATCCTGCGGGACGGCTGCGAGGCGAGGATCCCCGTGGACCTCACCAACCTGTAGCAACTGCATTGCGGCACCCGCGGCCGGGACTGCAGAACCCGGCCGCGGTACTCAAATCTCCAGGGTCCTGCCGTGCCCACTCCACAACAGCGCAAAGGACGAACCATGGCAGCAGACCAGCGCATCGTCATCGAGAACTGTGCTATCGCGACCGTCGACGCGAACGACACCGAGATCCCCTCGGGTCACGTCGTCCTCAAGGGCAACCGCATCGAGGCGCTGGGCGCCGGCCAGGCCCCCGAGGGCCTGGAGAACGTCGTACGGCGCATCGACGCCACCGGCCACCTCGTGACCCCCGGTCTGGTCAACACCCACCACCACTTCTACCAGTGGATCACCCGGGGCCTGGCCACCGACCACAACCTGTTCAACTGGCTGGTCGCCCTCTACCCGACCTGGGCGCGCATCGACGAGCGGATGACCTACTCGGCCGCGCAGGGCTCGCTCGCCATGATGGCCCGCGGTGGTGTCACCACCGCGATGGACCACCACTACGTCTTCCCGCAGGGCTCCGGCGACCTGTCCGGATCGATCATCCGCGCCGCCCGCGAGATGGGCGTCCGCTTCACCCTCGCCCGCGGCTCGATGGACCGCAGCGAGAAGGACGGCGGTCTGCCCCCGGACTTCGCCGTCGAGACCCTGGACGGCGCCCTCGCCGCCACCGAGGCCACCGTCAAGGAGCACCACGACGCCTCCTTCGACGCCATGACCCAGGTCGCCGTCGCGCCCTGCTCGCCCTTCTCCGTCTCCACCGAACTCCTGCGCCAGGGCGCCGAGCTGGCCCGCAGCCTGGGCGTCCGGCTGCACACCCACGGCTCGGAGACGGTCGAGGAGGAGAAGTTCTGCCACGAGCTGTTCGGCATGGGCCCGACCGACTACTTCGAGTCCACCGGCTGGCTCGGCGAGGACGTGTGGATGGCGCACTGCGTCCACATGAACGACTCCGACATCGCCGCCTTCGCCCGCACGAAGACCGGTGTCGCCCACTGCCCCTCCTCCAACGCCCGCCTCGCGGCCGGCATCGCCCGCGTCCCCGACATGCTGGCGGCCGGTGTCCCGGTCGGCCTCGGTGTCGACGGCACCGCCTCCAACGAGTCGGGCGAGCTCCACACCGAGCTGCGCAACGCGCTGCTCATCAACCGCCTCGGCGCCCACCGCGAGGCCGCCCTGAACGCCCGGCAGGCGCTGCGCCTCGGCACCTACGGCGGTGCCCAGGTCCTCGGCCGCGCGGCCGAGATCGGTTCCCTGGAGCCGGGCAAGCTCGCCGACCTGGTGCTCTGGAAGCTCGACACCCTGGCCCACTCGTCCATCGCCGACCCGGTGACCGCGCTGGTCTTCGGCGCGGCGGCACCGGTCACGGCCTCCTTCGTCAACGGCGAGCAGATCGTGGAGAACGACCGGCTGCTCCACGTCGACGAGGACGCCATCGCCCGCTCCACGCGGGAACAGGCGCAGCGCCTGGCGCGCATCGCCGAGCAGGCCTGACCAGTTGAAGATCTCCGGCTGAGAGGGACGGCTCTCGGCCGGTGGCCGTGGACCCGAGCGGGGTCCATGGCGGCCGTCTCCGGGGCGCGCATGGACGTGTGCGCCCCGGAACGGTCTACCGTCCCCGTCTTCACCGGTCCCGCACGACCGCGCATCACCTCCAAGAAACCCACGTCAGAGCCGACGTGTTAGCTGACCCGGAGGAACCGCCGTGACCGCCCATCCCGTCGACGAAAAGCTCCCCGCACTCAAAATGGCCACCACAGGCCTCCAGCACGTGGCCGCCATGTACGCGGGAGTCGTCGCCCCGCCCCTGATCGTCGGGGCGGCCATCGGCCTCTCCGGAGCCGAACTGACCTTCCTCACCGGCGCCTGCCTGTTCACCGCGGGCCTCGCCACCTTCCTCCAGACGCTCGGCATCTGGAACATCGGCGCCCGGCTGCCGTTCGTCAACGGCGTCACCTTCGCCGGTGTCGCCCCCATGACCGCGATCGTCGCGTCCACCGACGACAAGTCGGACGCGCTGCCGATCATCTTCGGGGCGGTGATCGTCGCGGGCCTGCTGGGCTTCATAGCGGCCCCGTTCTTCAGCAAGATGGTCCGCTTCTTCCCGCCCGTGGTCACCGGCACGGTGATCACCCTGATCGGCATCTCGCTCCTGCCGGTGGCCTTCGGCTGGGCCCAGGGGCCGAATCCCGCGGGCGACGACTACGGCTCGGGCACCAACCTGGGCCTCGCCGCGGCCACGTTGGTGATCGTCCTGCTGCTGCGCCGGTTCACCCGGGGCTTCGTCAAGCAGATCGCCGTCCTGCTGGGCCTCGTCGCCGGCACCCTCGTCGCCATCCCCTTCGGCGTCACGGACTTCGGGCCCGTCGCCGACGCGGACGTCATCGGTTTCCCGACCCCCTTCCACTTCGGCGCACCGCAGTTCCAGATCGCCGCGATCGTCTCGATGATCGTCGTGATGGTGGTCTCGATGACCGAGTCGACCGCGGACATGCTGGCGCTGGGTGAGATCGTGGACCGTCCGGCGGACGAGAAGACCATCGCGGCGGGTCTGCGCGCGGACACCCTCGGCTCGGCGATCAGCCCGCTGTTCAACGGCTTCATGTGCAGCGCCTTCGCGCAGAACATCGGTCTGGTCGCGATGACGAAGATCCGCAGCCGCTACGTCGTGGCGACCGGCGGCGGCTTCCTCGTCCTGATGGGCCTGTGTCCGATGGCCGCCTCGCTGATCGCGGTCGTGCCGCGACCGGTGCTCGGCGGCGCCGGCGTGGTGCTCTTCGGCTCGGTCGCGGCCAGCGGTATCCAGACCCTGGTCAGGGCCGGTCTTGAGAAGGACAACAACGTCCTGATCCTGGCCGTGTCGCTGGCGGTCGGCATCATCCCGATCTCCGCGCCGGAGTTCTACCACGCCTTCCCGGAGACCGCGCGGATCGTCCTGGACTCCGGGATCTCCACCGGCTGCGTGGTGGCGGTCCTGCTGAACCTGGTCTTCAACCACCTCGGCAGGGCACGCGACGCCGAGGACGTCACCCACCCGATGGAGGCGGGTGAGGAGATCACCGGCTCGGCCCGGACGGCCCCCGCCACGCCATGAGGTTGGCGAACAGCTCGGCCTGCTCCACGGCGTCGTCCAGGGCATGGTGCGTGTGCCGGCGGCGCGACAGCAGCTCGCGCGGCATGGTGCCCTTGGCGACGGCCCGCAGGGGCAGCCCGGCCTTGGTGGCGTAGAGGGTCTTCATGTCCAGGCACCCGGAGTGCCCGAAGGGACTCTCGCCGGTGAACCGGATGAGATACCAGTAGAGAAAGGTCCAGTCGTACGAGGCCGGGTAGCCGCACATGACGGCCTGCGCCCCCTGACTGACCTCCCGCACCCACGCACTGAACTCGGCGAGCGCGACGGCCGGTTCAGCCCCCTCCGTGCCGAGGCGCTCCCGGTCGAGCCCACTGACCGCGAGCGCCTCCGGCACGAAGTCCGCACTGATGGGTCGCAGTTCGCGGTAGAAGGTTTGTGCTTCCGGATCGGCCGCGGCGAACCCGTCACCATCCTGCCGCCCGGCCACGGCGGCCCCCAGACTGAGCATGGAGTACGGCCCCGGGATCGGCCCGTCGGCCTCGATGTCGACGGAGATGTAGAGACTGGGCTTGATTCGTCGTCCTGCCATGAGCCACGAGCCTGGCAGGCGCAGGCCGGCAAACGCACCCCCATTTCCTCACCGCACGACCCCGGGTGGGCGGGCGCGGACGGAGGCCGTCGCCGGGACCGGTTCCGCGCCCTGGACCAACAGCCCCTCCGTCCGACTGGCCGCCCACACCGACAGCGCCGCCAGGCGGTCCACTTCGCCGAGTCGCGGGCGGCCTACGACGCCGAGCACGACCCCGAGCTCGCCGACGCGTGGACCGCCCGTTCCTCACGGTGTCGCCAGTGCCTCCGTGGGGGAGAGCCGGGCCGCCCGGAGCGCCGGGTACAGGCCCGCGAGGCCGCCGATGACCAGCGTGGCCGCCACTCCGCCCGCCACCGTCCAGGGCGGCACCACCGTCGGCCAGCCCTGGTACAGGGCGTACCCGGCGGTCACGGCCAGGCCGAGCACGGCGCCGCCCGCCCCGCCGAGCGCCGACAGCAGCAGCGACTCGGCGAGGAACTGACCCCGGATCTGCCCTCGTGTCGCGCCCATGGAGCGGCGCAGCCCGATCTCCGCCCGGCGCTCCAGCACCGAGATCACCATCGTGTTGGCGACCCCCACCCCGCCGACCAGCAGCGCCACCGCCCCGAGTCCGAGCAGCAGCCCGGTGAAGGCCTCGCCCGCCGCCCGCTGCGCCGCCAGCGCGTCCGAGGGGCGGGAGACCTCGGCCTCGCTCGGCGCCTCGGGGTTGGCCGTCGCGCCGAGTACCTCCCGCACCGACTCCACGCTCGTCTCCGCCGAGCGTGTGTACAGGGTGGTCGCATGCCCGTCGAAGCCCAGCTCCCGCTCGGCCACCGGCCAGCCGATCAGCGCGGCCGCGTCCAACTCCGGTGCCAGAGCAGCCCGTTCGAGGATTCCGACGACCGTGAACCAGCGTCCCCCCACCAGTACCCGCGTCTCCTCGCCCGCGTGGCTCACCCCCAGCCGTTCGGCCGCGGCGGCCCCGAGGACCACCGCCGGATAGCGGGCCGTGGCCGCGTTGAGCCAGGCGCCGTCCGCGAGTTGGGCGCCGATCGCGCCGCGCAGCGAGGTACGGACCGCGTAGGTCGCGAGACCGTTCGTCCGGACCTCCGGTATCCGGTCGGTGCGGTACACCTTCGCGTCCGGTACCTTGCCGACCGCCGACACGGACTCCACTCCGTCGATCCCGGCGACCATCCGCTCGGCCTCGAGCGGCAGTTGGGCCTGTCCGCCGGTGAGCGTGCTGCCGGGTGAGACCGTGAGCAGATTGGTGCCCAGCGCCGCCAGCACCCGGTCCAGATCGGCCCGCGAGGACGAGGAGATCCCGACGACGGCCACCATGGCGGCGATGCCGATCGCGATGCCCAGCGCCGACAGGAACGCCCGCAACGGACGGGTGCGCAGCCCGACCGCGCCGACCCGGACCACGTCGGTGGGGCTCAGCCGGGCGGGCCGCAACACCCCGGGCGCCGGTGCGGTCGCCGTCATCGGGCCGCTCCCGCCGCCGCGGGGGCCGCCGAGTCCTCGACCACCCGGCCGTCCCGCATCCGCACCCGCCGGGGCAGCGAGGCGGCGATCTCCCGGTCGTGGGTGATGATCACCACCGTGGTGCCGGCCGCGTTCAGCTCGCGCAGCAGCGTCATCACGCCGGCTCCCGAAGCGGAGTCCAGTGCCCCGGTCGGCTCGTCCGCCAGCAGCAGCGGTGGCTCACCGGCCACCGCCCGGGCGACGGCGACGCGTTGCCGCTCCCCGCCGGACAGCTCGTGCGGCGCGTGGTGCAGCCGGTGGCCGAGTCCCACCCGGCGCAGGGCCGCCGTGGCTCTCGCCCGCCGCTCCGCCGGGCGCAGACCGGTGTACAGCAGGCCGTCGGCCACGTTCTTCAGCGCCGAGGCCCCCGCCGCCAGATGGAACTGCTGGAACACGAACCCGATCCGCCGCGCCCGCAGCGCGGAGAGCCGCCCGTCCGACAGGGAGCCGGCGTCGTACCCGTCGATCCGCACCCGCCCCGAGGTGGGCCGGTCGAGCGTGCCGAGCATGTGCAGCATCGTCGACTTGCCGGACCCGGAGGGGCCGACCACGCCGACGAGTTCGCCGCGCGCGACGGCCAGCGAGACCCCGAGGAGCGCGGTGACCCCGCCCGGGTAGACCTTGGTGACATCCGAGAGCTCGATCATCCCGGCATCCCCACCGTCGTACCGGCGGCGATGCCGGCCCCGCTGATCTCCACCCGTCCGTCCGCGAACAGGCCCGTGCGCACCGGGACGTACGCGGTGCCGCCGGACGCCCGGACCACCTCCACGCCGAACCCGCCCCCGTCCAGCGCCACCAGCGCCGCCACCGGAACGGTCAGCACGTCCTCGCGCTCCCCGGCCGTGAACGACACGTCCACCGACGCCAGCACGTAGGACGCCGCCGCCTTCTGGGCCTCGGCCCCGTCGAGGGCGACGAGCACCTTCACCTTGGTCGTGGGGTCCTCCTCGGCGCCGTTGCCCGGATCGACCTCGGTCGTGACCTCGGAGACCCGGCCGTCCACCCGGGTTCCGTCCGGCAGCTCCACGCTCACCTTCGCGCCCGCTTCCGCCAACCGCCGGTCTGCGGTGTCGAGTTCGACGGTGACCGCCTGGGCGGTCGCGGTGTAGGTGAGCACCTTCTGACCCGGTGCCGTCGTGGCGCCCTCCTCGGTGTCCAGGACGTCCACCCGGACGGCCGCCGGCGCGAACACCACCCGGCCCGGCGCCACCGTCCCGGTCTCCTCCACACCCAGCTCCCCCTGCCACTGCCGTACGGCCTCGGCGGTCGCCTCCGTGTAGGTGTCGTCCACCGTGAAGCCGTCGTGACCGAGGGCCTTCAAATTGCGTTCCAACTGCTCCACGTCCCGGCCCTCGACCCCCGCCCGCAGCTCCCGGTAGGCCGGGACGGCGCCGTACAGCAGCACCACCGGCTCGTCGTCCAGGCGGTACAGCGCCTCGCCCCGGGCGATCCGTTCGCCCGCGTCCGGCAGGTGGGTGATCGTCCCGGGGACCCGGGCGGTGGCGGTCGTCGCGGCGCCGTAGCCCAGTTCGCCGTCCTCGGTACGCGTGTCCTGGAGCGTCTGCCGGGTCACCTCCGCGGTGGCGGGCGGCCGATGGTCCTCCGACCGCTCGCCGGATCCGCCGTCCCGGAGCCCGGCCCCCGCGGCCGCCGCACCTCCCACGGCGGCCAGGACGCCGAGGGCCACGAGCAGGCGACGGGTACGGCGTGGGCGGCGCGGGCCGGACGAGCCGTCCTCGGGGTCCGGGTGCGGGGCCGGGGCGCTGGTCACCTCGTCGGTCTCAGTCATCGCCCTCGGTCTCCGTGGACCTGCGGCTGCCCGAGGGAGCGTACTTGTCGCACTCCTTCTGCGCCTGCTCGAAGTCCGGGTCCTCCGCGACACCCTGGTCGAGCCGGATGCCCCGCCCGGGCTCAGGGTCGGGGAAGTCCTCGACGCCGTTGTCACGCATGCACTGCGCCATCTTCCGCATCCGCTCCTCGACCTCCGGATCCGCACTGCCCCCGTTCTGCATGGGGCTGTACTCGCGGCAGGCCTCCATCGCCGCGTCCACCTTCTCCTTGGGCACCCGGCCGGTGATCCGGATGCCGCCGCCCTCGCCGGGGTCCGCCACCTCCACGCCGTGCTCACGCAGGCACTCGGCGAACTTCACGGCCAGCTCGTCCTGGGCGTTCGCCTCCGCGACGACGTCGGCCGCCGCGTCGGTGGAGTCCTCGCCGGAACCGCAGCCGGTCAGGGCCAGCGCGAGCGCCAGGAGCAGGGCCGACGGCAACGCCCCCCGGGCGCCGCCGGTCCGAAACCGCGTCATGTCGTCTCCTCGGGTCGGGATCTTTGTCCTGAAGCGAAGCGGGCGGGCCGTTTCCCCACCGTTTCCGCATCCGACAGGACGGCTCCGACCCGGCAGGAGCGTCCGCGCCCGGCAGGACCGACCGCGCATCCGGCGGGGCGGGCTTCCTTATGCCCGGGAAACGCGGGCTTCGGCACTCTTTCCGGGCGGAGCGCGGTGCTCCCGAGGGGGACAGAGGGGTGAGGTGGATGCGGGTCCTGGTGGTCGAGGACGAACCGCTGCTGGCCGGCGCCGTCGCCGAGTGGCTGCGCGGACAGGCCCACGCGGTCGACCTCGCACACGACGGCGCCGCGGCTCTCGAGCGGGCCGGGGTCGTCGACTACGACGTGGTCGTCCTGGACCGGGACCTGCCGGTCGTGCACGGGGACGACGTCTGCCGCGAACTCGTCGCCTCGGCGTCCGACGCCCGCGTCCTGATGCTGACCGCCGCCGCCGACGTCACCGACCGGGTGCGCGGACTCGCCCTCGGCGCCGACGACTACCTGGTCAAGCCCTTCGCCTTTCCCGAACTCGCCGCCCGCGTCCTGGCGCTCGGCCGGCGTTCCCGGCCGGCCGCGCCGCCGGTGCTGCGCCGGGCCGGTCTCACCCTCGACCCCGCCCGCGGCGAGGTCCTCCGGGGCAGCCGCTACGTACCGCTGTCCAAGAAGGAGTTCGCCGTGCTGGCGGAACTGCTGCGGGCCGACGGGGCGGCCGTATCGGCGGAACAGCTGCTGGAGAAGGCCTGGGACGAGAACGCCGACCCGTTCACCGGCGCCGTGCGGCTCGCGGTCCTCAAACTCCGTCGCAAACTGGGGGATCCGCCGGTGGTGGAGACCGTGACCGGCGTCGGGTACCGCATCCCGTGAACCGCCCGCGCCCGCTGTTCCGCCGGATTCTCCCGCTGCCCCGCCGCATCACCCTGCGGGCCCGCCTCACCCTCACCTACGGCGGCCTGTTCCTGGTCGGCGGGGTGGTGCTGCTGGGTGTCACCTACGCGCTCCTCGGCCAGCAACTGGGCGGCGCGGGCACGAAGGTGGTGTCGAGGTCACATCCGGCCGGGCAGCCCACGGCCTCCCCGAGCGGCGCCCCGCGCGAGTCGCGGACCGTGGTCGGCGGCGGACCGGGCCTGTCCACCCCGCCGCCCGGCGCCGACCTGGAGAAGTGGATGGAGAAGCAGCGCGAGCGCTGGCTCCGCGAGGCCACCACCTCCCTTCTCACCCAGGGCGGCATCGCGCTCGGCGTGGCGGGCTGCGCGGCGGCCGGGCTCGGCTGGGTGCTCGCCGGGCGGGTGCTGGCGCCGCTGCACCGGGTCACCGACACCGCGCGCCGGATCGCCGGTGCCCCCGCGGCCGACCGGGGACTGCACGAACGCATCGCGCTGCGCGGCCCGGACGACGAGGTCAAGGACCTCGCCGACACCTTCGACACGATGGTGGAACGGCTCGACCGCTCCTTCGACGGTCAGCGCCGCTTCGTGGCCAACGCCTCCCACGAGCTGCGCACCCCGCTCACCCTCGGCCGGGCCCTGGTCGAGGTGGCCATGCACCGGCCCGCCGCGTCCCCGGACGTGCGGCAGCTCGGCGAGCATCTGCTGGAGATCAACGCCCGCCACGAACGGCTGATCAGCGGGCTGCTGCTGCTCGCCCGGTCGGAGCACGAGATCGCCGAGCGGCTGCCCGTGGATCTGGCCGACGTGGTGGGGCATGTGGTGGATCAGAGCGCGGCGGAGGCCGACCGGGCCGGCGTCGTCGTCCACGACGAGTCGGCCGAGGCGCCCGTGCTCGGTGACGCGCTGCTGCTGGAGCGGCTCGTGCACAACCTCGTGGAGAACGGAGTCCGCCACAACCGCGGCGAGGGCGGTTGGGTCCGGGTGGTGAGCCGGGCTCCCGACGCGGAGCGGGTGGAGCTGGAGGTCAGCAACACCGGGTCGCCGGTGCCGCCGTACGAGGTGCCCGTGCTCTTCGAGCCCTTCCGGCGGCTCGGCGCCGACCGGTTGGTCACCGGGAAGGGGGCGGGCCTCGGCCTGTCCATCGTGCGGGCCATCGCGCGCGCCCACCACGGGGAGGTCGCGGCGGTGCCCCGGGAGGGCGGGGGCCTGACGGTGACCGTGACGCTCCCCCGGGAGCCGGAGCCGGAGCAGGGGCAGGGGCAGGGGCCTCAGAGACCGAACAGGGCCGGATCCGTGGCCAGTTCCTTGAAGTAACCCTGCGGATCGGGGAGCAGCTTGCGCGCCTTGAGATCCAGCAGGCCCCCGACCCCCGTGATCTCCGCCGCCACGGTCCCGTCCGTCTTCGTGATCGTCTGCCGCATGCGGAAGGTCTTGCCCTGGCCCCACTCGAAGACGCAGGAGACCTCGACCTCGTCACCGGCGAGCAGTTCGCGCTGGTAGCGGATGGTCGTCTCCAGGGCGACCGGGCCCACCCCCTTGCCGATCAGGCCGGCCTGGGTGATCCCGGCGGCCCGCAGCAGCGACCAGCGGGCGTGCTCCGCGTAGTTGAGGTACACGGCCTGGTTGAGGTGTCCCTGCACATCCGTCTCGTACCCACGGACGGTCACCGGAACGGAGAACGGCTCGGTCACGACTTCCCCTTCTCGTGCCACGCTTCCTGATCGGTCCGATCCTGACATGTGCTCCCTACATCCGTCGCGGGGATGCCAGCAGATACCGGGCGCGGGTACGAGGATCCGTGTGCTCGCTCACCTGCCAGCCCGCCTTCTCCAGGGTCGCCCCGCACGCGCGCAGCGCCTCGGGGTCCGGCTCGTGCACGGCAACGGCGTCCGGCTGCGGGGTCGCGCGGACCCGGTAGCCGTCGTCCCCGGCCGGTCCCGCCGGGGGATGTCCCGCCGACTCCAGCGCGAGCGCCGCGCCCGGCACCAGATGCGTGCGCTCCCAGCCGCACGGCCGGTCGGTGGCGCCGTCCGGGTTGGTCATCCGGCGCAGCTCCAGCAGCCCCTCCCAGGCGCTGCGCACCTCGCGGAGGCGGGCCGGACCGGCCGGAGGCGGTTGCTCCTCGCCGCCGATGCGCGCGGCGAACACCCCGGTCGCCGTCGGGGCGGCGGGCTCCGCGACGGCCGTGTCGACGTCCGCCGCCTCCCGTATCCGGTGCCCTGCCGGGGTCAGGAAGTGGTCGTGCGGCGGACGCGGATGCCGGAAGGCGAGCCCTCGCTTCACCAGCGCCGCGAGCTGGGTCTCCGTACCACCCCGCAGGCGCCCGGTCTCCGGGTCGGCGGCGTCGATCACACGCCGCTGGGCGGCGGTCGGCGGTCGTGTCACGGCGTGCTCCCCTCTCACGGCGGCGAAGGCCCTCACCGCTTCGAAGGTTACGACCCGGGTCTGACAGTCCGGTCGGCGATCGCTACGACCCGGGTCTGACGTTCCAGCCCGCGATCACCGGCCGGCCGTGCTCGGTGCCCAGACGGCACACCGTCCCGGTGGCCAGCTGGAACAGGGCCCCGTCCGCCGGGGGCAGCCCGAGGCGCCGTGCCGTCAGCACCCGCAGGAAGTGACCGTGTGCCACCAGGACCACGACTCCCTCGGTGTTGGCGTGCGCCGCGTCCACCTTGGCGAGCATCCGGTCCGCCCGCGCCCCGACCTCCGCCGGACTCTCCCCGGGGTGGTCCGCCGGCCCCGGCGCGACCCCGTCGGTGAAGAGGAACCAGCCGGGCCGCTCACGCTGGATCTCGACGGTCGTGACGCCCTCGTACCCGCCGTAGTCCCACTCCCGCAGATCCGGATCGAGCCGCACGTCGGTGAGCCCGATCAGCTCGGCGGTCTCGCGCGCCCGCTGCAGCGGGCTGACGAAGGCGGCCCCGATCCGGTGCGAGCGGATCAGCGGCACCAGGCGCCGCGCCTCCTCCCGACCGTGCTCGGTGAGCGGGACGTCCGTGGAGCCGGTGTGTCGACCGGAACGGGACCACGCGGTCTCCCCGTGCCGTACGAGCAGAAGATCACCCATGCCGCACAGGTTATGGGCCACCGCTCCCGCCGCGCGAACCCGGCGTACCCCGGGCCCCGGCGCGCGGAGCCACCCGCGCCCCTAGTACCGCCGCCCTTGTGATCCAACTTACGTTTCGGATCTGGATGTTCGGCGCTGACAACGATCTCGGCCGCCACCACCCCGCAGTGATCAAGGCTGTCCGGAAATCCCCTACAGGGCCGGTCGCCGCCTTCCTAAGGTCTTGCCTCGTGCGTCTTCGAACAGACGTTCATTTCATTTCCTGGAAGGACAGGACACACACTGTGCGACATAGAAGCCTGCCCCAACTCGCCCTGGTCACAGCGCTGTTACTGACCGCCGAAGTCGGCCTCGCGCTCACCGGACAGGCCTCGGCGGCTTCGGTCCCCGAAGTCACGCCTGCCTCCACCGAGGCCGTGCAGCCGTCCGAGACCGAGTTGCTCGAGAGCGACCTGGCCTGGGCCGCCGCGCATGCCGAGGGGTCGAGGGCCTGGGCCGTCCTGGAGGCGGGGAAGACGGGCGAGAAGGTCGTCGTCACCGACGAGACGACCCCCGACTCGATCACCGTGGCCAACCCCGACGGAACGCTCACCAGCACGATGACGCCCGGCCCCGAGCGGGTCTGGCGGGGCGGCAAGTGGCGCAAGGTCGACGCCACTTTGACCAGGTCCGCCGACGGTTCGGTGCGGGCGAAGGCGCATCCGGGCGGCCTGCGGCTGGCGGGCAAGGGGGGCGCCGTCCCCGGTTCGCTCGCCGCCGCCAAGAAGGCCGCGGCACGCGACCTGGTCACGCTCGGCTCCGGCGACGAGAGCGTGACGCTGCAGTGGAAGGGCGGCCTGCCGGAACCCGAACTCGACGGCACCACCGCCCGCTACCAGGACGCGGTGCCCGGCGCGGACCTGATCGTCGAGGCCACCCGCACCGGGTTCGAGCAGTTCGTCGAGCTCGACCGGCGGCCGGACGGAGCCTACTCCTACACGCTCCCGGTCCAGGCCAAGGGCCTGAAGGCCAAGGCCAACAACGACGGTTCCGTCGCCTTCGCCGACGCCAGGACGGGCGCGGTGCGGGCCACGATGCCCGCGCCGGTCATGTGGGACGCCACCGTCGACAAGACGTCCGGCGAACACACCCGCAGGGCCCGCGTCGGAATGAAGGTCGTCGACAAGGGCGACGGCCGCATCGACCTGGTCGTCACCCCGAGCGCGAAGTTCCTCGGCGACCCGAGGACCCGGTACCCGGTCACCGTCGACCCCTCGACCTCGGCCCTGGCCGCCACGTTCGACACCTACGTGCAGCAGGGCGAGACCACCGACCTGTCCACCGACACGGAACTGGACTTCGGCAACCCCGGCACCAAGAACGCCGACGGGACGCCCCGCACCGCCCGCTCCTTCATCCACTGGAACACCACGCCGATCCAGGACGCGCTGATCGTCGACACGAACCTGGCGCTGTGGAACTTCCACTCCGGCAACACCGACTGCGCCAACCAGTCGTGGACCGTCTGGGACACCACCGCGGCCGGTACGTCCTCGCGCTGGACCAGCCAGCCCACCTGGAACCAGCAGTACCACTCCTCCAGCCAGACCCGCGGCAACCCCGACTGCGCCGGCACCCAGCCCGACGGCTGGATCAACGCCGACGTCGACGCCCTCGTGCAGACCTGGGCCTCGGCCAAGGCCACCCGCGGCTACATGGGGCTGCGCGCCGCCAACGACGACACCCGAGGCTGGAAGCGCGTCAACTCCGGCAACAACACGGCCAATCAGCCGAAGCTGAGCGTGACCTACAACTACCGGCCCTCCGACGGCGCGGACCGTCAGGCCGGCGCGCCGTTCAGGTCGTACGCCGGGGTGTGGGCGGTCAACACCACCACGCCCACGCTGCGGGACACCTTCACCGACGCCGACGGCGACACCGTCAACGGCACCTTCCAGGTCTACGACGCCGCAACCAACACCCCCATCACCACGCCCACCGGTGAGGGCCTGCTGGTCTCGGACTTCGTCGCCTCCGGCAAGCCGGCCAGTGTCACCGTCCCGGCCGGACAGCTTCAGGACGGCAAGACCTACAAGTTCCGCACCAATGCCTATGACGGCACCCACTACAACCTGAACTGGTCTCCCTGGACCCAGTTCGTGGTGGACACCACCGCTCCGGCGGAGCCGAAGCAGATCGTCTCCACGACCTACCCGGAGAACTGGGGCGGCGGCGGGGCCGGAATCGCGGGCCGCTTCGACGTCACGACCGGCGACGCGTCCCCCTACGAGGTGCAGTACCGCTTCGACCCGTACGAGGACGACGCCGACAACTACGGCTGGGCGTCGGTCCGTACCACCACGGCGACGACCCGGGCCCCGGCGCCCGAAGCCTCCTACACCGCGACCCCGGCCGCCGACGGCAACCACGTGACGCAGACGCGCACGGTGGACCGGGCGGGCAACGTGGGCCCGATCAAGGACTACGGGTTCACCGCGGGGAACCGGGACTACAACCGCGCCCAGAAGATCGACATCAAGCTGCCGCAGCCGGATCTGGCCTCCGACGTCGCGGCCTATCTCAACGAGCCGCAGCGCATCGCCGACTGGAAGCAGGGCAGCGCCTCGCGCACCCTGCGCAAGGGCCATGAGACGGTCACCATCAAGGCCAAGGACCAGCGGTCGCTGGCGGGCACCCGCAAGGCCGCGAAGGAACTGGCCCAGCAGCGCAAGCTGCGCGCCCCCTCCTACCCCGATCCGATCGTCACCGGCTCCTGGTGCCAGCCCTCACTGTTCGGGGAGGCCCAGAAGTCGCTGATCACCCGCAACGAGGCCTGCGTCTTCTACGACCTGAACTACACGAAGGAGTACTACCTCAACGGCGTCAAGACCGAGGAGCGCCACGCACGGTTCGAGATCGCCTTCCAGGTCAAGACCGACCGGCACGACGGGACGATCAAGACGTGGATCCAGCTGAACCCGGTCTTCAACGACTTCCCCGGCCACGACAGGTCCGTGCTGTTCGGTGACGGCAACCCCATCGCCCACATGGACTCGATGTGCTTCAGCGGTGCCTGCGAGGGTGCCACTGACAGCAGGGACGTGCGGAACTACGACTTCTACGGCGACCTCAGCTGGAAGGGCGGCGGCAACGCCACCCCGGTCGACTCGCACATGGCCACCGGTACGGCCTCGCACAAGTGGGACGGCTCCACCGACGGCGTGGGCCCCTCCGACGCGGGCCTGTCCAGGAAGCTGCCGGTCTGGTTCATCTTCAACCCGGAGAGCGAGTACGTGCCGGTCGAGGGCAAGGACGACGAGATCGACGGCGGCAGCGCCCGCTCGCCCGGCGTCGACGTGCGCTGCGACAAGGTCGACTCCTACGGCGTGCCGGGATGTGTGCTGACCCAGTACGTGCCCAAGTACCAGATGGACGCCGCGCGCTATCCGGCCGCCGCGGCTCACCTGTGGATGGTGCAGAACAAGTCCGCGGTCAAGAACCTGGGGACCGTCGACAAGCCGCTGCACTACCGTCCCGACGCGGACAACGGCCGGGTGAACTCCACCTGGACGAAGAAGAAGATCCGCAACCGCGTCTGCGGCTACTACGGCGGCACCAGGACCGACGGGTACGTTCCGACCAAGGGATTCGTGCCGCATCCGAAGACGTTCCTGCACCCGGAGTTCCGCCCGCAGGTCCCCCTGCCGAACCCCGACAAGGTGAACTGTGACGAGGTGCCGTTCGCCTCGACGTACGAGACGGTCGGCCTGCCCGCCACCGCCGGCGGGTTGAACCCGGCCGGCACGGCCGGCGGCGGCGAGTGCATCCAGACCGTGGCGGCGAAGGCCGACGACGGCAGTGAGCACCTCCTGGACGACACCCGCTACGACGCGCCGACGTTCAGCGAGAAGTGCGGGCGTTCCTCGATGTCGGGATACGTCAACCAGGGCGCGATGAACAAGTACGGCAACGAGTTCCTGGCGCAGATGCGGGTCATCGACGGTGACGCGTTCGCCATCGACCCGGGCGTCGCGTGGTTCAAGGGATGCAACACCGGTGCGGCGACGCTCGTCTGCGAGATGAGGAAGCCGTAGCCACCGCACCGCTGCCCGGGGCCCGTCAGCCGGACGGGTTCCGGGCAGCGGCGCGCTCAGTGCACGGGGTGCCAGTGCTCCAGCGCCTCGTCCAGCAAGGGCGCCTCGGGGTCGTCCCAGATCAGGCAGCCCCAGACCAGGCCGGGCACATCGGGGCCCATGGCGTCCGCCGGACCTTCGGTGAGCGTGCGGTGAACGGCTTCGAGGTAGGCGGCGATCGAGGAATAGCCGGGTTTGTCGCAGGCCAGATGGTCCGGCATGGACCACCGGCCGACGCCGTCCGCGCCCACGTAGTGGCCGGACTCGGGGCCCGCCTCGTCGCCGGTCAGCCAGGGCACCACAGCGGCGCCCCACATGTCGCCCCGGCCGACCTCCGGCAGCCGAGGCCGGAGCGCGTCCTGCGGGCCGAGCAGGATCCCGCCCGGCAGGAACGCCCCCGAACCGACCTCGCCCGCTTCCTCGTTGGCCTCGATGTACTGGTGCTCCACGCCACCGCACAGCCGCCACAGCGCCGCCAGTTCCGTGGGCAGCCCGAACCCGAGGGCGTCCCGCAGCCGTACGTCGGCCGCGGCGATCTCCTCTTCCGTCGCGGGCGGCAGAAGAGAGGCGTGGGAGACGGGCGCGTACTCGGCGAGCCAGCCGGTCACGGACCGCCAGGCGGCGGCGACCCGCTCGGCCTCACTGGTGTGTTGAACAGACATTCGCCCACCGTAGCCACCGAACTGCCCGCCCGCGGCGCCAACGATCACCGGTGGCGGGAAGTCGGCCCTACTGCCGGTACCCGCTCAGGAACCGGCCGATCCGCCCGATCGCCGCCTCCAGGTCCTCCGCGTGCGGCAGGGTGAGGATGCGGAAGTGGTCGGGGGTGGGCCAGTTGAAGCCGGTTCCCTGGACGACCTGGATCTTCTCGCGCAGGAGCAGGTCCAGGACGAACTTCTCGTCGTCGTGGATCTTGTGCACCTTGGGGTCGAGCCGCGGGAAGGCGTACAGCGAGCCCCTCGGTTTCACGCACGACACCCCGGGGATCTCGTTGAGCTTCTCCCAGGCCACATCGCGCTGTTCGCGCAACCGTCCGCCCGGCGCGGTCAAGTCGTTGATCGACTGGCGGCCGCCCAGCGCGGCCTGGATGGCGTACTGCGCGGGCGCGTTGGCGCACAGCCGCATCGAGGCCAGCATGGTCAGCCCTTCCAGGTAGTTCCGGGCGTGCTGCTTGGGTCCGGTGACGACCAGCCAGCCCGACCGGAAGCCCGCCACCCGGTAGGTCTTCGACAGGCCGCAGAAGGTGAGGACCACCAGGTCGGGGGCGAGGGCGGCGGCCGAGTGGTGGACCGCGTCGTCGTAGAGGATCTGGTCGTAGATCTCGTCCGCGAAGACCATCAGGCCGTGCCGGCGGGCGAGGTCGAGGATGCCCTCGATGATCTCCTTCGGGTAGACCGCGCCCGTGGGGTTGTTGGGGTTGATGATGACCACGGCCTTGGTGCGATCCGTGATCTTCGACGCCATGTCGTCCAGGTCCGGGTACCAGTCGGCCTGTTCGTCGCAGAGGTAGTGGACCGCCTTGCCGCCCGCGAGGGTGGTGACGGCCGTCCAGAGCGGGAAGTCGGGGGCCGGGATCAGAATCTCGTCGCCGTCCTCGACCAGCGCGGTCACGGCCATCGAGATCAGCTCGGAGATCCCGTTGCCGAGGAAGACGTCGTCCACGTCGACGTCCAGGCCCAGGTTCTGGTAACGCCCCACGACGGCCCGGCGGGCCGACAGGACGCCCCGCGAGTCGGTGTAGCCGTGCGCCTGGGGGAGCATCCGGATCATGTCCTGGAGGATCTCCTCCGGCGCCTCGAAGCCGAACAGCGCGGGGTTGCCGGTGTTCAGGCGCAGCACGCTGTGGCCCGCCTTCTCCAGTGCGTCGGCGTGCTCGATCACCGGGCCGCGGATCTCGTAACAGACCTCGCTGAGCTTGTTCGACTGCCGGAACTCCATGCGCCCCTCCAGTATCTGGTGTCACTTGGTTTTACCAAGTCCGCGCTTGGAAAGTCCAATGACATGTCTAGACTGCGTGCCATGTCACCACGCCGAAGCTACGACCAGTACTGTTCCGCCGCCCGCGCGCTGGATGTCGTCGGCGACCGCTGGACCCTGCTGATCGTCCGTGAACTGCTGGCGGGCCCGCGCCGCTACACCGACCTGCACGCGGACCTGCCGGGCGTGAGCACCGACGTACTCGCCTCACGGTTGAAGGACATGGAACGGGACGGCCTGACCACCCGCCGCCGACTGCCGCCCCCCGGCGCCGCCTACGTCTACGAACTCACCCCGCGTGGACGCGAGTTGCTGCCGGTCCTCCAGGCCCTCGGTACCTGGGGTCAGGCCGAACTCGGGACCCGGCGTCCGACGGACGCGGTGCGCGCCCACTGGTTCGCGCTGCCGCTGCTGCGGGCCCTGGAGGGGGAGGGACTCGTCGAAGTGCGGCTGGAGGAGGGGGAGTTCCATGTGTACGTCGGCGGGGCGGACGGTTCCGTCTACGGCGACGGACCCGCTCCGGCCGAACCCGACGCACGGCTCGCGCTGGACACCGACACGTGTACGGCCGTGGCGCGGGGGGAGTTGAGCGTGGCCGACGCGGTACGGGACGGACTGATCAGCGTCACCGGGGACGGAACCCTCGCCAAAGCGTTGCGGGAGGCATAGGAAAGGGGCCCGCCGGACGACGGGCCCCTACGACGCGGACGCGGTCAGACTCCCGGCGGTCGCCCGGTCCCGCGCGTCAGCGCGTACCCGCCGATGCCGGCGAGCGCGGCCAGCACGCCGCCGATCCCCGTCCACACCCAGCGGTCGGACCACCAGCCGGACGCCCAGCCGTCCTCCGGGTCGATGCTGGACAGCACGGCGGCCGAACTGTCCCTCTCCGCCTCGGACTTCACCGCGACACCCGGCACCAGCGGCTCGGCCAGCGAGCCGTCCACGGCCGCCGCGCCGCCCATGTCCTTGGAATCGACCCGGACCGAGGCCCGCACCGGCAGACCGAGGTCGGCCGTCGCGAGGTTCACCACGGTCAGCCGGACGTAGTACGTGCCCGGCAGCGGGTCGTTCGCCCACGGCTCCGACCAGGCGCGGACCGTGCGCAGCACACAGGCCAGCTCCACGGAGGAGGCGTCGGCGGCGACGGCGCGCGTCTGGGAACCGTACTGGCAGGCCTGGCGGCGGCGCAGTCCGTCGTAGACGTCGATCTGCCAGGTCTCGGCGGCGTGCGTGTCGGGCAGCCGCACCGTCGCCTTGACGTCGGGGCGCTGTCCGGCGTCCGCCGGGAAGGACCAGTACAGGTAATCGCCGGCCGAACCGCTGGCGGTCGCCTCCTGGCCCTGCTCGATCTCCGTCGCCGTACGGAAGGACGTACCCGCCTCGTCCGGGGCCTTCTCATCGGCGAGGGCGGGCGCCGCCGCGAGTCCCAGCATCAGCAGGGCCGCTGTCAACGTACGTGTGATGCGCATCAGTTGGTCCTCCAGACCGCGACCCGCCAGCGGGACACCCAGCCCCAGATCAGCCCGGCGAGGAAGCCGGTCAGGATCAGCGCCCCGAGCAGCCACCAGCCGCGCCCGAGGCCGAAGGAGGCCACGTCGCTCGACCCCGACGGACCGTCGACGACGTCCACGGTCAGCTCCAGTGGCAGACCGGGCGTGGTCTTCACCCCGGAGGCGGCCGAGAAGGAGTGCGTGACCTGGAGGCAGACCGTCTCCGCCGGGGCGTCCTCGTCGTCGCTGTCCGCCTTTGGATGGCGCAGACCGGTCGACACCACGTCCGTGCGGCCGTTGCCCGCCGCCTCCCCGCGCACGATCTCCCGGCCGCGTTCCGTCACGGCCCGCAGCAGCACGCCGTACGACGGGTTCACCTCGCGGTCGGCCGACACGCTCACCGAGGCCCGCAGTTCCTGGCCGGGCTCGACGTCCACCCGGTACCAGCGCTGTTGCCCGAACTCCGCGCGGTCGGTGTACAGGCCCGACTCCAGCGTGGGCGCCTCGGCGCAGACCGAACCGCCTTCCGTGGCCACGGGCGTCACCACCGGCTCGGCCGCGCGGTCCACCAACTGGTTGACGCGGTCGCGGAGTTCGTCAGTGTGCTCCACCGAGGTGTAAGTGCCGCCGGTCGCCTCCGCGATGCAGCTCAGCTGCTGCCGCATCTTGGTGTTCGGGACCAGACCGAGCGTGTCGATGGTCAGCCCGATGCCCTTCGCGGCGATCTCCCGGGCCACCTCGCACGGGTCGAGCGGGGCGCAGGTGTCCTCGCCGTCGCTGATCAGCACGATGCGCTTGGAGCCGGTGCCGCCGTCGAGGTCGTCGGCCGCCTTCAGCAGCGCGGGCCCGATGGGGGTCCAGCCGGTGGGCGTGAGGGTCGCCACCGCCGTCTTGGCCTCGGTGCGGTCCAGCGGGCCGACCGGGTAGAGCTGCGCGGTGTCCTTGCAGCCCGTCTTCTGGTTGTCGCCCGGGTAGTTGGCGCCGAGGGTCCGGATGCCGAGCTCGACCTCCTCGGGCGTGGCGTCGAGCACTTCGTTGAACGCCTGCTTCGCCGCCGCCATCCGGGACTGGCCGTCGATGTCCCGGGCCCGCATCGAGCCGCTCACGTCGAGGACGAGGTTCACCTTCGGCGCGTCCTCGCCCGTGGGTTCGCCGGCGGCCGCCCCGGCCGGGAACGCGAGCCCCGCCGTCAGCGCGGCGAGCAGGGCACAGGCCCCTGCCGCCAGCCGTGTTCTTGTGATCATCGGCGGATCCTATTGATCGGGACCGTCGCACTCCAAAACGACCCCCGACGGCCACCTCGAAGCCCCCTCAGCACAGGGGATTGGGCAGCCGCGCCCACTGGTCCCCGGGTGTGTTCGGCGACAGCCGCATCAGCGTCAACGCCTTGGCGGGCAGCGGCTCCCCGCACAGCACGGCGAGATCGGGCGTGCGCGGCAGATCCCGTACGGCCTTCTCCAGCGCTCCGCCGAGCGCCGCCGCCGAACCCGCCGTACCGGCGAGCGCGCCCGCGACGAGGGAGCCGAACAGCTTGCGGCGCAGGGTGGTCTCGTCCTCCGTGACGATCCGTCCGGTCAGCTCCGGCACCGGGATCCCGTGCCGGACCAGCCGGGCCGGGCTGATCCGGATGTCGGCCAGGTCGCGGTAGACCAGGCGCAGCGGGGTGCCGTCGGCGGCCAGCACGACCAGCAGGTTCTGGCCGTGCGCCTCCAAGGCCACGCCCAGCTCCAGCAGCCGCAGCCCGACGGTGAGGGCGAGCCGGGCGAAGGCGGCCAACCAGGCGGTGCAAGACGGTAGTTCAGTGGTCGCGAGCGCGGCGACCGGCACCACGCGGTCACCCGGCCGCGCGTACTCCTGCGGCGACTCGCGCAGTACGGCCGCCAGGTCGGGGGAGTCCGCGGTCGCCGCCCCCAGCGTGCGGGTGACGTGCAGCAGCCCGTCCGTGCGCGCGGCCAGCGACTCCGCGAACGCGGACAGGGTCGCCGAGAGGCCGATGGAGTACACCGAGATGTCCCGCACCGACGAGGTCAGCCGGGCGCTCAGCGCCGTCTTGACGTGCGGTCCGCCGGGCAGGGCGAGGGTGCGCAGGGACATCAGCGGACGCGCGCCGCCGAGACTGCGTTCGCAGGGGCGCTTGAGCACGTGCGCGGCCTGCCAGGGATGCACCGGCAGCAGCAGGTCGTCCCCGTCCCGGAGGTCGTCCGGCCAGGCGCCGGTCAGCAGGCACTCGGCCGCCGGTACCGGCCACAGCCCGAGCTCCACCAGCGGCCGGTGCTCGGGCCCGTAGGCGAGTTGCTCGGCCACCGAGAAGCCGGGCCGGGAACGGCAGTTGGGGTGGTACGGATGACCGTCGACGACCCGCTGCTCCCACTCCCAGTCGTGCACCGGCCAATTTGGTGAGGTGTCCGGCTGATTCGCCCGGGACAACGCCAACGAGGCGACGCTGTGCTCGAGTTCGGACCCGAAGGCGGTACCGTCGGCTACGCCCAGGTCGGTCGTCAGCAGCGCCGGATCGGCGTACGCCGTCTCGTCGAGACGCACCTCCGTGACGTACGCGGCGGTGGCGTACGGGTCCGCGTGCGGTCCGTGCAGTCGGCGGCCGTCGGCGAGGCGCAGGGTGAGGCCGTCCCGGCCGGTCTCGCGGGCCGTGATCCAGGGCAGCGGCTCATGAGCGAGCGCCCGCCACAGCCGCGTCAGCACGGCCGCGCGGGCGCCGGGCAGCTCGGCCGCGTACCGGGACGCCAGACCGGGGCGGAGGTCCGCCAACTCGGCCGCTACCTCGGCTTCGGCGGTGAGGGGACGGTGCACGGTCGGGCTCCTCGGGTACGAGTAGGGCGTCAGCGCGGGCGGTGACGACAGACATACTGATCTTCGCCGCCCGAACGGACCGTAGAGAACGAGTGAACGCGTGGACCTGATGCCCTCGCCCGCCGCTGCCGACGCCGCCGCCGACGCGTACGCCGCCGCGCCGCTGCTGAACTGCCTGCTGCGGGAGGTGGCCGAGCCGCTCGATCGGCCCGGCGAACCGCTCCACCAGCCCGGTGGGCCGCGCGTGCACCGGCTGCCCAGCGGGCGGCTGCTGCGGGTGCGCGGCACCCGGCGCCCGGCCGTGCCCGAACTGCGGGTGGACGGGGAGTGGCTGCCCGTCGGCCATCCCGAGCTGGTGAAGCTCGTCGCCGAGGAACTGCGCCGGCACACCGGCCTGGACAACCCCGAACTGCCCGCCGAGATCGTCGACAGCCGGCACGCGGTCGCCGCGCTGCTCGCCGCACGGGCCCGCGCGACGCCTCCGGCCGACCCGTACCTGCTCTCGGAGCAGTCCCTGGTCACCGGGCACCCGCACCACCCGGCGCCGAAGGCGCGCGGCGGCGGCCCGGTGGCGGCCTGGCTGCCGTACGCGCCCGAGGCGCACGCCCGCTTCCCGCTGGTGCTGCTCGGCGTGCGGGAGGACACGGTCGTGGAGGAGGGCGACACCACTGCTCTGGACACCCTCGGCGAGGCACCGCCCGGCTACCGGCCGCTGCCCGCCCACCCGTGGCAGCTCGACCTGGTGGACCTCGGTCCGGCCTTCGCCGACGGGCGGCTGATCCGCCTGGGCACCACCGGCTTCGAGACCTGGCCGACGGCCGCGATCCGTACGGTGTACGACCCCCAGCGGGATCTGTTCCTGAAGTTCAGCCTCGACGTCCGCATCACCAACGACATCCGCCGGCTCTGGCGGCACGACCTGATCGAGCTCCGCAGGACCGATACGGCGGTGACCGAGGCGTTCGCCGCCGGGCCCGGCGCCTGGCTCAGCGACCGGGGCTACCGGACGGTCGACTTCGCCTTCGAGGAGCTGGCCGTCCTGGTCCGCGACGGCTTCCACGGCCACCTCCGCCCCGGCACGACCCCGCTGCTGGCCGCGGGCCTCGTCGAGGGCTTCGCCGGGAGCCCTCTGGACGCCGCCGAGGACCCGGCGAGCTGGTGGGACGCCTACCTGGGCGCGGTCGTACCGCCCGCCCTCACCGCCTTCGCCGACCACGGCGTCGTACTGGAAGCGCATCTGCAGAACACGGTGGTCGCCGTCGACGCCGAGGGCACCCCGGTGCAGGCGCTGTACCGGGACGCCGAGGGCGTGAAGCTGCTGGCGGACGTGGACCGGGCCGCCGGGTGGGAGCGGCTGGTGTACTGCCTGGTGGTGAACCACCTCTGGGAGGTCGGCGCCGCCCTCGCCGAGCGCCGGGCGGGCTTCGACCCCTGGCCCGCCGTACGCCGGGCCCTGGCCGCCCACGACCTGCCGGAGATCCCCGCCCTGCTCAGCGCCCCCACGCTGCCCGGCAAGACCAACCTGCTGCTGCGCTGGACCGGCGCGGACGGCGCCGCCGCCCGCTACCGCCCCCTGCCCAACCCGCTGGCCCACACCTGACCTGACATAGGCTGGCCGGTGTGCTGCGTGAAGTGACTGGTGTGCGATACGTGACCCCGCTGCGGTCCGGCGGCTCCGTGCCCGGAGTCGTCGAGGCCGACGATCTGGGCACGTACGTCGTGAAGTTCACCGGCTCCGCGCAGGGGCACAAGGCGCTGGTCGCCGAGGTGATCGTGGGCGAGCTGGCCCGCGCTCTCGGCCTGCGCTTCCCCGAACTGGTGCTGGTCCACTTCGACCCGTCGATCGCCGACACCGAACCGCACCAGGAGGTCCGGGACCTGCACGCCGCCAGCCACGGCGTCAACCTCGGCATGGACTTCCTGCCGGGTGCCAAGGACCTCACCCCGGAGCTGGCCGAGGTGTTCCCGGTCGATCCGCTGGAGGCCGGCCGGATCGTCTGGCTGGACGCGCTGACCGTGAACGTGGACCGCACGGTCCACAGCTCCAACCTCATGGTCTGGCCCACCCTGGGCACCGTCCCGCCGCGCCTGTGGCTCATCGACCACGGCGCGGCCCTGGTCTTCCACCACCGCTGGGACGGCAGCGACCCCGCGAAGGCCTACGACTTCCGCCACCACGCCCTCGGCCGCTACGGCCCCGACGTACGGGCCGCCGACGCCGAACTCGCCCCCAAGGTCACCGAGGAGCTGCTGCGCGGGATCGTCGCGGAGGTTCCCGACGCCTGGCTCACCGACCACGCCTCGCCCGACGAGGCGCGCGAGGCCTATGTGGCGTACCTGCACGCGCGCGTGCGCGCCTCCGAGGCCTGGCTGCCCACGGACTTCCCCACCCGGGACGAGCTCGCCGCCGAGGACGCCCGCCGGGCGGCGAAGAGACAGCAAGGACGCCCCGCGTGGCTCAAGCAGGTCCCCGATCTGCACGGCAAGCCCGCGGCCGAACAGGATTGGTCGGTGCACCTCGGATGAGTGGCCGGGTCGAGATCGAGTACTGCACCCAGTGCCGCTGGCTGCCGCGGGCGGCCTGGCTGGCGCAGGAGCTGCTGACGACCTTCGAGGCGGAGCTGGACGAACTGGCCCTGAAGCCCGGCACGGGCGGGGTGTTCGTCGTCCGGGTCGACGGTGAACCCGTCTGGGACCGCCGTGAGCAGGGGTTCCCCGAGCCCACGGCGGTCAAGCAGGCCGTACGCGACCGAGTGGCCCCTGGGAAGTCCCTGGGCCACTCGGACAAGTCGGCGCGGGAGTAGCTCAGCCCCGGAGCTGCTCGTACGCCGGGAGCGTCAGGAAGTCCGCGTAGTCGGCGTCCAGGGACACCTGGAGCAGCAGGTCGTGGGCCTGCTGCCAGTGGCCGGCCGCGAAGGCCTCCTCGCCGATCTCCTTGCGGATGGCGTCCAGTTCCTCGGCCGCGACCTTCCGGGCCAGCTCGGGGGTGGCCTTCTCGCCGTTCTCGAACTCGACGCCCGCGTTGATCCACTGCCAGATCTGGGAGCGGGAGATCTCGGCGGTGGCCGCGTCCTCCATCAGGTTGAAGATGGCGACCGCGCCCAGCCCGCGCAGCCAGGCCTCGATGTAACGGATGCCCACCTGCACGGCGTGGACCAGGCCGGGGTAGGTCGGCCTGGCGTCGAGGGAGTCGATGGCGATGAGGTCCTCCGCCCGCACCTCGACGTCCTCGCGCAGCCGGTCCTTCTGGTTCGGCTTCTCGCCGAGCACCGCGTCGAAGGAGGCCATGGCGATCGGCACCAGGTCCGGGTGGGCCACCCAGGAGCCGTCGAAACCGTCGTTCGCCTCGCGGTCCTTGTCCGCCTTGACCTTCTCGAACGCGACCTTGTTGACCTCCTCGTCCCTGCGGGACGGGATGAAGGCCGCCATGCCGCCGATGGCGTGCGCGCCGCGCTTGTGGCAGGTACGGACGAGGAGTTCGGTGTAGGCCCGCATGAACGGGGCGGTCATCGTCACCGCGTTGCGGTCCGGCAGGACGAACCTCGCGCCCCCGTCCCGGAAGTTCTTGACGATGGAGAACAGGTAGTCCCAGCGGCCCGCGTTCAACCCCGAGGCGTGGTCGCGGAGTTCGTAGAGGATCTCCTCCATCTCGTACGCGGCGGTGATCGTCTCGATCAGCACGGTCGCGCGCACGGTGCCCTGCGGGATGCCGACGTAGTCCTGCGCGAAGACGAACACGTCGTTCCAGAGGCGGGCCTCCAGGTGCGACTCGGTCTTCGGGAGGTAGAAGTACGGGCCCTTGCCGAGGTCGAGCAGCCGCTGGGCGTTGTGGAAGAAGTACAGGCCGAAGTCGACGAAGGCGCCGGGCACGGGTCGGCCGTCGATCTCGAGGTGGCGCTCGTCGAGGTGCCAGCCGCGCGGGCGCATGACGACGGTGGCGAGCTCGTCGGCCGCCTTCAGGGCGTACGACTTGCCGGACCTCGGGTCGGTGAAGTCGATGCTGCGGGTGTACGCGTCGATCAGGTTGAGCTGGCCGAGAACCACGTTCTCCCAGGTGGGAGCCGAGGCGTCCTCGAAGTCGGCGAGCCAGACCCGCGCGCCCGAGTTGAGGGCGTTGATGGTCATCTTGCGGTCGGTCGGGCCGGTGATCTCCACGCGCCGGTCGTTCAGGGCGGCGGGGGCCGGGGCCACCTTCCAGGTGTCGTCCGCGCGGATCGCGGCGGTCTCCGGGAGGAAGTCGAGGGTGGAGGTGCGGGCGATCTCGGCGCGGCGCTCGGCACGGCGGGCGAGGAGTTCGTCACGCCGGGGCGTGAACCGGCGGTGCAGCTCGGCCACGAAGGCGAGGGCCGCGTCGGTGAGGACCTCCTCCTGCCGGGGCAGGGGCTCGGCGTCGACGATGGCCAGCGGGGACGGCGCTGGTGCGGACATGAGCTGTCACTTCCTTCAGCGGTGGCACCGGGTGCCAGGAGGCACACATGGGTCAGACAGCGCCCGCTGTGCGGTCGGACGCTTCTGAACAGTGGATAGTAGTTTCCTCATTGTGGAACTTCAATGGTTTGTTGATGTCGAGATTCTCTGAGTCGAGGCAAGGTGTCGCTCGGTGCCACCTCGCTCACTCAAGGTGGACCAGGTCGGCCTCGGTGTCGATGTCGTACGGCAGGGCCACGTCCCCGCACTCGACGAGCGTGACAGCGTCCGCGTGCTTCTTGAGGTAGCCGCGCGCCCCCTGGTCCCCCGTGGCGGCCTCGGCGATCCCCGCCCAGTGCGCGGCGCCGAACAGCACGGGATGTCCGCGTACACCGTCGTAGGCGGCCGACGCCAGCGAGGAGTCCCCCGCGTGGGCGGCGAGCACCCGGGCCACCGCCGCCGCTCCGATCCCGGGCTGGTCGACCAACGAGACCAGGGCGGCGGATATGCCGGTTCCGGCCAAAGACGCGAGCCCCGCCCGCAGTGAGGTCCCCATCCCCCGCTCCCAGTCGGGGTTGTCCACCACCACGCAGTCGCCGAGCTCCGCCCGCTCCCGCACGGCGTCGGCGCGGGCCCCGAGGACCACGTGGACGCGCGTGCAGCCGGCCGTACGCAGGACGGCGACCGCGTGTTCGACGAGCAGCTGTCCACGGTGTTCGAGCAGGGCTTTGGGCCGTCCGCCGAGCCGTCGCCCGCCGCCCGCGGCGAGGATCAGGCCGGCGACCTGCTGTTCGTTCTGCGTCATGTCTCCTGCATACCCGATGCCGTGCCGGGGCCACGATGTCACCAGAGGATGAATTTCGGCCCGCGTGGTGGCGTACGACGCACGGGTGGCGTTTACTGACCCGCGTCCCCACGGCGCCCGACCAACGCCCGGGGCCACTCGGCGACAGCACGACATGGAGCGCACCCCGGCGTGCGTGGGGGAGGGGCTGTGGTGCGGAGCTTGGGGCAGAGGCCGATGACCGGCAGCGACGAGGATCCGAGGGTGACGGGACTGCGGACCGCGGTGTCCCGGCTGCGCCGCGAACTCGCCGCGCTTCCGGCTGAGTTCCCGGACCGGGGCATCGCGGAGGACGAGCTCGCGGCGCTGGCCGCGATGACGATCAGCGGGGCCCCGGAGATCCCGCGCTTACAGCGGTCGCTGCTGCTGATCGCCGGGGCGATCGGCTCGGTGAGCGCGTTGTCGCGGGGCCTCGGCGAGGTGCGCAACGCGGTGGAGCTGTTCGGGGAGCAGCGGCGTTAGAGGCGTCGGCTCGGGAACGGCCCCCGGTAGCCGCGGTCCGACGTGCGGTGCTCGAACTCCTCGCACAGCCAGGTCTCCTGCACGAACCCGGTGTGCCGGGGCCAGATCGTGAGGATGCCGTTCGGGCCGTACTTGCCCTCGCACCGGCGGTAGACGTCCTTGGCCCCGCGGAAGCAGGCCAGGCCGGACATCATGCCGTGGCCGACGGGGTGGTAGTCGGACCAGGCGCACGAGACGCACGCCTTGAGCCGGTGCGTGCGGGGCAGCGCGGCCCCGATCTCGTGCAGCGCGTCCTCGAAGTCGGGGTGCGTGGCGCGGTACTCGCGCCCGTCGAGGCGCAGGGTGAGGGCCAGGTCCTCAGTCTCCCGCGGATACCAGAGGTTCAGCGCGCAGTGCGCCGTGGCGATCCGTTCGCCCCGCCCCTCGACCTCCACGGGCATGGTCAGCCCCCACTCCAGCAGACAGGACCGCAGGTCCCCGTCCTGGAAGGTGAACATCGACTCGGGCGGCTCCCCGGCCGTCGCGCCGAGCGAGTCCATCGTCCCGCCCTCGAAGCGGACGCCCCTGATCGTCGTACGGATCAGCTCACGGCCGTCGGACTCGAGGACGATGTCCTCCGCGCCGTGCCGGTCGGTGTACCGACCCGGCCGGTCACACGGGGTTCTGGGTGGCCAGCGCCTCGGACAGTTCCCGGGCCATCTGCTGGAGCACCGGAACGATCCGCTCGGTGGCGGCCTCGGTGACCCGGCCGGCCGGGCCGGAGATCGAGATGGCGGCGGCGGTGGGGGAGTCGGGCACCGACACCGCCAGGCAGCGGACCCCGATCTCCTGCTCGTTGTCGTCCACCGCGTAGCCGAGCCGGCGTACGTCCGCCAGGGCCGCGAGGAAGCCGTCCGCGGTGGTGATCGTCTTCTCCGTGGCGGCCGGCATGCCGGTACGGGCGAGCAGGGCCCGCACCTCGGGGTCCGGGGTGTTCGCCAGCAGCGCCTTGCCGACGCCGGTGGAGTGCGGCAGGACCCGGCGTCCGACCTCGGTGAACATCCGCATCGAGTGCTTGGACGGCACCTGCGCCACGTAGACGATCTCGTCGCCGTCGAGCAGCGCCATGTTGGCGGTCTCGCCGGTCTCCTCGACCAGACGGGCGAGGTAGGGGCGCGCCCAGGTGCCGAGCAGTCGGGAGGCGGACTCGCCGAGGCGGATCAGTCGCGGGCCGAGGGCGTACCGCCGGTTGGGCTGCTGGCGGACGTAGCCGCAGGCCACGAGGGTACGCATCTGCCGGTGGATGGTGGGCAGCGGTAGTCCGCTGCTCGCGGAGAGCTCGCTCAGGCCCACCTCGCCGCCCGCGTCCGCCATCCGCTCCAGCAGGTCGAAGGCGCGCTCGAGGGACTGGACGCCACCGCTGGGCTTGGCGGCGTCGGTGGTGCTGGCGCTGGACGTCGGCACGGCGCGTTCCTTTCGGGGCGGGCGGGAAGGGCAGCAGCCTACCCGGGAGTCGGTTGACTCCCCGCTTGTGCGTAGCTACGTTCTGCTTGCTGGAATTCTAATTCCGCTTTGTGGAAACGTCCAGAGTGGGTCCGTGGGGTGCGTCCGGTAGCAGTGTGCCCTTGACGGGGTGAGAGCGGGAGTTCAGACTCCTTCAACAGAACGTTGAATTCCGTAACGTGGAAGTCAGCCCCGTTTCCGGAAACGCCATCAGCGGCACAGAGAGGGGTCCCGGGTGTCCGACGTAGAACTGGTGCTGCGCTCGACGCGCGTCATCACGCCGGAGGGGACGCGGGCCGCCACGGTCCAGGTCTCCGCCGGAAAGATCACGGCCGTACTCGGCCACGACGCCGAAGTCCCCTCCGGCGCACGGCTCGAGGACCTCGGCGACGACGTCCTGCTGCCCGGCCTGGTCGACACCCACGTGCACGTCAACGACCCCGGCCGCACCGAGTGGGAGGGCTTCTGGACCGCCACGCGCGCCGCCGCGGCCGGCGGTATCACCACCCTCGTCGACATGCCGCTCAACTCCCTGCCGCCGACGACCACGGTGGAGCACCTCCGCGTGAAGCAGCGGGTGGCCGCCGACAAGGCGCACATCGACGTCGGCTTCTGGGGCGGAGCGCTGCCCGACAACGTCAAGGACCTGCGCCCGCTGCACGAGGCGGGGGTGTTCGGCTTCAAGGCCTTCCTCTCCCCGTCCGGCGTGGACGAGTTCCCGCACCTGGACCAGGACCGGCTCGCGCAGTCCCTGGCCGAGATCGCCTCCTTCGGCGGCCTGCTGATCGTGCACGCGGAGGACCCGCGTCATCTGGAGGCGGCCCCGCAGCAGGGCGGCCCGAAGTACGCGGACTTCCTGGCCTCGCGCCCCCGGGACGCCGAGGACACGGCGATCGCCCAGCTCATCGCGCAGGCCAAGCGCCTGGACGCGCGCGTGCACGTCCTGCACCTGTCCTCCTCCGACGCCCTGCCGCTGATCGCGCGGGCGAAGGCGCAAGGGGTACGGGTCACGGTGGAGACCTGCCCGCACTACCTCACCCTGACCGCCGAGGAAGTCCCGGACGGGGCCAGCGAGTTCAAGTGCTGCCCGCCCATCCGGGAGGCCGCCAACCAGGACCTGCTCTGGCAGGCGCTCGCGGACGGCACGATCGACTGCGTGGTGACGGACCACTCCCCGTCGACGGCCGACCTGAAGACCGACGACTTCTCCACCGCCTGGGGCGGTATCTCCGGCCTCCAGCTGAGCCTCGCGGCGGTGTGGACGGAGGCCCGCAAGCGCGGCCACGGCCTGGAGGACGTGGTGCGCTGGATGTCGTCGCGCACGGCGGAGCTGGTCGGCCTCGATTCCCGCAAGGGCGCCATCGAGGCGGGCCGGGACGCCGACTTCGCCGTCCTCGCCCCGGACCGGACGTTCACCGTGGACCCGGCCGCCCTCCAGCACCGCAACCGGGTGACGGCCTACGCGGGCAAGACCCTGTACGGAGTGGTGAAGTCGACCTGGCTGCGCGGCGAGCGCGTTGTGGCCGACGGCGACTTCACGGAGCCGAGGGGTGAGTTGCTGACCCGTACCAAGTGACCCCGATGTTTGTCCCCCGAGACCGAAAGGCACCAGTAGTGACGGCGATTCCGAGTTTCACCGGCGACGCGAACCCCTACGGAGGCGGTGACCCGTACGCGGACTACCGCACGGCCGACCTCCCCTTCACCCAGTACGCCAACCTCGCCGACCGGCAGCTCGGGGCCGGTGTCATCGCCGCCAATGACGAGTTCTTCGCCCAGCGCGAGAACCTGCTCGTGCCCGAGCGGGCCGAGTTCGACCCGGAGCACTTCGGGCACAAGGGCAAGATCATGGACGGCTGGGAGACGCGGCGCCGACGTGGCGCGTCGGCGGAGCACCCGTGGCCGGCGGCCGAGGACCACGACTGGGCGCTGGTGCGGCTGGGCGCTCCCGGCGTGATCCGGGGGATCGTGGTGGACACGGCCCACTTCCGCGGCAACTACCCGCAGGCGGTGTCGGTCGAGGCGACCTCGGTACCGGGCTCCCCGTCGCCCGAGGAGCTCCTGGGCGACGACGTGAAGTGGACGACGCTGGTCCCGAGGACCCCGGTCGGCGGCCACGCGGCGAACGGCTTCGCGGTCTCGGTGGAGCAGCGCTTCACGCATCTGCGGGTGAACCAGCATCCGGACGGCGGCATCGCGCGCCTGCGGGTGTACGGCGAGGTGGTCCCGGATCCCGAGTGGCTCTCGGTGCTGGGCACGTTCGACGTCGTGGCGCTGGAGAACGGCGGCCAGGTGGAGGACGCGTCGAACCTCTTCTACTCCCCGGCCACCAACACCATCCAGCCCGGCCGGTCCCGCAAGATGGACGACGGCTGGGAGACGCGGCGCCGCCGTGACCAGGGCAACGACTGGATCGGCTACCGCCTGGTCGCGCAGTCCCGGATCCGCGCGATCGAGATCGACACGGCCTATCTGAAGGGGAACAGCGCGGGCTGGGCGTCGGTGTCGGTGAAGGACGGAGAGTCCGGCGACTGGGTGGAGATCCTCCCGCGCACCCGCCTCCAGCCCGACACGAACCACCGCTTCGTTCTCCGGACGCCGGCGGTGGGCACCCACGCGCGCGTGGACATCTACCCGGACGGCGGCATCTCCCGCCTCCGTCTGTTCGGCTCCCTGACGGAAGAGGGCACGACCTCCCTGACGGCGCGGCACCAGGAGCTGGGCGGCTGACCTCCCCGACGCCGCAAACGCCGGAGGGGCTGATGCCTTCAGCCCGTCCGGCGTTCGCGGAGGCCCGTCCAGGGCCGACAGGGGGTCCTAGGCCGCGTGGCCGCCGTCCACCGCGAACTCCGCCCCCGTCACGTACGACGCCCCGGCCAGATGCACCACGGTCTCCGCCACCTCCTCCGCGCGGCCGAACCGCCCGAGCGCCGTCATCTCCGCCTGCCCCGCCGCGTACGGACCGTCCGCCGGATTCATGTCCGTGTCGGTCGGCCCGGGATGGACGATGTTGGCGGTGATCCCCCGAGCCCCCAGCTCGCGCGCCAGCGCCTTCGTCAGCCCCACCAACGCCGACTTGCTCATCGTGTACAGCGTGCCCCCCGGCCCGGGAACCCGCTGCGTCATGCACGTACCGATCGTGATGATCCGCCCGGCTCCGTCGGGCATCCGCGAGGCGGCGGCCTGCGACGTGAGGAACACCCCGCGCACGTTCACCGCCAGCACCCGGTCCACATCGGCGAGGGACAGCGACTCGAGCGGCCCCAGCACCCCCACCCCCACGTTGTTCACCAGCACGTCCAGGCCGCCCAGCGACGACACGGTACGAGCCACGGCCTCCGCGGCCTCCCCGGCGTCCGCCGAGTCCGCGCGCAGAGCCACCGCCCGCCGACCGACCGCCTCCACGGCCCGTACGACGTCCTCGGCCGCCTCCTTGCCGTGCACATAGGTCACGGCCACATCCGCGCCGGCCCGGGCCAGCCGTACCGCCGTGGCCGCGCCGATACCGCGGCTCCCGCCGGTCACCAGAGCCACCTTGCCGTCAAGCGTTCCACCATGTGTGTTCATGCGCCCATCCCACCGGCTCCCGCCCTCACCGGCTGGCGGCCGACGGACATCGACGTCGCCCGCCGGGGCCGGGCCGGTGACCGATGAGTTGCGGGTGCCGGTGGGGTCTGCACTCATGACAGACAGACCCCGCCCCGCACCGGGGCCCGAAGGAAGGCACCCGTCATGGGCAAGCTCGTCTCCACCATCTTCGTCACCCTCGACGGCGTCTACCAGGCCCCCGGCGGCCCCCAGGAGGACACGCGCGACGGCTTCCCGGACGGCGGCTGGGTCTTCCCCTACGCCGACGACGACTTCGGCACCTTCGTCAACGGTGTCTTCGACCGCGCCGGCGCGTTCCTCCTCGGCCGCTTCACCTACGACATCTTCAGCGGGTACTGGCCCAAGGTGACCGACCCCCACAACCCGGTCGCCGCGCCGCTCAACTCCCTGCCGAAGTACGTCCCCTCCGCCACCCTCACCGACCCGGGCTGGGCCGGCACCACCGTGCTCACCGGCGACCTCGCCAAGGAGGTCACCGCCCTCAAGGACCGCACCGACGGCGAGTTGCAGGTCCACGGCAGCGGCGCCCTCGTCAGGTCCCTGCTCGGCCTCGGTGTCCTGGACACGGTCCACCTGCTGACCTTCCCGGTCGTCCTCGGCACCGGCCGCCGCCTGTTCCCGGAGGGCAGCACGCCGACCGCGTTCCGGCGGACCGGCGGAACCGTCACGTCGAAGGGCGTGTCGATCCAGACGTACGACGTGGCGGGCGCACCGGAGTACGGCGAGTTCGGGCTGCCCGACGAGGACTGACCGCTTCCCCGTACTCGGCGGGTGTGACGTTCCCCCTTGCGCCGCCGGGCCGGTGTCGAAAGTCTCTCGTGGAACTGGTGTCCGAGTAACTGTTATCCGCGGCGCATCGAGCGATCTCCCAGGTATCGGACAGCACCGTTCGGCGTCGAGGACAGGGAAGTTTTTGATGAGTACAGAGGGCACGAGGGACGCGGCGGCACTGGTGACCGCTGCCCGAGACGGCGACCCGGAGGCCCAGGACGCCCTGGTCAGCGCGTACCTCCCGCTGGTCTACAACATCGTGGGGCGGGCGCTCAACGGCTCGGTCGACGTGGACGACGTGGTCCAGGAGAGCATGCTCCGTGCCCTCGACTCGCTGGGCGGTCTGCGCAACCCCGAAGCCTTCCGCTCCTGGCTCGTGGCGATCGTGATGAACCAGGTCCGGGCGCACTGGAACGCCCGGCAGTCCGCCCCCGGCGCGGTCGAGGAGGCCCAGGACCTCGCCGACCCCGGAGCCGACTTCGTGGACCTGACCATGGTGCGGCTCCAGTTGTCCGGCCAGCGCCAGGAGACCGCACGCGCCACCCGTTGGCTGGACCCCGACGACCGCGGACTGCTGTCGCTGTGGTGGCTGGAGTGCGCCGGTGAGCTGACCCGGACCGAGGTCGCCGCCGCGCTCGAACTGTCGCCTCAGCACACGGCCGTACGCGTGCAGCGGATGAAGGCGCAACTGGAGGCCGCCCGGGTGGTGGTGCGGGCGCTCGACTCGCGGCCGCTCTGCGAGGAACTGCAGGGTCTGCTGGCCACCTGGGACGGCCGGCCCTCGACGCTGTGGCGCAAGCGCATCGCCCGGCATGCCCGCGGGTGCGCACGCTGCGGCGGCCTGTGGAGCGGGTTGCTGCCCGCGGAGGGACTGCTGGCCGGACTGGCCCTGGTCGCGGCGACCCCCGCGCTGCTGGAGCGGGTGCTGTCGTCGTCCGGCGGGATGGCCGCCGTGGGCTCCACGTCCCGGCTGGACGCGGCGGCGGGCCCTGGAGGCCCGGGCTCCGGGGCCGGGCGGGCCGCGCGCGGGCGGGCGACCTCCCGAGGCGAGGCCCGCCGGCGTCGCCGCAACCGCCGCCGCGCGGTCGGGGGCGCGGTCGTGGCGGCCTGCGTGGCGGGCGGCGGACTCTGGTACGCCGACACGGACTCCGGGACCGGGACCGGTCCCGGGGAGGCGTCCGCCGCGCGCACCGCCGGAGCACCGGCGCAGGACCTCGCCGAGACGAGCACCGCGCGGGCCACCCCGTCGGCCTCCGGATCCGCCTCGCCGTCCGCCTCGCCGTCGCCGTCGAAGAAGCCGCGCCCTTCCAAGACCGCCGAGGTCACCGAGAAGCCCACACCGACTCCCAGCGCCGCCACCCGGCAGGCCAGGACCGCGTCCGGCGCGCCGCAGGCCCAGTCGGCCCCGACCGGCACCGTCGGCCAGGTCGTCGCCCTGGTGAACAAGGAACGGGCGGCGGCCGGTTGCGGCGCCCTCGCGGAGGACGCCCTGCTGAACCAGGCCGCGCAGGGACACTCCGAGGACATGGCCGCCCGCGGCTTCTTCGACCACACCAACCCGGACGGCGAGGACCCCGGGCAGCGCATCACCGCGGCGGGCTATCGCTGGTCCACCTACGGGGAGAACATCGCCAAGGGCCAGCAGACGCCTGAGGTCGTCATGGAGTCCTGGATGAACAGCCCCGGCCACCGGGCCAACATCCTCAACTGCGCGTTCAAGGACATCGGCGTCGGTGTCCACGACGGCCCCGGCGGCCCCTGGTGGACGCAGAACTTCGGCGCCAAGCTGTGAGCCGGGACCGTACCCGTGCTCAGCGGGGTGCCCGGCGGGCCTGCCATCGGCCGTACGGTCAGGAGAGATCGTCGAACTCCAGGCTGCTCACCTGGTCCGGGTAACGTTCCACGTCCTGGTCCTCTTCGTCCGTCTCCGTGTCCGTGTCCTTGTCCAAGAAGCTCGGCTCGTCGTCACCGAACACGTGCCGGACCATGCCCCACGCCCGGTACAGCGGGGTGAGTTCGCCTTCCGAGACGACCTGCAGGCTGGCCGCCGAGCCGCCGGCCCACTGCAGGCTCCCGGAGGCGGTGAGCAGGTCGAGGCCGGCGGCGGGGGCGTCGGCCGCCGCGCGCAGGGCGACGCGGTCATTGCGTCTGTTGCACATGATCGCCGTGGTGCTCGCGGCGTGGGTCACCTCGGTGATCACCACTTGGCCGCGGGGCCAGTCGCCTTTGCTGTGCCGTTCCGCCATGAGCTCCTCGACGAGGTCGATACGGTCGATCTCCTCCGTGCGGCAGCCCGTCGCCTGGAAGAACACCGAGTCCGCCTTGCCGAACTCCAGGACGACCGATCCGTCGGCGGCGACCAGCGCGGCCCCGGCGCCGATCGCGGTGTTGTGGTGGACCTGCACGGTGCCCTTGGAGTCGCTGCGGAAGACGGAGCTGTTCTCCTTGACGGGCCGGGGGGTGACCCGGAGGCCGAACAGGGTCTCCAGTGTGCCCCTGCGCTCGAAGCGGCCGTTGCGGAGCCTGCCCACGTCGCCGAGGACGCGCTCGGCGGCCGGCGGCCACGTCGGCTCCATGCCCACGTCGGCACGGACGTGCTTGATGTACTTCTGGTAGCGGCCGTCGGTCATGTGCGGTCCCCCCGCTGTGATTCTGCCCGGGAAATGGATGACGTAGCCTAAAGCGCCTGACGTCACGTCAGTAGTGGCTGGTTCCATTGCGATTACAGGTGGTCGCCATTCGTTCGGAAGGGGGCGCGTCCGAGCATGAAACGATCCGCTGTGCTCGAAATTCGCGAATTCCACAGGGATTCGGTGAGTGGCCGGCCGGACTGGTGGATCTGGTCGCTGAAACAGCCGGGGGAAGGGCGTGCCGCGTACACCGAGATACGTGCCGAACCGCCCGGAGAACTGGACACGTTGTACGCGCTCGTCGACCGGATTGCTCAACTGCGCTTGAAACGGACCCCGTTGCGACTGCTGGAGGAAGAGGTACGGGCCTGCGGTGCGTGGATCGCGCGGACCGGTCTGGGCTGCATGGCGCACCGTCTGAAAGCCCTGGCGCCCGTGGCGGTGGAGCTTCGACTACCTCCGGAACTGGGTGACTTCGAGTCCCTGCCGTGGGAGCTGGCGCTCATCGACGGCCGTCCCCTGGTGTTGGATGGAGTGGTCTTCGTCCGCGGCGGGCGGTCCGGAGCGCCGACGGCGCCGGAGCGGGCGTCACCGATGCCACCGCACCTGCGGATGCTGGCCCTGTTCAGCCTGCCGTGGTCGGCTTCTCCGGTGGACCTGGGCGCACACCGGTCCTTCCTGAGGACGGAGTTGCTCGACATGACCGCGGGCGGGCCCGACGACTCGGTCCCGTTGGAACTGCGCACGCGCCAGTTCGGGGTGAGCCGCCGGACCGTGCGGAGCATGGTCGGGGAGCCCCAGGGCTGGGACGTCCTGCATCTGGTGGCTCACGGTCAGCGCGGCAGCATATGCCTGGAGCTGCCGGACGGTGGGGAGGACGATGTCCGCGCCCCCGACTTCGTCGACCTGCTGCGCTCGGGGCGCGGCCGTGTGCGGCTGGTGTTTCTCGCCGCCTGCTGGTCGGGGAGTGAGGCCGTCCGTGCGGAGAGCGATTCCAGGCCCGTTCCCGCCCCGTCCCTCACCTCTCTGGCCGCCGTCGTCGCCGAGCACCTCGGGTGTGCCGTCGTCGCCATGCGCTTTCCCGTCAGCAATGAATTCGCCCGCGTCTTCGCCGTCAGCCTCTACACCTCCCTCTTCCGGCACGGCCATACGCTCCCGCAGGCCGTGCACAGCGCCCTCACCGACACCAGCGGCAACCGGGAGCTCGACGAGGTCCGCACCCCGCTGCTGGCCGCGGCGACTCCCATGCTCTTCGGGGCCGCTGCCCGAAGCCGGCGGCTGCCGGACCGCCCGATGACGCGGGGGCCCCTGCGCGGTGTTCCGGGCGCCGGTGCCGGGCCGCTTCCGGACAGGCCGCGCTCCTTCGTCGGGCGCCTTCGGGAGATGACCGAGGCGAGCCGCACACTCGCGGCCGAAAGCGGATCGCGTGGCGTGGTGGTGCACGGCGACGGCGAGCGGGGCCTCGGGGCCACGGCGTGTGCGTCGCTTCTCGCGCACGACCATCGGGAGGCCTTCGACGTGCTCGTATGGCACCCGAGACCGGTCGGGGAGGAGGCCCCACCCTCCTGCGGCGACCCGTTCAGCGACCTCCTGCGGTGTCTGAGGATTCAGGTGCCGGTGCTCGACCGGCTCGGGGCCGAGGAGCCCTGGGGGGCATACGTCGACGCGGTGAGGTCGCTTCGGTTGCTCCTCGTGATCGACGCGGTCGACCGAACCATCGCGCACGACACCCGTTTCGCCTCGCTCGTCGAGCAATTCGTCCGGCCGGGCGGCCCGGGCAGAATTCTGCTGACCTCCGTGAGCGCGTTGCCGGACCTCGCCCCCGCCCTGCCCCGCGTGGCATTGCCACCACTGAGCGAAGCGGAGTTGAAGCAGATCGTCCGTCGGCTGCCCCGTCTCGGCCCCCTCTCGCGGGATCCCGCCACCAGAGCATTGGCCGGCAAGGTGCTGCGCAGAGTCAGGGGAAACCCCGGTCGGCTGATGGACGCGGAGAGCCATGCCGGGACGGTGGACGGTCTGAAGGGGTGGATCAACAGACGCTGACGCCGAATTCGCATTCCCATTCGATTGATTCTGCCCGGAGAACGATGAGGAAGGATCAATCGTCGAGTGCGAAGCATTTCTCCGCCACTTCGGGACACGCGTGGCCCGCGTAGGTCTACTCTTCTGCTCTGCAGTGGCATATGCGTGGGGTTCTTAGGGGGACTGAGAACGTGGCGGGGGAATACGATGCATTACTGGAAGTCCTGGACTTCGGCAGGGGCGAGGACGCGCCGCGATGGCGATGGCGGATCAGCGACTGGGGTCCGTCGGGCGAGGTATACGAGTCCCCGGTCGATCTGACGGCGGACGCCGGGGGACGTCCGGAGAACTACGGCTTCCTGGCCGATCCTTCCGGGTTCATCCAGGACACCTGGCTCGACGCGGCCGGGAAGGCCAACACGTTGCGCAGACTGGGTCATTGGCTGCGCACGGCGGTGCTCACCCAGGACATCTGGGACCTGTTGCCCCTGCAGCGGCCGGCGACGGTGCTGATCCGGCTGAACCCCGACGGACCGGAGCGCGAGATACTCCGGTACCCGCTCGTGCTGGCGGCGGACGACGCCGGCTCGCTCGCCGACCGCAGAGTCACCTTCGTGTACGACGTGGCCTCCGGAACCTCCCTGTCCCGCCGGGCGGAGAAGGACGAACCGCTGCACATCATCGGTGTGTTCAACCGGAGCAGAACCGGTGAACCGCTCGATCTGCATGCCGAGCAGTCCCAGGTCTTCGACGCCGTACGGGACATCGCCGCCGACGGCGGCGGGATGGACATCACGAGCCGGACGCTCTCGTACCACGTCACGCACGAGCAACTCAGAAATCACGTGGTGAGTGCCAAGCGCGGCAACCGGCAGGACGAGGGCCGCTGGCAGCTGATGCTGCATCTGGCCGACCGGGGCGTTCCGGGCAGTTGGTCGGCGGTCGCCCACGGCAGCGAGTCCGCGACCAAGGCGCCGTTGAGCGCGGCCGAACTGGTCGGCATGCTGCAGACAAGTGACAACGACCGACGTCTGCGGCTCGCGGTGATCACGACGAGACCGGCCAGCAGCCCTTCGATCGCCGACCAGTTGAACCTGTTCCGCATCCCTTCCCACCTCGCGCCCGAACCACACACGACGGCGAACGCCGACGCGGACGCCGACCGGCTCGCGGTGGACCTCGCCGGCAAGCTGGGCTGCGCCGTGCTGGCCTTCCGGCACCGCATCGGCGACCAGGCCGCCGTCGACTTCGTCACCGAGGTCTACGGCCACCTGCTCTCGCAGAACCTGACCCTCCCGCGAGCGGTGGGCGCGGCCATGGCCACCTGTCCGTCGCTGACGACCCTCGACCGGGCGGCGCCCGTGATCTACGGTGCCGAGGCCTGCGGGCTGGTCGTGCAACCGCCCCCGCTCTTCAGGCCCGACGCGCCGACGCGGGAGCATCCGCCGCCCAGCCTCATCGGCCATCACGACCCGATGTGGCAGGCCAGCGAGATCTTCGCCCGGATCGGCGGCAGCGGGGTCAACGGCGTCGTGCTGCACGGCATGGCGGGGGTGGGCAAGACGACCTGTGCCGACGAGCTGATCAGCCAGTACGCCCATCGCTACCGGAACGTCGTGCGGTACCCGCTCAAGGGCAGACGGATGGATGACGAACCCTGGGACGCGCTGTGCGGTTTCGTCGGCGAGCTGCTGAAGGAGCAGGCACTGCGCGATGCCTTCGACAGCCGTTCGGAGCCTGTCCCGGAGCCGGACGAACTGGAGGAATTCCTCGCCCACGAGACCAGGTTCGAGCGGTTGTGCACCGACGTCGAGGAGCGGCTGACCGGCAACAACAGCAGCTACGTCCTGGTCTTCCTCTCCGATGTGGAGAAGCTGATCAGCCGTCGGCCCCGGGACCTGCGGGCACCGTCCGGGAACGGACACGGTCCCACCTCGGACAGCCCTTGGATCGACCCGCGCTGGGAACGGCTGATCCGCGCGATGACCGTGCCCAGGGCTCCGGGATTCAGGCTGCTCATCACCAGCCCGCGGCCACTGCGGCTGGACCGGCGACGGATGCCGGACGTTCGGGTGCCGCTCCTGGCCCCCGCCGAGGCGTATCTGTATGCCCAGAGCCTTCCCGACCTCGGCCGCGTCATCACCGACGCCGCCCGGGGTATGGCCGGTGAGGACGAGCGGGACCTCGTGCGCAACGTGATCACGCGCGCCGAGGGGCACCCCGAGCTCCTGCGCTACGCCGACGAGGTGGCCGCCGGCCACGACGGGACGAAGCGGCTCCATCGTCTCGCGACCGTGGACGGCGACCAGTTGGAGCAGGACTCCGAGGAGCAGATCCCCGAGGCGTGGCGGCGGATCCAGCAGTGGACCGTGGACACGCTCGAGTGCATCCCCCGCCGCGACCCCCGCCACCTTCTGCTCCTCGCGCTCTGCGGGCTGTGCCGTCGGCACCGCCAACTCCACCCGGACGGTGACGACTGCGCGCCGGGCCTGCTCGCCGAGGTGTGGGCCGGTCTGCGCGTCCACGGACAGCGCTTCGTGGACCCCGTCGGGGAGCGGGCTGACGCGGAAGGGCGGTCCACGGACGAGGAGCGGGACGAACTGCGCTTCCTGCTCGGGTCCTTGGCCGAGGACTGTCTGATCGACTGTGTGGGGGAGGCGGACGGGATGCACCTGAGGATACGGATGCAGCCCGCGGTCGTCGCGGCCGCCCAGCGCTACTACGAGAACTGGCTCGACGAGGACGGCTCGCTGCGGGCCGAGGTGGACCGGATCGCCCTGCGGCACACGGCGGGCCGGGTGAAGGTGGCCCTGCGGCACCGGACCCACGGCAGAACCGCCGACCTGCAGAGGCTGATACCCGAGGCGATGCCGTACCTGGAACGGGCGGGCGACTGGGAGACGTGGCTGCACTTCGTCGCCGTCCGCATGAGCCGCTCCCGCCGGGGCCGCCGGGGCCTGGACGACTCGGTGCGCAAGCTGGAACGGGTCACCGCCGCCATAAGGGACAAGGAGTCGGACCAGTTCACCATGGCTCATCGTCTGAGCGGCGTGTTCAAAGCGCTCGGCAGGGGCGATCGTCCCGGCCTGTCCGCGCTGCTCGGGGAGGGGCCGGGCGATGCGGTCGTGGACAACTCGCCGCTGGCCATGGCCATGAGCGTGGGGATCCTCAGTGGGCTGCGGGACACCGGCAGGCTGGCCGAGGCACGGGAGGTGGCCCAGGACTACCTCCAATTCGTCGAGTCGGGCATCGGTGCCGGTCTCGTGGCCGGCGCCGTCGAAGTCGAGCTGCTCAGGGTCCTGGTCGACGAGGGAGAGCTGGCCGAAGCGCTGGGCCGTATCGAGGTCGCCTTCGAGGAACTGGCCGACGTCCGATTCCGCGACGCGGTCCGGACCCGCTGGGCCGACGGGGAGATCCTGCGCCGGAAGCTCTTCACCATACGGCGGGACATCCATGTCCTGCTGGCCGAGACCGCGGTGGACGAACTCGCCCGCAACAGCCATGTCGAGCTCGCCCGCGCCGATCACGAACGGCTCGGTCAGTACCTGCTGTTGGAGGGACACGACCGGGTGGAACGGCACCTGCACACGGTGGAAGCCTGCCTGCTCGGGCTGGACAGCCGACTGGAGGGCGACCGGGAGGCCCTGGAGGAGTTCGACCAGGAGCTGATGGGCTGTCTGCAGGAGGTCGAACGCTCCGGCGATGTGATCGTCCGGGCCATGACCGACGCGGCCCGTGCCCAGGTCCAGCGTCAACAGGCCCTGCGGATACGTGACCTACGGGGCGAGGAGGCGTGGCACACCGGCATGCAGCGCGCCCGGGACTACGAGCTGAAGGCGCTCCGGTTGCTGTACGCCCAGGGCACGCCGATGGACATCGGCGCCTGCCATCGTCGTATAGCCAACGATCAACGCGCTTGTCAGCACGAGCCTTTGAGGCGTAGTACACCAGCCCACCACATGTACGCGGGACTGCTCGGCCGACTCACCGGTGCGCACATTCTGCGCCCTCGGTCCGCGGAACGGGCGGGCGAGGCTCGTCCCGCCACGGTCGAGGAGCTGTGCGAACGCATTGGCGAAGATCTGTTCACGGAGGGAGACAAGCCGGTTCCCGGCGCGCTGGACCCGGAAAGCCTGCTGCGCAAAATCGCGGCGGACGACGCCCAAGTGGAGCGGGCATTCCAGGAAATTTCAGCGGATTCATAGGCTCCATCAATAAAGTGCGGGGAATATGGGGGGTGGGTGAATGACGCACGTCGTCCACCTGAGGGTCGGAGCGTTGGGAGAAAGTGCTCCGGCGTCCTACATCGTCAAGACGACGTCCTTGCGGGAGAGCGACGTCGTGAGCGAAACGCTGGAGATCACCATGCCGGTGGCGCTGAGGGACCGGGCGGGACCACAGGCGCTGTGGGACTTGTTGCGGGCGCGGGTGGGCCATGGTGAAGGGGATGTCCCCGATTTGATGGCGTTGCATCTGAACGAGCCCGAACTGCGCGCACTGGACTGGGAGGACCTCGTCCACCGGACGACGGCCACACCGGAGGATTCCCCGCCCAGAGTGGTACGGACCGCCGTCGGTCCCAGCGGATTCCATGAGAGCAACCAATTGTCGTTCGGTGATCTCCCGGTGCGGGTATTGGTCGTGGGGGTGGATTCCCACGTGGACCGGGGGGCGGCCGACGATCCTTTGTGGCACGAGGACGTGGCCGTGCACGACGCGGTGCACACGCACGCCGAACGGTGGGAGGTCGACGTGCTCCCAGGGGCAGTGAGCCAGAAGGCCCTCGCCGAGGCCATCACGGTCAGCAAGCCCCACGTTCTGCACCTCGCGGGAGACACGGCGCGCTCACTGTACGAGGAGGGCGCGCACGCGCTCGGCGGGCTCAACCTCTGCGACGTGCGGCTGGTGATCTCCAGCAACCACGAGCCCCGTGCGCAGGCACACCGGCTGCTGGAGCCCTACGTCCAGGCCGATGCCCTCACCCCCGCACTCGCCGTGGTGTCCCTGACCCCGGAGCCGCGGCCGGAGCCGGAGCACGCGTTGTGCAAGTCGCTGACCGAGCTGTACGGCCGGCTGATGGACGGCCACAGCGTCGATGTTGCCGCGCGGGCCGTCACCGAGGCGGAGGACGCGTCGGTGTCCGCCGCCGTCACCGTCAACTGCCGCCCCGAGCTGGTGCTTCCGAGCGCGCCCGAGCCGCCGTCGGAGGTCCCGGAACTGTACGAGAGCCTGAAGCGGGCCACCGACCGGGTGGGCCAGCGCCTCACGGCCCTGGAGAAACTGGAGTCCGGGACGGCCGCCCGTCAGCTGATCGTGCTCTCCGGCGGCGACGAGGACGACAAGATCGGCACCACCTGGTTCCTGCTCTCCCTCATGCGGGTCTGGGAGCAGCGCCCCGGTTGCCGGGCGCTCTACCTGGACTTCGCCCGGCTGGGCAGTATCCGACCGCCCAGGTCCGCGGGGCAGTCACCGCGGGCCGACGATGTCGTCCTGGACACGGCGGCCCTGCTCGCCGAGTCCGTGCGCACACAGAGCGAGCGCCACGGCGGCTGGGGCCTGGACGAGCGCGTCGACGCCGTGCGGAGGCTGCTGTCCCGGGACGGCGGCTATCACACCCGGATCAGTACCGTCCGAGGCGAACTGGTCAAGGCCGCCATCGACCTCCTCGTCAAGGCCGCACCGGCCGACACCCACCTCGTACTGGCTCTCGATCATTTCCTGGAGAACGAAGAGGTGCGGCCGTCCGCCGAATTCCTGGTGAAACACCTGTTCAAGCCGGTTCTGCACAGTCGTAGCAGCATCACGGTCGTGGTGACGGCCAAAAGACCGCATCAGCCCCAGACGGCCGACCGGCTCGCCGAGTTCGTCGCGGAGCGGCAGCACATCACCCTGCAACGCTGGTCGGCCCATCACGGATGGCCGTTGTTGCGGGAACTGGGCACACGAATGGGTTACGACTGGCATGACAAGCCCGAGTGGCGCGCGTTGGTCAGGGAGAAACTCGACACCCTTGAGGAAGACTTCGGTCCGAAGTTCCTGAAAGACGTCTGCGACACCGCACTCACCAGGATCGGCTGAGACACGTGAGAAGGGGGGCGATGAGCGAATGGGACAGGCGGGGCGAGTGACCGCGGCCGGATCCGACGAGTACGGGACGGCGTTTCAGCACTTGCTGGATTCGCGTAAGAACAATCCGGTGCGCTACGAGGTGCTCAAGCGCTGCAGTCTGATGACGGCCATCAGCAGAACCGCGTTCGCCGTCGCCGCCGACGGCCTGGAGTACTCGTTCGAGGAACTGCGCCGAGTGCTCGCCGCGCACCCCGCGGAAGCCGGGTGGTTCCAGCTCAACGGCATGGTCCGCAAGGGGGCCTGGGCCGCATGGTGGCTGGACGGCCAGGAGGAGTCCTACACCGCCGCGGGACTGCCCGCCGCGATGACCGAGACGGCCGCGCTGCTGGCCGCGCAGCTCACCCGTGTCGACGGAGACACGGCCATGATCGAGCGGTTACGGCTGCTGGTGCTCGCGGGGCTGCACCGGGAAGCGGTCGACGAGTTCGACCGGTGGTACCCGGAGTTCGAGAACGTCGCCGACTTCACGGTGTGCCGCAAACTCGCCGAAGCGGTCGCCCCGGACGATCTGCGACGGTTCGCGGCCGACGCGCTCGACGCCGATCTGCTCCGGCGCCGTGAGCGAGCCGAGCGGCGGCTGGAGTTGAGCGCCGGGCTGCAGGAGTACTTCGAACGGACCCGGCACTACGTCTCGCGCCGCGACATCGAGGGCATCCTGGAGGCGGCCGTCCACGGCGTCGCACCGCCGAAGCCCGGCGTCATCCCGGACGGCATCACGCCCGGACCACCCCGCGTGATCCACCTGCATGCCGGTGGAGGAATGGGAAAGAGCACCCAACTCGCCTGGCTCGTCTCGCGGTTCGGTATCCAGCGGCAACCGGCCGTCCTCTCCGCCGTACTGGATGCCCAGAGCATGGTCTCCGAGCGCGTCCGTGACGTTCCGGAGCTGCTTCTGGTCATCGCCGCCGAACGGCTGCTGGAACAGTCACGGGCGCTGGATCGTGAGCAACGGGGCTGGCGCCTGGCGCAGTTCCTCAGGACCCATGGACATCGGCGCCGTGAACTCGACCGGGAATTCGCGCCGCCCGGCTACGCCCCCCTGCAGCGCTGGAACGCCGCCCCCCTCCCGCCGGACGTCGTCACCACCTTCGCCGACGCCCTGAACGAGATCGCCGACGGCGGCCCGGTGCTGATCTGCCTGGACACGACCGACGAGCTGCTGCAGGCCGAACCCGGCGAACTCGCGGCCATGATGACCATGTGGGGCCGCCTGGTCCGTCAAGTCCCGTGGCTGCGCCTGGTGTTGTCGGGCCGTTCCGACGTCACCACACGACCGGACTTCCGCGAAGCCTTCCGCGACGTGCCGTGGCGGGCCCTGCGACTCGAACCGTTCACCGCCCAGGAGGCCCGGACCTACCTCGAACTGCGTGGCGTCGCCACCGAGCAGGCCGAGCGGATAGTCGCCGTGTGCGAGCAGGACATCGAGGGCTCGCCGACCTTCAACCCGCTCGTCCTCGCTCTGCTGGCCGACTCGCCCCACAAGCTGCCCGCGGCCGGCGACCCGCTCTACCTCTTCGTCGTCGACCGCGAACTGGACCACATCGAGGACGACTACACCCGCACCGCGCTCAAGTACTGCGCGGTCGCCCGGCATCCGACGTACGAGTACTTCCTGAAGGTCCTGTTCCCCCTGCTCCCCGCCCGCGGTGATCGCCCCACGGACACCGGATCGGACCTGCCGGCGGACCCCGAGGGGCTGTGGCGACGGCTGCTCCACTACGCCCGGCGCTCGGCCTGGATCAGCGCCCAGGACACCAGGCTGAACGTGCACGTCAACGTGCGGCGGGAACTCCTGCGCACGATGCGCTCCACCGAAGAGCGCGTGTGGCGTCAGCTCCACCGGGACGCGGCCGTCCGCTGCGCGGACCTCGCCGGCAGGGCCGGGAGCGCACACGAACGGGCAGGCTGGGTCGCCGAGCAGGTCTACCACCAACTGCACTCGGCCGTGGACCGACGAGGCGACCACGACGCGTTTCTCGACGAAGTCGCGCAGACCTGGCGCGCGCAGGTGGACGCCGCCTGGCGGCGGGGCGACTTCGCGACCGTGATCGATCTGGCCGACCGGCTGCTCAGCGCCGACCTGGAGCGCCCCGACAGCGAACCCGACGGCAGCGGCGAGCCCGACCCCCAGGTGATGTCCCCGCAGCTGTGGTACGACATCGCCCTCGAGCGTGCCTACGGCGAACTGCACGCCGTGCTGTACGGCGGCCGGGCCGGGTGGTCCGACGTCGAGCGCTACCTCCGGCTGGTGGGACGCCGGTCGACCATGCGCTGCCCTGGGCGCCCCGCGGTGCGGCAGGACCGATTGCGGGTCGAGGTCGCCAGTGCCGCCCTGCTGCTGCGCCAAGGGCAGCGGACGGGCCTCGACCAGGTGCACACGGCCCATGAACGGCTGCGGGCCGTGCTGGAGGAGCGTCGCCCGGCGGACGACGCGTCCCAGGGGCTTGAGGATCTGTGGGTCGCCGACGCTCAGCTGCTGCTGGCCAGTTGCCAGGTCCGGATCGGCCGCGCCCACGATCTGCCCCACCTCAGCCATACCGCGGCCGACCGTGACTTCACCACCATGTTCGAGTCCGCGGTGGCGCGCGGCGCCTCCCAGGCCCCGCTCGTCGCGCGGTACGCGATGCAGGACTGGGCCCTCGCGGACCGCCCCGACCTCGTACGGGCCTGGTACGGGCGACTGGGCGGGCTCGGCGACCCCGTCGAGAACTGGCTGCACCTCCTGGCCGCTGACGCGGAGCTGCGCTCAGGGCTGCCCCTGGCGGCGGAGCGGTTCCCGCGGTCCGGGTTCAGCCCGGACGACCTGCGGGCGGATCTGATGCTGGCCAGGTCGCAGCTGCTCGTGGGCGAGGCCGAGGAGGCCGAACGGATGCTGAGCGAGGTCACCCTCCCGGCCGTGGCCGGACAGGTGGAGACCGAGTTGGCGTTCGAGACGCTGATGGTCCTGGCCCGCGCGAGTGCGCAGGTGCTGGAGCTCGAACGGGCGGAGACCTACGCCGGCATGGCGATGGGTCGGGCCTCCGACGACGAGCGGCGGCTGTCCGTGATGGTCCTGCGGGCCTCCATCGCGCTCTCCGTCGCCGGGGATCTGGGGCGGGCGAACCAGTGGATCTCACGGTCCCGGCCGCTCCGGGAAGGCCCGCGCGGCCCGGCCGGCACGGCCATGAACGGCGCCGAATGCGCGCTGCTGCATCGTTGGGAGCGCTTCGCGGAGGCCGAGGAGCTGGTACGCCGCTGGGGTGAGCAGCTGGGTGAGCGCCGCGAGTCGGCCGGGAGGCAGGGCGAGCCGCCCACCGCGGCCGAATGGCTCTCCTACGGCTTCCACGCCGTGGTCAGCGGACCAGCCGACGAGGTCAAGCACCGGCTCGCGACGGTCACCACGGCGTGTGCGTCCATCCCGGACATGAACCGCCGGTTCATGCTCCTCGCCGAGCAGGCCCGGCTGTATGCGGCCGTCGTCGAAAAAGGGCTGCTCACCCACCCGGCCCGCGTCAACGCGATCGAACAGCTCTTGGGGCGGCAACGCTCCGAGGGGGAGAAGGCCACCCGGCCCGCGGGGCTGAGGGCCCTGTGGTCGTCGGAACTGCACGGGTTGCTGCTGGGTGACGGCCGCCGGGCCGTCGCCGACCTGCGCACCGCGGCCGAGCTGCTGGGCCGGGACAACCGTCAGCTGCACGCCACCTGGCTGCGACTGCACCCCCTGTTGCCGGAGGACCTGCTCCCCGCTCCACTGCCTCGGGCACAGGCCGTCGACACCACCCAGCGGCTGACCCTGCGCGGCGCCGACCTGATGGCCCGGGCCCGGCACACTTCGCGCAGGCAGCGACGCAGGGCGGCCGCGGAAGCCGCCGCGCTCCTGCGGCTGACCGGCGACACCGACCCGCCGACCGTCTGGCATCTCGTCGCCGCCCGCGCGGGGGGCGACACCGGGATCTCCGCCGACGTCCTGGCGGAGCTGCTGCACACCCCGATGATCGAGGAGGCACGCTGCCGCAACCTGCAGTTCGCGCTGCAGCGCCTCGGCCGCTACGAGCCCGGCGTACTGCCCACCGGCAGGACGGACGAGCGCTGGCACAAGGCATGGGCGGCGTACCGGCGGGAGGTGCGTGGTGAGGTCCCCGCCCACCTGAGGCAAGCCGTGCGCGCGGCCGCCGACGTACGGCCTGTCACCCAGGTCGAGGTGGACGTCCAGGGCAGTGCAGTGGGCGGCGCGGCCGGTCCCGGACTCGAACCGTCCGCGGTGCCGCCGGAGGACCCGAGCAGTGGGCCTGTCGTATGGCGGGCGACCGAGGACTTCCTGCTGTCCCCGGAGTCCGTCGTGGCCGGCGAGCAGCCCGTCGACGTGCTCCTCCTGCACGGCGACATGCGGCCCTACGACCAGGGCGCCGCGCTGCGCATGCCGGGCAGCGCCCGGTCGATCCGCCCGGAGGACGTCGACGCAGCCGTGCGCAAGCTGTGCGAGCAGCGGCGTCAAGCGCCTCCGTTGGTGGTCCTCGACGGGTTGCCGCAGGAGGCGGGGGATGACGGAACGGCCGAGTTGCGCGACCTGTTCGCCTTCCAGCTGCACCTGCTGGGGTACGTCCCCACGGTCCTGACGTCCGGGCCCATCGCCACCGATCTGGACGGCAGTTGGCGGCGCACGGCCCTGCGGCAGGCCGTCGCCTTCGGCCGGACCGCCCATCAGATCGCCGAGCGCCTCCAGCAGATGGCGGTACGGCACGGGGGCAGTGGTGCGCGTATCCGGCTGCTGACGCACATCCCGGAGGAGGAGACCTTCGGCATCGGCCTGCTCTGAGCGGCCCGGCCGGCCGGGCCGCTCACGACACGTCGCGCCACATCGCCCCGACCACCAGCAGCATCGCCACGACGACGACAAAGCCGAGGAACAGCTTGCCGAGCAGCAGGAAGTCGTCGGCGTTGCCCCCCGGGCCCACGCGGGGCCGTGCCTCGGCCCGGTGCGCGGCTTCCGCGTGACCGCGCCTCCGGCCCGCCAGCCAGGCCGGGGGCGTGAGTCGCGGGCGTGGGGCGGACGGCCTCCGGGGCCGGGGATCGCCCGGGGGATCGAGGCGCAGTGCGCGGGGGATGGCCCAGCGGCCCATGACGACGAAGAAGACCGGGTGGATGGCGAGAAGCCGCTGCTCGTAGCGGTCGAACATGTCCTGGACCACGGATCGCAGCGGCTCGGTGAGCGCGGTCACGCACTCCTGACGGAGGAACAGGGCCCACTCGAGGGCCGGTTCCCGGCGGCGCAGGTTCGCGCCGATCAGCAGGTCGAACACCTCTTGCGGATCATGGGAGAAGACCGGCTTCCTGGCCTGCCGCCGTGATCCCCCGGCCGCCAGGCCGAGCCGGAAACGGATCGCCGTGAGGCATGCGATGTCCGACTGCGACTCGGTCCAGGTACCGGCCCAGAACTCCACTTCCCCCAGCAGTTCCTCCCGCTCCTCCTCGCCGCGGGCCTGGAAGAGCCGTTCGACCAGCGCGGCGGCCTCCCGGTCTCGCGTCTCGTCGTCCGGTGGGTCCGTCGCAGGCACGTCCGGGGCGTGGGACGGCATCGGAGGGGCCGGTTCCGGTGCGCAGTCCTGGGCCGGTGGGAACTCGGGTTCCGCCCGGCTCGCCCTTGTCTCCGTGTGCCCGGTCAGCGTCTCCGCTCCCTCGATGGCGTATTCCTGCTGCGAAGCCGACGAGGAGGACGCGACCGCGGGCAACTCCTTGTGCGGTGTGGTGCCGGCATGCAGGGTCAGCAGATTGCGCAGCGACTCGGCCCGCTCGGCCGCTGACATCCCGGGCCAGTCCTCCCGTCGGCGTAGCACCTCGAGACCCGGCAGGCCGTAGGCCTGGTAGCGGGTGACCAGCAGCCGTGCGGCCGTGTGCGCCGGGCCGTCGGGCGCGGGCCGGTCGATGATGCGCTGCCGGCCGTAGTCGGGACTGCCGACCCGGGGCCAGCCCGGCATGACGATGAGGCGGTAAGGGCCCGACTCGGCGGACTCCTCCGTGGAGAAGGTCCAGTCGCCGGGCACCAGTCCGGAGAGCATCTCCACCAGGCCGAGCAGCATCGCGCGTGGTTCGCCGGCCATCTGGGGGGCGGCCACCGACAAGTTGGACCGCGGCTCGGTGAGCACCCAGGTCGCCAGGTGGCACAGCGCCTCGGTCAGGTGCGCGGCCCGGCTGGTGTCCCGGAGCCGGTCCGCGCCCTCGCGGCTCAGACGCCGCAGTTCGGCGGGGTTGGGACGGGCGAGGGACTCTCCCCGTCGCACACGAGCGATCCCCTCTCCCAGCGGCCAGTCGGCCTGGTCGAGCCCCAGGGCCATGGCGGGGGAGAACTGCTCACGACCTCCGATCACGGCCTGGCTGAGGAGATTCTCCCGACGCAGGGAGTCGATGACGACGACTCGGCGGACGATGAGGTCCTGTCCCGAGGGCAGCCGCCCGTACGCGATCGAGTCCCCGGCGCTGAGGCTGCCCGGTGGCCGCAGCACGGTGGCCGCCAGCTTGAACAGGCTCACCTCCTCCAGAGTGGGCAGCGAGGACGCGACGGGGCCGAACCCCTTGCTGTCGGCGGGGTTGTCGGGATCGTAGGCGCAGATGACCTGGTGTACGTCGGTGCTCGGCACGGACACGTCCTCACATCCCCCTCAGCCGGGCGACGGGCAATGGAGTCTCGAGCAGACCGCACATCTGGAACACCGAGAGCAGGGGCCCCAGCACCCGCCGAGGGCGGATGCCGCCGATGAAGGCGGTCGGGGAAACGGCTCCCGAACCGCCGTTGGCCACGGGCAGCACGGCGGGGGACATGCCGGTGGCGGTGGCGAAGTGCAGCGTGCAGCGACGGCACTCCATGAACGGACGGAGCCACGACGTCGCTTGATGCTGCGTGAGGAAAGCGAAGACGTCCTGGCTCTCCCGGAACACCTCCGCCGGATCGGGGACGCCCCGGGGGCGGCTGTCCTCGCGCAGCCACTGGTCGATCGGCGGCTCGAACCGCAGAACGTCGCACTTGTTCAGCACGATCGCGGTCGGCACGTCGCACAGGCCGTCCACGCGGGGCAGACGGTCGAGAACGGCTCCGAAGGTGGGGTCGGCCACGCCCGCGGCGTCGGCCCGCACACCCGCGAGCTCCCGGGCCGGCGTCAGCTGCTTCAGCCGGAGGGCTCTGAGCGCGTCGACGACGAAGATCAACGCGTCCACGCCCAGCAGGAACTCGGTCGTCTTCCCGGGCAGATTCAGTGACTCCCCGGCGATGTCGAAGAAGGCCACCGGCCTGGTCTGGCCGTTGACGGTGATCAACAGGGCGTCGGTGAAGTCCACGAAGTCCGTGGGCCTGGTGGCCGGCAGAACCTGGCCCTGCTCCAGCTTGTTGACCGCTTCGGCCAGGAAGGCGTGGTGCTGGGAGGTGTTCACCGCTCGACAGCGCAGGCCCAAGGAGTCCAGGCCGCCCCGGCCGATCTCGGCCATGATCGCTGCCAGCAGATGCGTCTTGCCGGTGCCGGACTGGCCGACGAGCGCGATGGTCAGCGGCTTTCCGAACATCAGGTAGGGCACGGGAAGGAAGTGAGGGCCCGGCCTGTCGTTCGGGCACCTCATGAAGGCGCGATTGAGCTGGTCCTGGCGCCGCATACGGTTGGGTTCCGACGCCGGGTCCCACGGCACCATGCTCGAGGTGTGCGGATCCGGGACGTGCAGTTGGCTCTCGTCCAGGCGCAGTTCCTCAAGACAGCTGGGACACCGCACCGGCTGTCCCGCGTCTCCGTCGGGGAATACCTGATCCACTATCCGCCATCTCCCGCCCTGCGGCCGCCCGTTCCCCAGCGTCCCGTTCCGGACCCCCTTCGTCGCCGACCCCAGCCGCCGAACTGGTCGTACGACCCGCTCCGTCCGTCCGGCTCGGTCTGGGGCGCCGGACCCGGCGGATCGGGGTCCATGGCCCCGGGCACCGCCGGCCAGGCCGACGGCCCTTTGTCCGCGAGGAATTCGACGAACCTGCGGCGGCTGTCCTGCAGCGGGTCAGAGGGGCGGCCGAGATCGTCCCAGGGGTCCGGGGCCGCGACCCGCCGCAGCATCGTCCTGGCGTCCGGCCGCTGTTCGGCGCGTTCGGCGAAGACGTCCTTGAGCAGGTCGTCGCGGACCGGCCCGGCGAGCGGCGGCATCCGGTTGCCCGTGGGCTCCCGGGAATGGGCGACGAAGTACACGAGCTGTCCGGCGCTCCAGATGTCGTCACGGGGGTCGGTGCTGCCGGTCCCCTCGCGCTGTTCGGGGGAGGCCCAGGGCGGGGATCCCAACCGCTGGCGGGGCCGTCCCGCCCGGTCGGCGGTGCCGAAACCGGTCAGCTGCACCCGGGCGCCGTCCCAGCGCACGGTCGCCGGGCTGATGGACCGGTGCACCAGACCCGCCCATTCCAGCAGGCGCAACGCCCGGAACAGACTGCTCTCGAACTTCTTCTGCTCGGCGGACAGCACCAGACCGCTGGCCCGCTCCGCGAGGGTTCGTCCGTCGCGCGGCAGGTCCAGCAGCAGGAACGGCTGCTCCGCCTCGATGGCGTACCCGGCGAGCCGGGTGAACTCGGGGGGATAGCTCACCTCGCTGAACATCCGCACGAGGGTGAGGCCTGCCCGGATCTCCGCCTCGAGCGCGTCGATGCTCTCCGCGCGCGTGGTGTACGCGGGCAGCAGCCGCCGCTGCAGGAAGAGCCGCCCGTCCTCCATCCGCAGGGTGCGGGTGCGCAGCCCGGAGGGCGGCGCGGGCTGCTCGTCGATGCCGTATTCGAGCACCCGGACCCGCTCGGGCATGCCGGAGGAGTCGACGAAGGACAAGCTGTCGTTCATCCCGTCACCCTCCGGATCGTGTTCCACGGCATGTCAGCCGTGCCCCGCTGCCTCACCCTGTCTCGCCCGGAGCGCGCGAGACCGGCGGGCCGGGGGCGGCGCCGCGCGTGGAGCCGCCGTCCGAGTCGGCCTCCGGCCACACCGGGCGTACCGCCCCCGACGACAGCGGCACCAGCCGCAGCAGCCCGGCGAACCGGCCCGAGGCCGTCCAGACGATCTCCGGCATGCCTGCCACCGCCGCCGGTGAGCCGGTAGTCCCCCGTCGGCTGTTCTTCGCGGTCTCCCTGTCGTCGAGACCCTTGTCCGCGCCCGAGGTACTCATCAGTGCCTTCCAGAACGCCCCTTGCATGGCCTGGGGCACGAACCCGAAGCTCTGCGCGGAACCCGGCGCGCGGTCCAGCATGCGCAACTGGTCCGGGGAGCACAGCTGCAGCGCGCCGTCGCGGTCGTCGGGCAGCAGGACGTCGATGATCCGGCGCAGGTCGACCCCGACGAGGGTCGCGGGATCGGGCCGGCCGGCCGACGCGGACGCGAACGGCGGCGGGGGAGTGGTGCCCATCCTGGCCAGCTGCTGCTGGTAGGTGTGCATCAACTCGTCGGTGCGGGAGGCCACGGGCAGTGCGGCGGCACTGGACGGGTCGCGCAGCACCACATCCCAGTACGGCGCGAGGACCTCCGCGACCAGATCGGTGACATCCCCGGCCAGCGTCGTGCGCAGCGCCTGTCCGGCCTGGCCGACGTACTCCACGGCGAACGTGCTGCCCCCACGTCCCCCTGCCGGACCGGTCCGCCCGCCCCCGCGGGGCACGGTGTCCCAGGCGGGCCGGGCGCGGCGGCCGAGTTGCTCGGCGAACTCCGTCAGCGCCCCGCAGACCGTCTGCACCAGATGGGCCAGCGCCTTGGCCTGGTCCGACGCGCCGGCCCGGGCGTCCGCCAGCAGCCAGTGCCGCAGCACCCCCTGGTCGAGGACGTCACCGAGCCGCTCTATGGCTCGGCCTGCCTCCGCCAGACCGGTGTCGGAACGCCACCGCCGTACCGCGGCGACCCACAGGGACCGTGCCGACAGGGCCGCTGCCAGCAGGGCCAGGACGATCAGCGGGGCGCCCGTCCACTCGGGCACGCCCACCGAACGCAGCGCCACCCCGGCCGCGCCGCCGACCAGCCACGCCACCGCCAGCGCGCCCGCGGTGGCGGGTGGCACCCGCCCCGGGGAGCCCGCGGTGCGGGCCGCGCCGAGGCCGAGGAGGACCAGGACGACGACGGCACCCCACACCCCCAGCGGGCTGAGTGCCGCCAACAGAGCGGCGGCGGCCACCCACAGGGCCGACGGCACCGGGTCGGTGCCGATCACCGGTGGTGGTGGGTCGCGCAGGGTGTCGAGCAGGTCGTCGGGGCAGATCCGGTGCAGCCGGTCCAGCTGCGCGGCGCTGCCGGTGGGGACCGTACGTCCGGCGAAGTCGCGCAGCCAGGACACGATCTCGGGCAGCGGGCGGCGCCGCCGGAGCCGGTGCACGACCTGCTGCCGCAGTTCCTCGCCGACCTCCTCCGGGCGGGTGCCCGGCACCAGGGGCAGCTGGATGCCCATCTGCGCGAGGTGGTCACGCCCCTCGGCGTTGAGCCCCGCGCGTCCGTCCGCCCATTCAAACGTCTGCTCGATGGCATCGCGGTAGTCCGCCAGGGCGTGCCCGGCCTCCCGTGCCGCGCGCACCACGTCACCGGCCGGATCGCCGGGCAGCAGCAGGCCGCGCCAGCCCTCCAGCACGTCCAGTCGGTCGGCCGCCTGCCCGAGGCACTCGACGCTGCGCCAGTGCGCCTGCCGCAGCAGGCTGCTCTCCGGCAGGCAGTCCTCCACCACGAGATCCTCGGGTTGGACGTATCCGGCCAGGACGTCCAGGGCGCCGCCGGGAGTGGGCCCGGTGCGCAGGTCGTCCGGGAGCGACACGCAGGCGTCGAGCGCCTGCAACTGCGCACGCAGCAGATCCTCTTCGGGTACTTCGTGCACCAGCAGCCGCAGAGCCGGGCTCGCCACCGCGGACGGCAGGTCGCTGAGCGCCGCCATGGCCGCGTCGAACACCTCGGCCACCCGCAGCAGGTCGATCAGCGGCTCCAGGCCGGTGATGTCGTCCGCCGCGATGTCGGTGTCGGTGAGCGCCAGCGAACGGGCCTGTCCGGGATGCCAGCCGATGCCGCGGACATCGCCGACCCACAGCGTGGCCGCGACCGGGGGGCGCAGCTGAGAGGGCACGCTCAGGACCCGCTCGTCGGGTCCTGGCAGCGGCCCCACGGCCAGGCACAGCACAGTGGAGACCAAGGGGTTGGAGCACAGTCGCTCGTAGGCCGTGTGGTGGCCCAGCAGTGCGGCGACCGTGTCGATGACCAGGACCCGGGAGACATCCGCGGACCGTATGCGCGCGTCCCGCATCGCGTCGCGGAAGCGCTCGTCCAGGGAGCGGGGGTCCAGTACCTCCGCCAGTTCGTGGCGCAGGTCGATGCAGACGACGAGCTGGTCGTCGGTGGAGCCGATCATGGTCATTCTCCCCGCGGGTCCCTGGTCTGGTCGGCGCCCGCACCGAATCGCCGTTCGTGCATCGAGGGCTGGTAGGGGCCCGGCGCCGGCTGGAAGGACTGGCTGAGTTTGCGCAGGTTCCAGCCGGACATCCGGTGCGCCCGTGGGAAGGGCAGGTCGAGCGCGCCCGGCAGGGTCTCGTTCCAGAAGGTGCTGAGGTCGGTGAACCCGGCGGGCCGCTGTCCGTCCTCCTCATGGGCCAGCTGTTCGAGCAGCCTGCTCTGCTGTGGTGCCACCTCCTGCACGAGCGTCTGGAAGAGGCCGTGCGGGGGGACCGGCGAGACCTCGAGTCCCAGGGGGGTGGTGGTCATCAGCTGTTCGCAGAACGCGTTGCGGATTCCCCCGCTGTCCTCGGCCAGTGTCCACGCCTCGTACGCGCGCAGCAGGTTGCCCCAGCTGGACAGCCCCCCGCCGGGTGCGTCCAGCGGACAGACCATCGCGGCGGAGTCCCGGTCCTGGAGCCCGATGCGGATCCGGCGCGGGCTGGTGACGTCGCCGAAGACCTGGACCTGGTTGTTCCAGATGGCGCACAGCAGGCGGTGCAGGATGTGCCGGCGGTCCGCCGCCGTACCCATCAGGAAGTCGTAGCCGTGGCCCAGCCGCTGACGCCATCTCAGGTGGTCGCCGGGCTGCTCGGCGGTGAGCGCCTCGGCCCACAGGGTCAGTGTCTCGCGCACCTCCGGCACCTCGGTCAGGCTCATCGCGCTCCGGAAGAGCACCACGGTGATGGACTCCGTGGACACCGGCCGGAACTCGATGTCGCGTTCGCTGTCGCGCGGCAACCGCATCTCGCGCTCCAGGAACCTGCGCACGGTCGCGTCCGAGGACGTGGCCGGGTACACGATGAGCACCTTCAGCCGGCCGCTGCCTTCGGGTGAGAACCCGACCGGAAGCAACGAGGCCAGTTTGTGCCGGCACTGTTCCAGGGCGTCGTCGCCGACCTGACCGCCACCGCCCGCGGCCGCCTCGGCCAGCAAGGTGCCCAGGCGGGGGAGGAGCGGGCGCTCCTCCCGGTCACCGGGCTCCACGAACAGTCGCTTCATCCGGTGCTGGAGCTGATCCTTGATCATGTGGACGGCGCGGCGGGGGTCGGTCCGTGCCTCGCCGAAGGCGGCCCGCCATTGCTCGGAGCCGACCAGCCGCCCCAGCAGGGCCCGCTCGTCGTCGGTCTCGCGCAGGCCCTCGGCCAGGAGCAGCCGGCGCACCACCGCGTCGTAGAAGGAGGTGAGATCCGCCTGGGCCGGCAGCAGGTACGACACACCGGTGCGGGGCCGGTAGAGGTGGCGGGTGCGCTGACTGAAGGAGGTGTGCTCCTCGTCGGCCTGTTCCCGGAAGGCGGCGACGAGGGCGTTGAGTTCGGACTTCACCGCGGCCAGCGTGCGGTCCCAGCGTGCCGCGTGGTCGGCCCAGTGGCGGTGCCAGGTGCGTCTGGCCTCCCACTGGTACCACGCGTCCTGCTGCTGGAGCACCGCGGACACCTCCGGGTCGGTCCACTTGGCCTTGACGAACCCGCCCATGCGGTCCCGGATGCCCTGCGGTTGCGGGGGGCCGGTGGTCAGCCCCGGCGGGCGCTCGGGCTCGCGCCGGCGGTTCTCCAGGAGTCCGGCGAAGCCGACCCGCTCCAACCGGTCCTTGGCGGCTGCGTCCCCGAGGAGCACGTGGTGCAGTTCCGTGACGTCGCATCGGCCGAGCAATTGCCGCACTCCGCGTACCGGGTCGAAGTCGGCCGCCAACTCGGCTATGCGCTGGCGCAGTTGACGGTCGAGGTCGCCGAGGGCGTCCTCCATCGCGACTTGCCGGGTGGCGAGCGCGTCGAGGATGGCGCGGGCCCCGGTGGCCGGACGGGGCTCGTTGATCGGCAGACTGGCCCGGCTCCACAGCGGGTCGATGTTCGAGGCGGTGAAGAACTCGCGGACGAGTTCCCGCCTGGAGCCGTCGGGAGGACGGGGCGCGGCGTCCTGCTGGCGCAGCGCGGTGGCCTGCAGCCGCGAGGCGAGGAGTTCCGCCAGCTCGTCGACCGGCACGGTCATGGAGGCCACCAGGCTCGTGGAGACCCCTCGGTGGCCGATCCCCGTCGGAGCCACGGCCGCCCGCTCCACGTTGGTGTTGATGAAGGAGTCGGCGAAGGACTGGTACAGGTGGTCGTTGGCGTAGGTGCGGCCGTCGTCGTCGCCGAGTTCGGTGCCCAGCAGGGACATCACGAGCGACACCACACTGCGGTGCAGGTCCTCGCGCTCGATACCGGAGGTGCGGCTGAACAGGAACGCGGTCTGCGTGGTCGAGGGGCGCAGCCGCACCGACAGGCCGCCCGGGTACTCCAGCCGCAGCTGACCGTGGGTGCCCACGTCGTCGAGGTTGTCCTCGGCGTCGGGGGCGTTCTGATCGTCGACCAGACGGAAGAGGTCCACCAGGGCGCGGCCGGCGTTGAGCCGCGCGGCCCGGCCGCCGCCGCGTCCGTCGTCGAAGGCGGACGGCATGAGGACCAACGGGTAGATCTTCACCCGGTAGTGAGCCTCTTCGAATGCCTGGCCGATCAGATGCAGGTAGTCGTAGAAGAGGCCCGAGCCGGTGCCGCCGGCCACCGAGAAGGCCACGAAGACGTCGCAGCTGTCGGCCAGTGTTCCCCCGAGCGAGGTCAGGTCGCCCCCGGACTTGCTGATCATCGAGATCGCGTTGCGCAAGGGCTCCATCGCGGCCCCGAGGCCACTGCGGAACGTCTCGAACAGGGCCGCCCTGCCCACGGTGGGCAGCTGCCCCGCGCCTCGGATCAGGGGCGCGATGCGTGGCTCGCCGGTGCGCGGGGGCAGCCATGCGCACAGCGGCCCGGGCAGGTTGGTCCGCAGGCTGCGGGCCACCTCGGGATAGGAGTCGAAGCGCGGCAGCAACCCGAAGGTGGCGTGCGAGGTCCGGCTGTACGCGGCCTTGAGGGGGCCTTCGGCGCGCATGTGCGCCAGGCGGTTCAGTTCGGCCTCGTTGAGGTCGGCGTAGACGAACTGCAGGCAGTCGGGCAGCTGGTAGGGCAGCAACTGCCGGCCCCGGAGCACGGAGAACAGGGCGGTGCCGTCCGGCCCGCACAACGCCTCGCGCAGCCGGTTCTCCAACTCCGTACCGATGAGGCACCCGGTACCGCCGAGGCCGACGAAGAGCATCGGCTGATAGACCTTCACTGGGCTTCACCTCGTGGGACGTGTCGCGCGTCGACTGTGCGGGCCACGGGCGCCTCAGAAGTCGTCGTCATAGGGCCGCCGTTTGGTCAGCGTGGTGTTGTGGACGGAGGACGCGCGCTCCCCGCGGCCCCGTCGCGATCGCGTCTTGGCCTGTTGTTCGGGCAGGCTCCGCTCGGGACGCGCACCTCGGCGGGCGCCGCCGCTTCCTCGCAGCGAGCGGGCGGCGGGGCGATGGTCGGCGAAGCCCAGAGACAGGCCGTCCCCGAGGGCGGAGCGCTGGTTGCGGGGAACGACCAGCCGCTCGCCACCCGGGAGTCGGACGGAGAGTCCGCCGTCGGGTGTCCTGCGCACCCGGTGCCGGATCGGGGAGTCGTCCAGCAGGAGTCGCTGGTTCCCCCCGGCTGAGGCGCGCAGGGTGAAGCCGAACTCGGGGCCGGCGGTGGCCGGCGCCCGCAGGCGGCTGAGTTCCTCCTCGCCCCGGTACAGGATCAGCTGGAGATCCGAGGTGTCGCGCGTACGGCGCCGGTCCTGCCAGCGCAGCCCGAGCAGTACCGTCAGCGCCAGCACGACCGCGGCCGCGGCGCCCACCTCCGTGCCGTACCGGTCGAGGAGACCGGGCACCGGCACCACTCGGACCGTGACGAAGGCCTCTGTGACCACCTGGCCCGATGTCTCGTCCCGCAGCGTCAGCCGGCCGGGCACCGTGCCCGGCGCGGCGCCCCGGCCGAAGTCGATGCGCAACGGCACCTGATCGGTCTTGCCCGCCGCGAGCGTCATCCGCTGCGGCCGGACCGTGAGCGCGCTGTCCGGCGAGCCGCCCAGCAGCGTCAGGCGCAGGCGGTGTGCCGAGTCGTCGTCGTTGCGCAGTTCGATGCTGCCGTGGGCGGTATCACCGGGGTGCACTTCCCGGTCGTCGAGCACGATCGCGGCGGTCACCAGCGGTGCGCTGGAGGCCAGTTCGGTGGCGTAGGGGCTCTGGTCGCCGGCGATGCCCTCACCGACCATGACACCGGTGAAGGACAGATCGCCGGTGGCGGTGCGCGGGACGGTAATGCGCGCGGAGAACTCACCGTCGTGGGACTGCGGATCGGGGCCTTTGCCGTCGTCCGCGAGGCGGACCGTGCGGGCGGTGAAGCCGCCGCCCGTCAGTTCCACCGAGACCTTGATCCCGGCCAGTTGCTCGCGCCGAGTGAGGACGACCCCCTGCCTGGTCTGCAGGGTGACATGGGCCGTGACCTGTTGACCGGCGGTCGGGACGGGTGGGTCGACGACGATGTACGAGCGCAGCACGCCCTGCCAGATGGCCGTGGCGGTGATCCGCTGCGCCGGTGCCCCGTCGAGCACCTCCACGTGGACCCGCCAGGTGCCGGGGTAGGGATTGCGGATGCGCAGGGCCTCCACCGAGCCGGACTGGCCGACGAGTTCGAACTCCGAGCCGAAGGCCCTGCCGTTCAGCGGCACCTTGCGGCCACGCGGATCGTAGTAGGTCACCGCGATGCCGTCCGGGTTCTCCTTGATGACGTTGATGGTCCCGTCCGTCGCCACGGGCGGGATCGTCACGCGCAGGTCCGCGCTCGACGACACGGACCTCGCGTCTCCGTCCGCCGTACGGGCGCATCGCGCGCCGGCGAAGGCGGTGAGCAGGACCGCCGCCACATCGGCGGAACCGGTCGTGACCCGTGCCTCGGGGCGGGCCGAGGGGAGATCGGCGCAACGGCTCTGGTAGCCGCCCGCCGCCAGCGCGTCCAACTGCCCCTTGTCGATGGCCGACCCGAAGCCCAGGGGCCAGATCTGCACCTTGTCCGCGCGGGCCTGTGCGACCTTCTTCTCCAGGATCTTCCGGGCGTTGGCGTTGCGGGAGCCGGGGTCGTCGCCGTAGGCGGGGCTGTCGCCGACGTCGAGTTGCCCGTCGGTCAGCAGGAAGATGATCTTCGGGGTTCCTTCGGCGCTGCCGGACAGCAGGGACAGCGCCTGTGCCAGAGCGGCCGGGAAGTCGGTTCCGTTTCCCTCGTCGTCGGTGCGCCGGTGGAGGTCCGCGACGCATGCGCTCAACCGCTCCCGGCCGGCCGCGTCCACCCGGGTCAGCGGACACACGGTGTCCACGGGGGCCTGGCCCGGCCGGGTCACGCTGCCGAAGCCGACCACGGCCACCCGGGATCTGTCGGAGACCTCTCCGAGCGCCAGCACCGCGGCGGCCGCGCGCTCCGCGGCGACGTCTGCTTTCGACAGGCTCCCCGACTCGTCCACCAGGACGACGAAGTCGACGGGCTCCGGACTGAGGGTCCCCCGATCTTCCGCGTGAGCCGGCACGGGAATGGCCGAGGGCAGCAGTGCCAGCAATAGCGCGCAAAGAAATCTGGCCGCGCGTAACCGGCCCGTTCGTCGAAAAGGGCTGGGGCGCAATGATTCTCGCGAAGCAAGAATCCTTCGTTTCGACGCACGGCTGGAGGCGCCCGTCGTCATCGGACCACCCCCCTGGCACCTGCGAGACGTGACAGTAGTTGTAGCACCAGGCGATGACGCCCCGTAAGGGTTTGACGCAATCAGGAAGGGGAGGGCGCTGATCAAGGGAAATGGAATCAAGAACACCAAGCGTGTTCGAATCGATTTCTCCGCGAGGCTGAATTCGGAGCTGCCGTTTTCGCATTCTTTCGAACTTGACTGAATGTTTCTCGTTCCAGTCGTTTCGGCGAAGTGAGGGCTGCGGGGAAGGGGTGGAGCGACCTGAAAATTCGAACGAATATACGTTTAGATACTCGCGGGGCGTCAGGTTAACTCCCCGAAAACTTCACGGTGTTGTCATTGACATGCCATCGTCTACGCGCGTCATCATGGTGCCCATGAGATTCCCCCCACGGATCACTCGAATCGGCGCCGCGGCCGCGCTCCTGTCCGCCGTCCTGCTGGGCGGCACGGTGACCGCGCCATCGGCTACCGCGGCCGCCACCGCCGTCGGTGACATCTGCTACAGCGACCTGCCCTCCCAGGCACACACCACGCTCGACCTGATCGAGCAGGGCGGCCCGTTCCCCTACGCGCAGGACGGGTCCGTGTTCTCCAACCGGGAGGGCATCCTGCCCGGCAACTCCTCCGGCTACTACCACGAGTACACGGTCAGGACGCCGGGCGTCTCCACGCGCGGAGCGCGCCGGATCGTCACGGGTCAGGCACATGAGGAGGACTACTACACCGCCGACCACTACGCCTCCTTCGACCTGATCGACTACCGCTGCTGAGCCGGGCCGTCAGCCGGACCTCCGGCTCCCGGCGGCCGCGAACAGCGCGAACGCCAGCACGAGCAGGGTGACGCCGGCGTAGATCTCGTAGCCGTCGAGAACGCCGAGCCTCTGCACGAGACCCCAGTCCCAGTCGGTGAACTCGTGCACAAGACCGGCGACGCCCTGGACCAGGGCGAGGAAACCGAGGAATTCCAGCAACTGCTTCATGGCCCGACCCTCGCCCCGCGGCCCCCCCACGCACATCGGCCGCGGGGCGGGACCCGGCCCGCCGGAAGTCTCCGGCCGCGCCGGCCCGTCGCGCCGAAAGTCTGCGATACCGCGACTTTGGTCGACGATCCCGCTCGGGCGGAGGTGTCCGGGCGCGAGTCTGCGTAGATTTGTCGACCGTGAGTGGTGATCTGCCGGGGCCCGAGAGTCAGCCCTTCGTCCAGCAGCGCTGGCTGCTTCCCTCGGCCGTGGTGACGGAACTCGACCCCGACGCGCGGCGCCCGGGGCGCCAGCGCCGTACCGCCCGCGACTGGGTGGTGGACTTCTGCTGCTTCCTGGTGGCCGCCGCGATCGGCCTGCTGGCCGCCGACACCCTGCCGGACGAGAACCTGCCCCGAGCCGTGGTCGCCGTCGACCAGCTGGTCGGGGCGCTCGCCTGCGCCGCGGTCTGGCTGCGCCGTCGCTGGCCGCTCGGGCTGGCGGTGGCGATGATCCCGGTCGGCTTCGTCTCCGCCACCGCGGGCGGCGCCGCGCTCGTCGCCGTGTTCACGCTCGCCGTGCACCGGCCGTTCCGGTACGTGGCCTGGGTCAGCGCCGCTGCCCTGGCGACCGCCCCGATCTTCTACTGGTTCCGTCCCGACCCCGACATTCCCTACGGCTGGACGCTCTTCCTCAGCGTGGTGCTGACCGGCGCCGTCGTCGGCTGGGGCATGTTCGTGCGGTCCAAGCGGCAGCTCATGCTCAGCCTGCGCGACCGCGCCCGGCGGGCCGAGACCGAGGCGCGGCTGCGCGCCGAGCAGGCCCAGCGGCTGGCCCGCGAGGCCATCGCCCGGGAGATGCACGACGTCCTCGCCCACCGGCTGACCCTGCTGAGCGTGCACGCGGGCGCGCTGGAGTTCCGTCCCGACGCGCCTCGGGAGGAGATCGTCCGGGCGGCCGGGGTCATCCGGGAGAGCGCACACGAGGCCCTCCAGGACCTGCGGGAGATCATCGGCGTCCTGCGGGCGGGGGAGCGTGACGACGCCAGCCGGCCGCAGCCCACGCTCGGCGCGCTGGAGTCGCTGGTCGCCGAGTCCCGCGAGGCCGGGATGAAGGTCGCCCTCGACAACCGCGTCACCGACCCCGCCGCCCTCCCCGCCGCCGTCGGTCGCACCGCCTACCGCATCGCCCAGGAGGGCCTGACCAACGCCCGCAAGCACGCCCCCGGCGCCGAGGTCACCGTCGCGGTCCGCGGCGCCCAGGGCGAGGGGCTCGACGTCCGGGTGCGCAATCCGGCGCCGGAGAGCGAGGCGCCGCACGTGCCCGGCTCCGGGCAGGGGTTGATCGGCCTCTCGGAACGGGCCACCCTCGCTGGCGGCCGGCTGGCCCACGGCCCCACGGACGACGGCGGGTTCGAGGTACGGGCCTGGCTGCCCTGGGGATGACAACTGGGCCTGAAGTGAACCCGGTTGACTTGCGTGGAACGATGGCACACGTTTGTGCAGCCACTGTCCCGCAGGCACCGGAAGGAAGTCAGCAGCGTGAGTTTCGGGGGACCGTACAACCCGTACCAGCCACCGCCGCCGGGCCCGCCGAACGGCGGACCGTACCCGCCGCCGCCCCCGAACGTCCCGCCCCAGCCCTACCCCTACGGCTATCCGCCACCCCAGCCCTCCCCCTACGGCTACCCGCCGCCTCCGCCCTTCGTGCCGCCGCCGCAGCCCGCGCCCACCACGCTGTGGGGTTGGCTGCGCGGCCTGCGGGAGGCCGAATGGCCGCCCCTGCGGGTGCTGTTGCGGGCCGGGCGGCCCAGGATCCACGGATGTGCCGCGGCGTTCGTCCTGTTCCCCTGCGCCTGGTTCGTGACCGTGCCGCTGATGGTCGGGTACGTCTTCGCCCGTTCCGCCCGCACCCGGGCCCACGCCCTCTTCCCGCCGCGCGGACACCGCCGGATCGAGGACCCGGACATCCTGCGCGTGCAGCGGATCCGGGCCTGGACGGCGGTCGCCATGTCGCTGCTGCTGCTCGTCGTGTACGGCAAGCCGGAGGACATCGGCGAGGCGCAGCAGCAGTACATGATGCGGCTGGCCGTCACCCCGCCGCTGCTGCTCCTGAGCGCGCCGCTGGTGATCGCGTTCCTGTTCCGCATGGCCTCGCCGCGGACCAAGGCCGATATGCGGCCGCGGGTACGGGCCGCCGGGAAGTCGGCCCTGCTCTACGTCGGCGCGGTGACCGCCGTACCCCTGCTCGTCATGGCGACCGCCCTGGTCGACAGGCGCCAGTCCGGGAACGGCGACCCGGGCTTCCCATGGTTGCACGTGGCGCTGATCCTGCTGGTCTTCTGGCTGCTGTTCTTCCTCTTCTTCGCCACCGGGTCCGCGGTGCGCACCGGGTTCAACTCCGCGGGTGTGCACGCGGCGCTGCCCGCCCTGCTCACCGCGGTGCTGGTGTGGGAGTTCGCGCTGATCAGCCTGGCCGCCGGCGGACTGCCGCCCGGCCCGCCGGTCGTCCAGGTGCTCGCCGTTCTGGCCGGACCGGTCTCGGTGACGGCGGTGACCCGCTGGGAACTGACCCGCCTGCGCACCCGCTACGGCGTGGTCCTGCGGGCCTGAGCGGCCGTCACCTAGGGCGGCGGGGCACCACGCGCTGCCCCGCCGCGCCGTACACCCAGGGCGAGGTGCCGTCGATGAACTCGGCGGGGAAGCCGGGTCGGAAGCCGGTCGTCTCCTCCAGCCGGGTCACCACCTCCGCGGGCAGGGCCAGTTCGGCCGCGCCCAGGTTGTCCACGAGCTGCTCGACCCGCCGTGCGCCGACGATCGGGTGCACGGCGGGGGAGTGGGACATGGTCCAGGCGAGGGCCACCTGCGCCGGTGAGACCCCGAGTTCGTCCGCCGCCTCCCGCACCGCCCCCGCCACGGTGTGCTCGCGCTCCCCGAGCGAACCGGGGTCGTGCCGGGTGGGCTCCGCCCGGCCCGGCTGGGCGTACTTGCCGGACAGGATCCCGCCCTGCAGGGGACTCCAGGCCGCCACCGACATCCCGAACGCCTCGGCCATCGGGAGCAGTTCGCGCTCGATGTCCCGGTTGAGCAGGCTGTAGGGCACCTGGAGCCCGGCGAACTCCGTCCACCCCCGCAGCTCCGCCAGGGTGTTGGCACGCGACACCAGCCAGGCCGGGGCGTCCGAGATGCCGATGTAGAGCACCTTGCCGGAGCGCACGGCGTCGTCGAGGGCGCGCATCGTCTCCTCGACCGGGGTGTTGCGGTCCCAGATGTGCACCCAGTACAGGTCGACGTAGTCCGTGCCGAGCCGGCGCAGGCTCGTCTCCAGCGACAGGGTGAGGTTCTTGCGGTGGTTGCCCGCGGCGTTCGGGTCCTCGCCGTCGCGCGTGCAGGTGTACTTGGTGGACAGCACGAACCGGTCGCGCCGCCCCTTCAGCAGTTCACCGACGATCGTCTCGCTCTGTCCGGCACGGTAGTTGACGGCCGTGTCGACGACGTTCCCGCCCGCCTCGGCGTAGGCGTCGAGGATGCGCGCGCACTCCTCCCGGGGCACCCCCGCCCCGCCCTCCTCGCCGAAGGTCATGGCCCCCAGGAACAGCTCTGACACGCGCAGGCCGGTACGGCCCAGCAGCCGGTAACGCACGTAATCCCCCCTCGCCGGACGCTCCGTCCGGCAATCTAGCCGCACCGCGCGCGTCCCCGTCCCGCAATCATGATTACGTAAGGGCCATGACTGCCATCAGACTGCTCCTCGTCGACGACGACCCGCTGGTCCGGGCCGGTCTGTCCCTGATGATGGGCGGCGCGGACGACATCGAGATCGTCGGCGAGGCCGCGGACGGCGCCGAGGTGGCGGAACTCGTCGAGCGCACCCGTCCGGACGTCGTCCTGATGGACATCCGGATGCCCTCGATGGACGGCCTCACCGCGACCGAACTGCTGCGTGGCCGACCCGACGCCCCGCAGGTCGTGCTGCTCACCACCTTCCACGCCGACGAGCACGTCCTGCGCGCCCTGCGCGCGGGGGCCGCCGGTTTCGTGCTGAAGGACACCCCGCCCGCCGAGATCGTGGCCGCGGTGCGGCGGGTCGCGGCGGGCGATCCCGTACTGTCGCCCACCGTGACCCGGCAGTTGATGGCGCACGCGGCGGGCGGTGCCCCCGACACCCGCCGCACCCGCGCGCGTGCCCGCGTCGCCGCCCTGAACGACCGCGAACGCGAGGTGGCCGTGGCGGTCGGCCGGGGCCTGTCCAACGCGGAGATCGCGACCGCCCTGTTCATGAGCGTCGCCACGGTGAAGACCCATGTCTCCCGGGTCCTGACCAAGCTCGACCTCAACAACCGGGTGCAGATCGCGCTGCTGGCGTACGACGCGGGCCTGCTGGAGGAATCCGAGGAGGACGGGCACTAGCGCCGGATCTCGCGCGTTGTGCGGGTGTCGGCCGGCCGTGCGAGGGGGGAGTGGTCATGACCGAGGTCATCGATCTGGGGGAGTTAGGCGAGGAGTTCCGGAGCGATCCGCATCCGGCGTACGCGAGCCTGCGTGCCAGGGGTCCCGTCCACCGGGTCCGGCCGCCCGGGTGGCGGACGGAGACATGGCTGGTGGTCGGATACGAGGAGGCGCGGACCGCGCTGGCCGACCCCCGGCTCGCCAAGGACGGTGCCAAGATCGGCACCCCGGCGCTGGACGAGAGCCTGGTCGGCAAGACCCTGCTGAGCACCGACCCGCCCCAGCACACCCGGCTGCGCGGCCTGATCTCCCGCTCGTTCACCCTCCGCCGCGTGGAGGAACTGCGCCCGCGGATCCAGCAGATCACGGACGATCTGTTGGACAGGATGCTGCCGTGCGGCCGCGCCGACCTCGTGGCGTCGTTCACGCTGCCGCTTCCGCTCACCGTCATCTGCGAGCTGATCGGCGCGCCCGAGATGTCCCGGGCCGAGTTCCGCGAGATGGCCACAGAGTCGATCGCGCCCAGCCGTCCGGGCGCCGAGCGCGAGGCCTTCGCCGGCCTCGGCGCGTACTTCAGCCGGCTCATCGAGGACAAGCGAGCCACGGGCCCGAGCGGTGACTTGCTCAGCGACGTCATCCACGCCGTGCCCGAGGACGGCGAGCCGCCCACCCTGGACGAACTGCGCGGCATGGCCTTCATCCTGCTGATCGCGGGTTACGAGAGCACGGTCAACCTCATCTCCAGCGGCGTCCACGCCCTGCTCACCCATCCCGACCAACTCGCCGCGCTGCGGGCGGACATGACCCTGATCGGCAGTGCGGTCGAGGAGATGCTGCGCTACGAGGGCCCGATCGAGAACGCGACGTTCCGGTACGCCGTCGAGCCCTTGGAGATAGCCGGCGTGCGGATCGAGGCGGGCGAGCCGGTGATGGTCTGCCTCGCCGCCGCGGACCGGGACGAGGAGCGCTTTCCCGACCCCGGGCGCTTCGACATCCGCCGCGACTCCCGCGGCCATGTCGCCTTCGGCCACGGCATCCACTTCTGTCTGGGCGCGCCCCTGGCCCGCCTGGAGGCGCGTACGGCGATCCGCTCGCTGCTGGAGCGCGCCCCCGGCCTCGCCCTCGACGGCCCGCCCGGCGAGTGGCTGCCGGGCACCCTGATTCGCGGCATGCGGAGCCTGCCGGTGCGCTGGTAGGTGTCAGACCGCCGTCGCGTCGTGTGCGCCGGGGAGTTCTGCCAGCCGTACCGGTCTGCGCTCGCGCCGGGACAGCTCGCACGCCTCGGCCACCCGCAGCGCCTGCAGGGCCTCCCGGCCGTCGCAGGGGTTGGCCCGCTCGCCCCGTACCACCTCGACGAACGCCGCGAGTTCGGCCTCGTAGGCGGGTCCGAAGCGCTCCAGGAAACCGGGCCACGGCTTGTCCGCGGCCGGTGGCCCGGTCGGCTCGGTGGACGCGACCGGCGTGCGGTCGTCCAGGCCCACGACGATCGTGTCCCGCTCCCCGGCCAGCTCCATGCGTACGTCGTAGCCGGCGCCGTTCAGCCGGGTCGCGGTGGCCGTGGCGAGCGTGCCGTCGTCGAGGGTGAGGACCACGGCCGCCGTGTCCACGTCGCCCGCCGCGCGGTACATGGCGCCGCCGGCGTCCGACCCGGCCGCGTACACATCGACCACCTCGCGTCCGGTCACCCAGCGCAGCGCGTCGAAGTCATGGATCAGCGTGTCCCGGTACAGCCCGCCGGACAGCGGCAGGTAGGCGGCCGGCGGTGGCGCCTGGTCGCTGGTGAGGGCTCGCACGGTGTGCAGCCGTCCGAGGCGCCCGGCGCGCACCGCCTCCCGGGCTCCGGCGTAGCCCGCGTCGAAGCGGCGCTGGAAGCCCATCTGAAGGATCGTTCCGGCGGTCTCGACCTCGCCGATCGCCTGGAGTGTGCCGGGCAGGTCCAGCGCGATGGGCTTCTCGCAGAACACCGGGAGCCCCGAGCGTGCCGCCCGCCCGATCAACTCGGCGTGCGCCGAGGTGGCCGTCGTGATCACCACGGCGTCCACGCCCCACCGGAAGATCTCGTCCACCCCCGGTGCCGCCGTCTCGCCCAGCCGCAGGGCGAGCTCCGCCGCCCGGGCGGGATCGGCGTCCGTGAGGATCAGCGAACCCACCTCCCGGTGGCGGCTCAGTGTGTTCGCATGGATCGTGCCGATCCGGCCCGTCCCGATGACTCCGATGCGCATGTGAACAAAGTGGGGTCGCATCCGGCACCCTGTCAATGCGTATGTCCGGACAATCGGACTACACAACTTCCCGTCAACCGGCCACGGAGCTACGCTCGGGCCGTGCCGAAACCAGAAGTGGACCCGACCGTGTCGCTCGACCTCAGTGTGGACCGGAGCAGCCCGGTGCCGTTGTACTTCCAGCTCTCGCAGCAGCTGGAGGCCGCGATCGAGCACGGCGCGCTCACCCCTGGCAGCCTGCTGGGCAACGAGATCGAACTCGCCGCACGGCTCGGCCTCTCCCGGCCCACCGTCCGTCAGGCCATCCAGTCACTCGTCGACAAGGGCCTGCTGGTCCGCCGCCGGGGCGTCGGCACCCAGGTCGTGCACAGCCAGGTCAAGCGCCCCCTGGAGCTCAGCAGTCTCTACGACGACCTGGAGGCCGCGGGTCAGCGCCCCGCCACCAAGGTGCTGGTCAACACCGTCGTCCCGGCCTCCGCCGAGGTCGCCGCCGCACTCGGGGTCGCCGAGGGCGGGGACGTGCACCGCGTCGAGCGGCTTCGCCTGGCGCACGGCGAGCCGATGGCGTACCTCTGCAACCACCTGCCCGGCGGACTGCTCGACCTGGACACCGCCCAGCTGGAGGCCACCGGCCTGTACCGGCTGATGCGGGCCGCCGGGATCACCCTGCACAGCGCCCGCCAGTCCATCGGCGCCCGAGCCGCCACCGCCGCCGAGGCCGAGCGGCTCACCGAGGAGGAGGGCGCCCCGCTGCTCACCATGCAGCGCACGACCTTCGACGACACCGGCCGGGCGGTCGAGTTCGGCGATCACATCTACCGGCCGAGCCGCTACGCCTTCGAGTTCCAGCTCCTCGTACGGCCGTGAGGAGCAAATTCCCGGGATCCGAGTTCGTCGCAATGTCCGGACAATGCGACCGACTCGTGCTCCCCGGTCGCCCGGCGCACGCTCCCTGTGTTTGATACTGGGGCGTTTGGGGCTGGTGAGGTTACCGGCCCCTCGCGTACGTCAGGCACAGCAAGAAGGGCACCGCCTCGTGGCACGGTTGAGGACCTGGGCAGGAATCGCGCTGGCGGGGGCACTGTGCGTCTCGCTAGCCGGATGCAGCAGCACCGGCGGCAAACGCGCCGAGGACGCGCGCGAGGCCGCGGCGGCCCAGGGGAGGGCGGCGGTGAACACCCCCCGCTGGACCTTCGCGATGATCACTCACTCGGGCGACGGCGACACCTTCTGGGACATCGTCCAGAACGGCGCCGAGCAGGCCGCCGCCAAGGACAACATCAACTTCCTCTACTCGCACGACGACGAGGCCCAGCAGCAGGCCCAGCTCGTCGACGCCGCCGTCGACAAGCAGGTCGACGGGATCATCGTCACCCTCGCCAAGCCCGACGCCATGAAGGCCGCCGTGGCCCGCGCCCGCAAGGCCGGCATCCCGGTGATCACCGTGAACTCCGGCTCCGAGGAGTCCAAGGCCTTCGGCGCGCTCACCCACATCGGCCAGGACGAGACCATCGCCGGCGAGGCCGTCGGCGAGGAGCTGAACCGGCGCGGCCGCGAGAAGGCCGTCTGCGTCCTGCACGAGCAGGGCAACGTCGGCCACGAACAGCGCTGCGACGGACTGAGGAAGACCTTCGACGGAACCGTCCAGGACCTGTACGTCACCGGCACGAGCATGCCGGACGTGCAGTCCGCCATCGAGGCCAAGCTGCAGGCCGACAGCTCCATCGACACCGTTGTCACCCTCGGTGCGCCCTACGCCGACACCGCCGTCAAGGCCAAGCAGGGCGCCGGCAGCGACGCCGAGATCGACACCTTCGACCTCAACGCCAAGGTGGCCGCCTCCCTCGAGGACGGCACCCTCGGCTTCGCCGTCGACCAGCAGCCGTACCTCCAGGGCTACGAGGCCGTGGACCTGCTGTGGCTGTACAAGTACAACGACGACGTCCTCGGCGGCGGCAAGCCCGTGCTGACCGGCCCGCAGATCATCACCAAGGACCGGGCGGCCGCGCTGGCGGAGTACACCGAGCGAGGCACCCGATGAGCGCCACCACCGTCGACGAGCGGCTCATCGCGACCTCGCCGCTGCGCAAGCTCCTCGGCCGACCCGAGCTGGGCTCGGTGGTCGGCGCGCTCGCGGTCTTCGTCTTCTTCGCCCTCGTCGCCGACGGCTTCCTGCGCGCCTCCAGCCTGAGCACGGTCCTGTACGCGTCCTCGACCATCGGCATCATGGCGGTCCCCGTCGCCCTGCTGATGATCGGCGGCGAGTTCGACCTCTCCGCGGGCGTCCTGGTGACCTCGTCGGCCCTGGTGTCGTCGATGTTCAGCTACCAGATGACCGCCAACACCTGGGTCGGCGTCGGAGTCTCCCTGCTCGTCACCCTGGCCATCGGCGCCTTCAACGGCGTCATGCTCACCCGCACCAAGCTGCCCAGCTTCATCATCACGCTCGGCACCTTCCTGATGCTGACCGGCATGAACCTCGGCTTCACCAAGCTGATCGACGGCACGGTCTCGACGAAGTCGATCGCCGACATGGAGGGCTTCGCCAGCGCCCGCGCCGTCTTCGCCTCGACGCTGACGATCGGCGACGTCGACTTCAAGGTCACCATCCTGTGGTGGTTCGGCCTCGTCGCCCTCGCCTCCTGGATCCTGCTGCGCACCCGTGCAGGCAACTGGATCTTCGCCGTCGGCGGCAACCAGGACGCGGCCCGCGCGGTGGGCGTCCCGGTGACGAAGACCAAGATCGGCCTCTACATGGGCGTGGCCCTCGGCGCCTGGATCTCCGGCCAGCACCTGCTCTTCTCGTACGACGTCGTCCAGTCCGGCGAGGGCGTCGGCAACGAGCTGATCTACATCATCGCGGCCGTCATCGGCGGCTGTCTGATCACCGGCGGCTACGGCAGCGCGGTCGGCTCGGCGGTCGGCGCGTTCATCTTCGGCATGACGAGCAAGGGCATCGTCTACGCCGAGTGGAACCCCGACTGGTTCAAGTTCTTCCTCGGAGCGATGCTGCTCCTCGCGACCCTGCTCAACGCCTGGGTCCGCAAGCGCGCGGAGGCCACCAAGTGACACTCGTCGAGCTGGCCGACGTCAGCAAGCACTACGGCAACATCCGCGCCCTCGAAGGCGTCTCCCTCCAGGTGAACGAGGGCGAGGTCACCTGCGTCCTGGGCGACAACGGCGCGGGCAAGTCCACCCTGATCAAGATCATTTCCGGGCTGCACCAGCACGACGGGGGCGTCCTGCGCATCGAGGGCGAGGAGACCGAGCTGTCCTCTCCGCGCGAGGCCCTGGACCGCGGCATCGCCACGGTCTACCAGGACCTGGCCGTCGTCCCGCTGATGCCGGTCTGGCGGAACTTCTTCCTCGGCTCCGAACCCCGCAAGGGCGTCGGCCCCTTCAAGCGGATGGACGTCGACCACATGCGCCGCGCCACCCGGGCGTCGCTGCGCGACATGGGCATCGACCTGCGCGACGTCGACCAGCCCATCGGCACCCTCTCCGGCGGTGAACGCCAGTGTGTCGCCATCGCCCGAGCCGTCCACTTCGGCGCCAGGGTCCTGGTCCTGGACGAACCGACGGCGGCCCTCGGCGTCAAGCAGTCGGGCGTGGTCCTGAAGATGGTGGCGACGGCGCGGGACGAGGGCCTGGGGGTTGTGTTCATCACACACAACCCGCACCACGCGTATATGGTCGGCGACCGGTTCGTGCTGTTGAAGCGGGGCACCATGGTGGGCGGCTACACGCGGGGTCAGATCACCCTGGACGAGCTGACGAGGCAGATGGCAGGCGGAAACGAGCTCGACGACCTGCGCCACGAGCTGGAACGCAGGTAGGGGGCGCGGGGTGCCGCCCCCGAACCGGTGGACGGCGTACGACCGGGGCCACCCCGCTGTTTCCCCGTTCGGCACCCCTACCGACGGTGAGGCAGAATCAGGCCCGATGAGCACCTACGGCAACTTCACGGCCCCCATCGGCTCCCGCCGTGCCCCCGTGCTGCGCACAGTAGGCACAAGAGAGCGCCGGTCGCATCTGACCGCCCCCCGCGTGCCCACCGTGGGCATCGACATCGGCGGCACCAAGGTGATGGCCGGCGTCGTCGACGCCGACGGCAACATCCTGGAGAAGCTCCGCACGGAGACCCCGGACAAGTCCAAGAGCCCCAAGGTCGTCGAGGACACCATCACCGAGCTGGTGCTCGACCTGTCCGACCGGCACGACGTGCACGCCGTCGGCATCGGCGCGGCCGGCTGGGTCGACGCCGACCGCAACCGCGTCCTGTTCGCCCCGCACCTGTCCTGGCGCAACGAGCCGCTCCGGGACCGGCTCGCGGAACGGCTCGCCGTACCCGTGCTGGTCGACAACGACGCCAACACCGCCGCCTGGGCCGAGTGGCGCTTCGGCGCGGGCCGGGGCGAGGACCACCTGGTCATGATCACGCTGGGCACCGGCATCGGCGGCGCGATCCTGGAGGACGGCCAGGTCAAGCGCGGCAAGTTCGGCGTCGCCGGAGAGTTCGGCCACATGCAGGTCGTCCCCGGCGGGCACCGCTGCCCGTGCGGCAACCGCGGCTGCTGGGAGCAGTACAGCTCCGGCAACGCGCTGGTGCGCGAGGCGCGGGAGCTGGCCGCCGCGGACTCCCCGGTGGCGTACGGGATCATCGAGCACGTCAAGGGCAACATCGCCGACATCAGCGGCCCGATGATCACCGAGCTGGCCCGGGACGGCGACGCCATGTGCATCGAGCTGCTCCAGGACATCGGACAGTGGCTCGGCGTCGGCATCGCCAACCTCGCGGCCGCCCTCGACCCGTCCTGCTTCGTCATCGGCGGCGGGGTCTCGGCCGCCGACGATCTGCTGATCGGCCCCGCGCGGGACGCGTTCAAGCGCCATCTGACCGGCCGCGGTTACCGCCCCGAGGCCCGCATCGCGCGCGCCCAGCTCGGCCCCGAGGCCGGCATGGTCGGCGCCGCGGATCTCGCCCGCCTGGTCGCCCGCCGCTTCCGGCGCGCCAACCGGCGCCGGGTGGAGCGGCATGAGCGCTACGAGCGGTACGTGGCCGCCCGCCGTGACTCCCAGGGGCTTGCGTGACCCCAGATCTGCCCCGCCAGGCCGAACCGACCGACGAGCCGCCCCGGCCCGCCGAGGACCGGCGCCACATGATCCGCCGCCGGTCGCTGACCCTGCTCATCATCGTGCTGCTCATCGGCGTCCCGGCCGGCTATCTGGTGATCTCCGCCAACCAGAGCCGGGACAGCGGCAAGGACAAGGAGGCCAAGTACTCGGCGAGGGGACTCACCGAGGGCTGGCCGTCCAAGGTCCAGCGCCGCCTCTATCAGGTGCCGATACCGCATCCGGCGAACCAGGTCGCGTACTACGAGACCAACAACTGGCGCACCAGCCGTCTCTACGTCCAGTTCCAGACCACGCACGCCGGTCTGGACGCCTTCCTGGCCGAACTGGGTCTGAGCCGGGACAACCTGAAGCGCGACGACATCACCATCGGCGGCCGCGACCAGAAGGTCACCGGCTGGAAGTTCGCGGGCGAGGGCTCCCGGCCCGGCGACAACTTCGGAGTCGTCCGCGAGCAGAAGAACCCGGCGCCCACCCAGGACATAGTGGTGAACACGGGCAACCCGACCTACCCGATGGTGTACGTCGTCTCCCGCACGGTGCCCTGACCGAAGAGTTCCTCCGGGGCCGATTGTCAGAGGCCGCCCGTAGAGTCGAAGACGTCCGATCCGACTCAGGTGACGGGAGGTGACAGATGCCCATGAGCGAGACGGCCGTGCTGGACACCGGACGCGGCGGCGATGTCCGTACGGCGGACTCGGTCCCCGTGCGGCTCGCCGCTGTCTTCCTGCCCGCGCCGCTGCCTCGTGAGGGCCGGATCGCCTTCTGGGACCCTGCGGACGGCCCCCTGCCCGCCGGTCCCGAGCCCACCGAACTCACGGTCGTACGACGGCACGGCTCCGGGGTGCGCCGCAGGCCCGCCCCCGCCCTGACCCTCCCGCTCGACACCGCGCTGCCCCTCCTGGTGCGCGCCCGGCGCGACCCCGCCGCCCATCCGGCCACCGCGGCCTGGGGGGCCGCCGCCCAGCACGCCCTGCGCCTGACCGCGCGCGGGCGGCTGCTGCCCGGACTGACCCCGACCGGCCACGACGCCTGGCGGGCCGGACCGCTCGACCCGGACGACATCGCGCACCTGCGGGCCATCGCCGCCGCCCTGCCCCACGAGGGCCACGCGGTACCGCTGCCCGGCCCCGGCCCGCTCCGGCTGCCCGAGCCGGAAGCGCTGATGCGTTCCTTCCTGGACGCGGTCGCGGACACCCTGCCCCGCACCCCGGCCGCTCCGTACGCCTCCGGCAGGCCCTTCGCGGACCGTCGCCCGCAGCGGCTGCCCGAGGCCCACGACTGGGCCGCCGAGGTCGCCGCCGGGATGGACGCGGGCGTGCGGATCTCACTGCGCCTGGACCTGGCGGCGGCCGACCTGTTCGACGCCGAGGAGGGCGTGCGCGGCGCCGGAGCCGCGATCGTCCAGGTGCACAGCCTCGCCGACCCCACCCTGGTCGCGGACGCGGCGGCACTGTGGGCGGGCGAGGCGGACGCCGCCTTCGGTCCGCGCGCGCGAGTCGACGCGGCCCTCGCGGTGCGCCGCGCGGCCCGGGTCTGGCCACCGCTGGACCGGCTCGCCGAGCAGGACGCGCCCGATGTACTGGCCCTGTCCGAAGAGGAGTTGGGCGATCTGCTCGGGGTGGCGGCGACGCGGCTCGCCGCGGCGGGCGTCGCCGTGCACTGGCCCCGGGACCTCGCCCAGGATCTGACCGCCACCGCGGTGGTACGGCCCGCGCCGGGCTCGGCGACCGACGGCACCGGCTTCTTCGAGAGTGAGGAACTGCTCCAGTTCCGCTGGCAGTTGGCGCTCGGTGGGGATCCGCTCAGCGAGGCCGAGATGGACGCGCTCGCCGAGGCGCACCGGCCGGTCGTCCGACTGCGGGACCACTGGGTGCTGGTGGACCCGGCGCTGGTCCGCAAGGCCCGCAAGCGCGAACTCGGCCTGCTCGACCCGGTCGACGCGCTGTCCGTGGCCCTCACCGGAACCGCGGAGGTCGAGGGCGAGACCGTCGAGGCGGTGCCCGTCGGCGCCCTGGCCGCGATGCGCGACCGCCTGACGGCCGGGATCCATCCCGCCGAGCCACCCCCGGGTCTGCGCGCCACCCTGCGCGACTACCAACTGCGCGGGCTGGCCTGGCTCGACCTCATGACCTCCCTAGGCCTCGGCGGCTGTCTCGCCGACGACATGGGCCTCGGCAAGACCATCACCGTCATCGCCCTGCATCTGAAGCGGGCCCGCCGCGAGCCGACTCTGGTGGTCTGCCCGGCCTCCCTGCTCGGCAACTGGCAGCGCGAGATCAACCGCTTCGCGCCCGGCGTCCCGGTCCGCCGCTTCCACGGCCCCGACCGCACCCTGGACGACCTGACCGGCGGCTTCGTCCTCACGACGTACGGCACCATGCGCACGGCGGCGCCCGCGCTGGCGCGGCAGGCGTGGGGCATGGTCGTCGCGGACGAGGCACAGCACGTGAAGAACCCCTACTCGGCCACGGCGAAGGCGCTGCGCACGATCCCGACGCCGGCGCGGGTGGCGCTGACCGGCACGCCGGTGGAGAACAACCTCTCCGAGCTGTGGGCGCTGCTGGACTGGACGACCCCCGGACTGCTGGGCCCGCTGAAGTCCTTCCGGGCGCGGCACGCGCGTGCGGTGGAGAACGGCGAGGACGAGGAGGCGGTGCGGCGGCTGGCCCGGCTGGTGCGGCCCTTCCTGCTGCGGCGCAAGAAGTCCGACCCCGGGATCGTTCCGGAGCTGCCGCCCAAGACGGAGACGGATCATCCGGTGCCGCTCACCCGCGAACAGGCCGCGCTGTACGAGGCGGTGGTGCGGGAGTCGATGCTGGCCATCGAGACGGCGGAGGGGATGGCGCGGCGGGGGCTGGTCCTGAAGCTGCTCTCCGCGCTGAAGCAGATCTGCGACCATCCGGCGCTGTATCTGAAGGAGCCCGCGGCGGCCGACGGGCTGCTCGCCCGCTCGGGCAAGCTGGCGCTGCTGGACGAACTGCTGGACACGCTTCTGTCCGAGGACGGTTCGGCGCTGGTCTTCACGCAGTACGTGGGAATGGCCCGGCTGATCACGTCTCACCTGGGGTCCCGCGCGGTGCCGGTGGATCTGCTCCACGGCGGCACACCGGTCCCGGAGCGGGAGCGCATGGTGGACCGCTTCCAGGCGGGCGGGACTCCGGTCCTGGTGCTCTCCCTGAAGGCGGCCGGCACCGGCCTGAACCTCACCCGCGCCGGTCACGTCGTCCACTTCGACCGCTGGTGGAACCCGGCCGTGGAGGAACAGGCCACCGACCGTGCCTACCGCATCGGCCAGACCCAGCCGGTGCAGGTCCACCGTCTGATCACGGAGGGCACGATCGAGGACCGCATCGCCCAGATGCTGGAGTCCAAGCGCGCCCTGGCCGACGCGATCCTCGGCTCCGGCGAATCGGCCCTCACGGAACTGACGGACCGCGAGCTGTCCGACCTGGTCTCCCTGCGGAGGCCGACATGACGAACCCATCGGACGAGGCCCGCCGCGCACTTCGGGAGGCGCGGGAGCGGGGGACGGGGCGCACGGGTGCGCCCGAGCGGCGCTTGACGCACGGGCTGGGGCAGGCGGCGGCGGGGGCGGCGACTGAGCCGACATCGAGTCGGGCTGACACGACGGCGGAGCTGGACGAGGGCGTCGGGGAGAAGACGGGGGCGGCGGAGAAGGCCGGGGCGGTGGCGGAGGTGACGGCGGGGGCGGCGTCCGAGCCGACGTCGAGTCAGGCTGACGCGACGACGGAAGCGGAAGAAGAGCCGCAGGCGTACGACGGCGCGAAGGCGGAGTCGAGGGCGAAGGCAGGCATGGCGGCCGAGGCGGTGGACACCGTGGCGCGGTCGGAGGAGGGGCGACGAGCCCGCCCGTCGGACGCGGCCCGGGCCGCACTGCGCCGGGCGGTCTCCGGTGGCCATGGCCCGCGTACGGACGTCGATTCCGAGACCACGGCGACCACGCCGGCCCCGGAGGCCGAGGGCCCCGGCGCCGGTCAGCAGACGCCACGCCCCGCGGACGTCGCCCGTGAGGCGCTGCGCGCGGCACGCCGTGAGCGGAGTCGACCCACTCCGGCCCCGGCGACCCCGGTCACCGAAACCACCCGCACTCCCCGCCACCCGGCTCGCAACGACGCGTCCGCGGTCCGAGTCCGCGCGATGCGGGAGCTACTCGCCAACGCCTTCAAGATGCCCCCCGACCTCGCCGACACCGACGAGCCGGACTCCCCGGACGAGTCCTCCGGCGGCCCGCGCCCGGCCCCCCGCCGCCGGACCGCTCCGGACCCTGCCACCCGTGCCACCGCCGCCGAGCCGGACTCCCCGGACGAGTCCTCCGGCGGCCCGCGCCCGGCCCCCCGCCGCCGGACCGCTCCGGACGCTGCCGCCCGTGCCACCGCCGCCGAGCCGGAGTCCCGGGACGAGTCCTCCGGCCGCCCCGCGCGACCGGCCGCCCCTCGCCGTACCGCCGCCCACAGCGCCACCCGCAGCGACGTCACACCCACGCCCCCCGCCCGTACCGCCGCCCACAGCGCCACCCGCAGCGACGTCACACCCACGCCCCCCGCCCGTGACGCCGCACACGCGTCCCGCGCCCGTGATGCCGCACCCACGCCCCCCGCCCGTGACGCCACATCCACGCCCCACGTGCCGCGCTCCATGGCCGCGCCCTCCCGGGACGGGGAGCTTCGGCGTACCTTTCCCGCGTTTCCGGCGCGAGGGTCCGGGGAGGGTGGGTTCGCTCGGACCTGGTGGGGGAACGCGTGGGTCGCGGCGCTGGAGCAGGGGGCGCTCGACGGCAAGCGGCTGGCGCGTGGTCGTGGGTATGCCGAGCAGGGGCATGTGGACGCCATCACCGTCACGCCCGGGCTCGTCCTGGCGTACGTCAAGGGCAGCCGACCCCGGCCGTACCGCGTGCAGGTGCGGCTGCGCACGCTCGACGACGCCGACTGGGAGCGGTTCCTGGACGTCGCCGCCGAGCGGCCGGGGCACATCGCCGCGCTGCTCGACAAGGAGATGCCGCACTCCCTCGCCGAGTGCGGAGTTCCCCTCCTGCCCGGGCCGGGGGAGCTGGACCCCCGGTGCAGTTGCCCCGACTCCGGCCACCCGTGCAAGCACGCGGCCGCCCTCTGCTACCAGACGGCACGTCTGCTCGACGCCGACCCCTTCGTCCTGCTCCTGCTGCGCGGTCGGGGCGAGCGCGAACTGCTGGACGCCCTGTCCCGTCTCAGCGCCGCCCGCGCGGCCCGTGCCGCCCAGGACCAGGGCCCGGCGCCCCTGCCGGGCGTACGGGCGAGCGAGGCCCTCGCGCCCCGCCGACTCCCGCCCCTGCCACCGCCGTTGCCGGTGCCGCCGCACCCCGAGCAGCCCCCGGTCTACCCGGCCGCACCGGGCGGCCCGGACCCGTTCGCGCTGGACCAACTGGCCACCGACGCCGCGGCCCGCGCCCACGCCCTGCTCGGCACGGGCCGCGACCCGCTCGCGGAACTGACGCTGTGGCAGGACGCCGTACGCCTCGCGGCGGCGCGCCCCGGTTCCGGCCTGACCGCGGGAACCCGCGCCCTGTACGCCGACCTGGCCGCCGCCTGCGATCGCACGCCGGCCGACCTGGCGCGGGCGGTCGCCGCGTGGCGGCAGGGCGGAGCGGAGGGGCTCGCCGTACTGGAAGAGCCCTGGGACCCGCCCGCCGGCCGTTTCGACCGGGCCCGCCCGCTCCTGCTCGCCGCCGACCTCCCCGCCTTCCGCCCCTGGCGCAACCACCTCACCCACCCGCGCGGTCACGTCCAGCTCCGCCTGGGCCGAGACGGCCTCTGGTACACGTACGAATCCGAACCCGGCCAGGAGGACTGGTGGCCCCGCGGCACCCCGGACCTGGACCCGGTCGGCGCCCTGACCGGCCTCGGCGGCCCGGTCGAACCGTGAGCGGGGCCGACGCGCGGGTTCCGCCCGGAGGCGGCGAAGGCGACGGCGCGCGTGGCGTGAAGGTTCTTCGCGGCGCCGTCACAAGGTGGGACGGCTTGCGCGGGGTTCCGACCCGCGCACGAAGGAAGTGGTGAGATGTGAGAGCGTGCAGGGCGTGAGTGAGACACCGACGAACACCCTGCAATACCGCTTTGACGGGCCGGAAGACGCCCCCGTACTCATTCTGGGTCCCTCACTGGGCACGACCTGGCACATGTGGGACCGTCAGGTTCCCGAACTGACCAAGCAGTGGCGCATCTTCCGGTTCGACCTGCCGGGACACGGCGGCGCCCCCGCGTACCCCGGTGGATCCGTCGCCGAGCTCACCGCACGGCTGCTCGCCACCCTGGACGGCCTCGGTGTGCAGCGCTTCGGCTACGCGGGCTGCGCGCTCGGCGGCGCGATCGGCGTCCAGCTGGCCCTGCGTCACCCCGAGCGGCTCGCCTCGCTCGCGCTGATCGCCGCCTCGCCCCGCTTCGGCACGGCCGACGAGTTCCGCCAGCGCGGGGTGATCGTCCGGACGAACGGCCTCGACCCCATCGCCCGCACCTCGCCCGAGCGCTGGTTCACGCAGGGCTTCGCCGCCGCCCAGCCCGCCATCACCGACTGGGCCGTGCAGATGGTGCGCACCACCGACCCCGGCTGCTACATCGCCGCCTGCGAGGCGCTGGCCTCCTTCGACGTCCGCGGCGAACTGACCGAGGTGGGCGTGCCCACGCTCGTCCTGGTCGGCTCCGACGACCAGGTCACCGGTCCCGCGGAGGCCCGCACGCTGGTCGCCGGCATCCCCGACGCCCGGCTCGCCGTGGTCCCCGGCGCCTCCCACCTCGTACCGGTCGAGCAGCCGGCCGCCGTCACCGATCTGCTGGTCAGGCACTTCTCCACGGCCTGGCAGCCCGCCCACGACTCCTCCACCGGCCAGGTCGCCATCCCCGCCGCCGTCAAGCCGGTCCTCCCCCAAGCGCCCGTCGCGCCGTTGCAGCCCGCGCCCATCGCCGAGATCGCCCCGGCGGTCGTCCCCGCCCCCCTGGGCGGCGGACGGCCCGACCCGTACGACGCGGGGATCAAGGTGCGCCGTGAGGTGCTCGGCGACGCGCACGTCGACCGGGCGCTGGCGCAGGCCGACGAGTTCTCCGGTGACTTCCAGGAGTTCGTCACCCGGTACGCGTGGGGCGAGATCTGGGACCGGCCCGGCCTCGACCGCCGCTCGCGCAGCTGTGTCACGCTCACCGCCCTGGTGGCCGGCGGGCACCTGGATGAGCTCGCCTTCCACACCCGCGCCGCCCTGCGCAACGGCCTGACGCCCACCGAGATCAAGGAGGTGCTGCTGCAGGCCGCCGTCTACTGCGGCGTACCGGCGGCGAACAGCGCGTTCACGGTGGCGCAGCAGGTCATCCGCGAGGAGACCACGCCGGCCGAATGAGGCTGCCCCGCGGCGAGCTCCCCCGGCCCCGCGGAGGCAGGATGGTGCCATGAGGTTCACGAAGAAGTCGCACGCCTGCGTCCGTCTCGAGAAGGACGGGCGCACGCTCGTCCTCGACCCCGGAGTCTTCAGCGAGGAGGATGCCGCCCACGGCGCGGACGCGGTCCTCGTCACCCACGAGCACCCCGACCACTTCGACGAGGGTCGGCTGCGCACCGCCCTGGAGGCCGACCCGGCCCTGGAGATCTGGACCCTGAAGTCCGTCGCCGAGAAGATCTCGGCCGCCTTCCCGGGCCGGGTGCACACCGTCGGCCACGGCGACTCCTTCACCGCCGCCGGCTTCGACGTCCAGGTGCACGGCGAACTGCACGCGGTCATCCACCCGGACATCCCGCGCATCACCAACGTCGGCTACCTCGTCGACGGCGGCCGTGTCTTCCACCCCGGCGACGCCCTCACCGTGCCCGACCACGCCGTCGAGACGCTGATGCTCCCGGTGATGGCCCCCTGGAGCAAGATCTCGGAGGTCATCGACTACGTGCGTGAGGTCAAGCCGCAGCGCGCCTACGACATCCACGACGCCCTTCTCACCGACCTCGCCCGGCCCATCTACGACAACCAGATCGGGGCACTGGGCGGCGCCGAGCACCTGCGGCTGGCGCCGGGGGAGAGCGCGGCGCTCTGATTGTCAGTGCCGCCGGGTAGGTTGTGAGGCATGCGCATCGCGACCTGGAACGTGAACTCGATCACCGCCCGCCTGCCCAGGCTCCTGGCCTGGCTGGAGAGCAGCGGCACGGACGTGCTCTGCCTCCAGGAGGCCAAGGTCGGCGAGGACGCCTTCCCGACCGAGCAGCTGCGCGAGCTGGGCTACGAGTCGGCGGTCCACGCGACCGGGCGGTGGAACGGCGTGGCGGTGCTCTCCCGCGTCGGCATCGAGGACGTCGTCAAGGGCCTGCCCGGCGACCCCGGCTACGACGGCTCGGTGGAGCCCCGCGCCATCTCCGCGACCTGCGGGCCGGCCCGCGTCTGGTCGGTGTACGTGCCGAACGGCCGTGAGGTGGACCACCCCCACTACGCCTACAAGCTCCAGTGGATCGAGGCGCTGAAGGCGGCCGTCGCGGGCGACGCGGGCGGCAGCCGCCCGTTCGCGGTGCTGGGCGACTACAACGTGGCGCCGACGGACGACGACGTCTACGACGTGGCCGCCTTCGAGGGCCTCACCCATGTCACGCCGGCCGAGCGGGCGGCCCTCGCCTCCCTGCGTGAGGCGGGCCTCTCGGACGTGGTCCCGCGTCCCCTGAAGTACGACCACCCCTTCACGTACTGGGACTACCGCCAGCTCTGCTTCCCCAAGAACCGCGGGATGCGCATCGACCTTGTCTACGGGAACGAGCCGTTCGCGACGGCGGTCAAGGACGCCTACGTGGACCGCGAGGAGCGCAAGGGCAAGGGCGCGTCGGACCACGCGCCGGTCGTGGTGGACCTGGACGTGTAGGACCGCGCGGTCACGGCATCAGCGCGCGGAGGTCGATCGAGGCCGCGAGGGCCGCGAGCCCCGCGTCACCCGGGTGCAGATGGTCCCCGCTGTCGTACTCCGGCAGGATCCGGGCGGGGTGCGCCGGGTCGCGCAGGGCCGCGTCGAAGTCCAGTACGGCGTCGAAGACCTTGGCGTCCCGGATCCACGCGTTCACCTCGGTCCGCTCCGCGTCCACGGCCGCCGTGCAGCGGGCCTCGCCCCCGCACGGGACGATCGTGGCCGCCAGCATCCGCAGCCCGCGCGCGTGCCCCCGGTCCGCGAGCTGCCGCAGCCCCTCGATGACCTGTTCCGAGGTCGCCCCCCAGCGCACGTCGTTGACGCCCTCGAACACCACCGCGGAACGGGCCGACGGCTGGGCGAGGACGTCCCGGTCGAACCGGTTGAGGGCGCTGATCCCGGCGGTGTCGGTGGAGACCCCGTCGCCGGGGTAGCGGTCGGCGATCACACGGTTGCCGGAGATCCCCTGGTTGAGCACGCCGTAGTGCGGCACCTCGTCCTGTGCGAGCAGCCGGGAGGCCAGTACGTTCGGCCATCTCCGGTTGGCGTCGACCGTGGACCTGTCGCCGTCGGTGATCGAGTCCCCGAGCAGTACCACGGACCCGGGCCCGCCGCTGACGTCCACCGCCCCGAGCAGCGGCCAGTGCGTCACGGTCGAGGTGTACGCCGTCCCCGTCCCGTCGGCCGAATGGTCCCCCGGCTCGCTGACGTACGACCGTTGCTGCGCCAGCCGGTGCACGGGCGCCGCCGTCACCGTGCCGGGCAGATGAAAGCTGACCAGCAGATTCGTGTCGGCCGGCACCTCGAAGCCGAGCGGGTCGGCGAACACCTGCCCGCCCGCGGGGATCTCGGTGCCCGAGGCGCCGTCGAACGACAGCGGGACCGGCTCCCCCAGCGGCACGGCGCCCGACGCCTGGACGGCCACCGTGGCGCCGCCGATCCGTACCGGCGCCGCCGCGAACGTGTTGTCGAACCGGACGCGGACCCGCGACCCGCCCGCGGAGGTGTGCACGACCAGCCGCAGCGTCCGGTCCGTCCACGGGCCCACGGCCGTGTGACCGCCGGTCGCCGTGGTCCAACTGCCCGTCCACCCACGGGTGGCGGTGCGCACGGACAGCGCGAACACATGCAGTCCGGCCGCGCGCGGCAGCCGTACCGACGACACCGCCCGGCCCGCCGCGAGCGGCACTGTGACGACGTACAGCCGTGCCCGCTCGGCGAGTTGGCCGCCCGGGGTGTTGACGTGCGGAAGAGCCAGCGCCTTGGTGGCGAGCGGGCCGGTGCGCCAGTCGGGGGCGGTGAGGCGGTACGGCGTACGCGTGCCGTTCCCGTACGTGACGGTGCCGGCGCCGGTCACGTCCTCGCCGGTGGTGCCGGCGACGAGGAGGGCGAGGGCGTCACCGCTGCCGTGGACGCGAACGTTCTGGCCGTCGGCGAGAACGTTGTCGGGCTCGCCCGGCGCGCGGTCCGGCCAGGTGAGCCGGGCGCCCTGCACGGTGAGCGCCCGGCCGGGGCTCCAACCCGCGGCGGCCAGGTCCGCGGCCGACAGGGAGGCGCCGGAGCCGTCGAAGTCGGCCATCTCGGGGCGGGTGTCGGCGCTGATCGCGGTGTTGTCGAAGAGCCGCTCCAGGGGGACCGGTTCGGCCGCGGTCGTCGCGGCGGCGGTCGCGGACGACACGGGCAGCACACCCGTGATCAGCGCGCACACGACCCCCGCGCCCCGAAGACTCAAGCGCACGTCCCGCCCCTCTCCTCGGCCCTTTGCTGACGTGATGTCAGGCGGGCACGAAGCTAGGGACGTGGCGGGCGTACGTCAACGAGGGCCGTGTGAACAGCCGTCGAACTCACCCGTTCGTCACGGAGTGGCCGACACCGGCAGCTCGGCGACCACGGGGTGGTCGGACTCGACGGGGCCGAGGCCCGCGGCGCCGCCGGGGGAGCCGAGCTCGGCGAAGAACTCCGTGTCGGCCCGGCGGAAGTCCGTCCACTCGCCGGGGACGTCGTCCTCGAAGAAGATCGCCTCGACCGGGCAGACGGGCTCGCAGGCGCCGCAGTCGACGCATTCGTCCGGGTTGATGTACATCTTCCGCTGGCCTTCGTAGATGCAGTCGACGGGGCACTCGTCGACGCAGGCCTTGTCCTTGAGGTCGACGCAGGGCTGGGCGATGACGTACGTCATGGCGACTCTCCGTGGTCCAGGGTCCTTGCCGGGCTGGTGAGTTCGGTGAGGGTAGGCGGCGGGGCAGGAATCCCCGTGGACGTCGGATGGAGTCCGTCTCGAACCCCCTCCGGTGTGGCCGGGGGCACGGCTGTGCTGGTTGCGGGGGGTAATTCAGCGTCCGTAGACTTCAACGCAGAATGAAATACCGGACGATCGAAATATCCCGCTCCTGTGTCCGGCGCGGTGAAAGGACGTCGTGAACACCGTGTTCTCGGTTCTGGTGCTCGGCACGGCCTCCGCGCTCGCGTACGCGGCCGCGGCGGTCGCGCAGCGGGTGGCCGCGCTGCGGGCCGCCGGGCCGGAGGGAGTGCGACTGCGGAGGTCGGGGACGTGGCTGGCCGCCCTGCTGTTGAACGGACTGGGGGCGGTGCTGCACACGGCCGCGTTACGGTACGGCTCGCTCGTCGCCGTGCAGATGCTGGGGGTGCTGACCCTGGTGGCGGCGCCCCTGCTGTCGTCGCTCGTGCTGCGGCAGCGGATGACCTCGGCGCAGTGGTCGGGGACGCTGCTGACCGTGGCCGGGGTGGTGGGACTGCTCACGCTGGTGCCCTCGGCGGGGGAGAGCCGGACGCTCGATTCGGGGGAGCTGATCGGGGTCGTGGTGCTGACCGCGGTCGCCATGGGGGTACCGGTGGTCGCGGCGGCGGTGGCCCGGGGGGCGACGGTGGCGAGTCTCTCGTACTCGGCCGCGGCGGGGGTCGCCTTCGCGTCGGCTTCGGCCCTGGCCCAGACCGCGGTGCTGCGGGTGACGGGGGAGAGCTCCGGGAGTCTCGCGTCGACCGTGCTGGTGGCGGGCGGGGTGCTGTTCCTGGCTCCGGCGGGGCTGGTGCTGTGCCAGCTCGGTTACCGGGGTGGACTGGAGGCGCCGCTCGCCACGGTGACGCTGGTGAATCCGGTGTTCGCCGTGGTGCTCGGGGTGGCGGTGCTGGGGGACCGGTACGAGACGGGGCTGATGACGGTGGCGGGGGGCCTGCTCGCCGCGGTCGCCGCCGGACGGGGGGTGTTCGTGCTCGCGCGCGCCGAGACGGACGGAGCGCCGGAGGGGTCCCGTCCCCAAGTGGCGGCGCCTGGAGGGCACTTCTGGGGGATACGGCTGCGGCGGACCTCTTCGGCGGTGGTGGCGGGGCGCCGGTGAGTCGGTGGCCCCGGCCGCGGTTCGAATCCCGATCGGGCCACCCGTGCGGCTTTTGTGGTCGGGTGCGGGGGTCTGGCGGTGTTTGCTCGGCCCGGCTGTGCCTTCGGTTGTGGGTCATTCCCGCCCGTACCGCCTGTGCAGGGTGCGTGGTCGGGTGCGGGTGGACCCTGTGAGGGTGGTTCGCCGTAAGTGGCGGCGCCTGGCGGGCACTTCTGGGGGATACGGCTGCGGCGGACCTCTTCGGCGGTGGTGGCGGGGCGCCGGTGAGTCGGTGGCCCCGGCCGCGGTTCGAATCCCGACCGGGCCACCCGTGCGGCTTTCGTGGTCGGGTGCGGGGGTCTGGCGGTGTTTGCTCGGCCCGGCTGTGCCTTCGGTCGTGGGTCATTCCCGCCCGTACCGCCTGTGCAGGGTGCGTGGTCGGGTGCGGGTGGCCCCTGCGAGGGTGGTTCGCCGTCGGCGGCAGCGGGGTGTCGGTGGCGCCCGCCCCGGTCGGAAGGTCGGTCGTCGGGCCTCGTCGGTCGCGGTCGTGGAGGCTTGCTCGAGCGTCGGGGCAGGGGGGCTCGGGCGCTGGAAACGCCGGTCTTGTCGGGTGTCCTGGCACGTGTAACGCTCCACTCAGGTGAGTTCACCAGCCGTTGAGTTCCCGGCGTCCTTCGGGGCGGCGTCCGTACAGCACAGGGAGTTCCTATGAGTGGCACTGGTACGGGTCTCACCGTCGCTCCGGAAGAGGCCGAGGCGCTCGCCTGGGTGATGCTGGCCGAGTTGTCGGGGACCGAGCCCGCGCCGCCGCCCAGGGTCGAGGTGGACGCGGTCGTGGGGGACGGCGGTGGGGAATGACCGCCGATGTCTCCGTCGGCGCCCGGAGCACGCGGGCGGAGGCCGGCGAGGGGGACGTGCGGGGCGCCGCCCTCGCCGCCCGGACCGCCGCCCGGCTCCTTGCCGGCATCTCCGGTGAACTACGCGACGCCGCGCTGCTCGCCATCGCCCGCCGGCTGACCGTCGACCCCGCCGACATCCTCGCCGCCAACCAACGCGACCTCGCCGCCGCCCGGGCGGCCGGGCTCTCCGCGAGCGTGCTCGACCGGTTGACCCTCACTCGAGAGCAACTGGACGCGCTCGCCGGCACCGTACGTTTCCTCGCCGCCCAGCCGGACCCCGTCGGCGCCGGGGTGGACGGCACCGTCATGCCCAACGGCCTGGAGGTACGCCGGATCAGGGTGCCCCTCGGCGTGGTCGGGATGATCTACGAGGGGCGCCCCAACGTCACCGTCGACGCCGCCGCCCTCTGCCTCAAGAGCGGCAACTGCGCGCTGTTGCGCGGCTCGTCGACCGCCCGGCACACCAACGCAGCCCTCGTCACCGCCATGCGCAAGGCGCTCGCGGACACCGGCGTCCCCGTCGACGCCGTACAGATGGTGCCCGGGACCACGCACGCCGCCGTACGCGAACTCATGTCCCTGCGCGGCCTGGTGGACGTCCTCGTCCCACGCGGCGGCGCCGAGCTCATCCGGACCACCGTGCGCGAGTCCGCCGTACCCGTGATCGAGACCGGTGTCGGAAACTGCCACGTCTACGTCGACGAACACGCCGATCTCGACAAGGCGCTGGCGATCCTGCTCGACGCCAAGACCCAGCGCACATCGGTGTGCAACGCCGCCGAGTCGCTGCTCGTCCACGCGGCCGTGGCACCCACCTTCCTGCCCCGCGCCCTGTCCGCGCTGGTGGAGCGAGGCGTGGTCGTGCACGGCGACGCACCAGTGCGGGACTGCCATCCCGCCGTCATCACGGCCAACGGCGAGGACTGGGGCCGTGAGTACCTCGACCTGGAGATCTCCGCCGCGGTCGTCGGATCCCTGGACGACGCCGTCGAACACATCCGCCGGTACGGCACCGGGCACACGGAGGCGATCGTCAGCGACTCGCAGTCCGCCGTACGCCGCTTCGTCGCCGCACTGGACACCGCGGTCGTGGCGGTCAACGCCTCCACCCGCTTCGCCGACGGCGGCCAGCTCGGCCTCGGCACAGAACTCGGCGTCTCCACACAGAAGTTGCACGCGCGCGGCCCCATGGGTCTCACCGCGCTGACCACCACCAAGTACGTCCTGGTGGGTGACGGTCACACCAGGGGCGGAACCACCGCCCGACTGGCCTAGACGGGAGGTCCGTTCATGCAGATCCGCATCATCACGAAGACGAAGCCGGCGGGCCGGCTCGTGTACCGGGACGACGCCGCGCGGCGGAGCCGCCGCCGCGCCGCGCCGGCACCGCCGCTGGGGCTCGCCGGGGTCGACAACGACCCCGCCGAACTCCACATCGTCCGCAGTATCGACTGATCGGGCCCGAGGCGGGGAGTGACGGCCCCGCCCTCGGCTGTCCGGCCCCGCCGCCGACTGTTCGGCCGGGGAACCCCACAGGGCGGCGCCCGTCGGATCTCGCGACGGGCGCCGCCCCGTGTCCGGACTCAGATGCCCGGCCCGCCCGCGTCCCGCGCCGCGAACTCGCGGGCCGGCAGGACCCGTACGCTGACCTGGCGGCGCAGTTGGGCCGGCAGGCCACCGCGGGCCGCCGCCGGGAGCAGGACCAGGTCGTCCTGGTGCACCACCTCGCGGCCGGACCGCCCGCGCAGCAGCGACAGCTCCTGGAAGCCGAGCGAGGCGAGGCCGCGGGCGACCACATGTCCCTCCTCGTCGAGGAGTTCCACCGGGTCGCCCGCCACGAACTGACCCGCGGCACGGGTCACCCCCGTCGCGGGCAGCGCGCCCCGGCCCTGGACCAGGGCGTGCACCGCGTCCGCGGTCAACTGCACGGTTCCGCGGGGGCTGCTGGCGTGCTCCAGCCACAGCAGATGGTCGGAGTTGCGGTCCCCGGTGCGGTGGAACAGCGTGCCCGTCTCCCGTCCGGCCAGGGCGTCGGCGGCGTGCCGGGCGGCGGTGAGGACCACCGGGACGCCCGCCCCGGTCGCGATCCGCGCCGCCTCCACCTTGGTCTTCATGCCGCCGGTGCCGACCTTGGACCCGGTGCCGCCCAACTCCACGTGTGCCAGGTCCTGTTGACCGCGCACGTCCTTCAGGCGCTGTGCCCCCGGGCGCCGGGGGTCGCCGTCGTAGAGGCCGTCGATGTCGGAGAGGAGCACCAGCAGGTCGGCGCGGACGAGGTGGGAGACGAGGGCGGCGAGCCGGTCGTTGTCGCCGAAGCGAATCTCCGACGTCGCCACCGTGTCGTTCTCGTTGACGACCGGCACCGCGCCCATGGACAGCACCTTGGCGAGCGCGCGGTAGGCGTTGCGGTACTGGGCCCGCCGGCCGATGTCGTCGGCGGTGAGCAGGACCTGCCCGACCCGCAGGCCGTAGCGGGCGAAGGAGGCCGTGTACCGGGCCACCAGCAGGCCCTGGCCCACACAGGCCGCGGCCTGCTGCCCGGCCAGGTCCTGCGGGCGCTCGGCGAGTCCCAGAGGGGCGAGTCCGGCGGCGATGGCGCCCGAGGAGACCAGCACGATCTCGGTGCCGGTGGCCCGGGTGCGGGCGAGGACGTCGACGAGGGCGTCGACGCGGTCCGAGTCCAGGCCGCCGACCGCCGTCGTCAGCGAGGACGAACCCACCTTCACCACGATCCGCCGGGCCCTGAGCACATCGGGGCGCAGGGCCTCGGTCGCCGGGTTCGTGGGCCCGGTCATCGTTCCGCTCCCGTTCCGAGGGCGAGTTCCCGAGGCGCGCTCGGGGAATGCTCGCGCCGCTCTCGTAGGTCGCGCAGGAGCGCCTGGACGGTCTCCACGACCAGCACCGGGCGCTCGTACGGCAGGTCATGGCCCTGTTTCGGCACGGTGTACAGGGTCGCTCCCGGGATGTCGTCGGCCAGGCGCTGGGCCTGGACGGGGGGTGTGTAACTGTCCAGGGCGCCGACCAGGATCCGGGTCGGCACCCGGCCGAGCGCGCCGAGCCGCCCCGCGCAGTCGTGGGTGGTGAGCGCGGCGAAGAACTCGGCGACGGTCAGCGGCGGGATGGCTCGCAGCGCGTGCGCGTCGGCCCGTGCGGAGTCGGTCTGCGGGCCCCGCCCGAACAGGACGTGCCACAGGGGGGCGGTGGAGGGGTGGGAGAGCGGGCCGGTGAGCAGCCGGTGCACGGTCCTGGCCCAGCCGGGGGAGCGCAACAGGCCGTCGGTCACCAGCCGTTCGGCCTGTGCCCGCCGCTGCGCGCTCCGGTCCCGGGGGACGAACGGCACCGCCCCCACGTCCTCCACGCAGGTCGAGAACAGCGCGGTGCCGGACACCCACGATCCGAACAACTCGGCTCGCGCTACGGCGAGTTGCTGTACGGCCATACCGCCCATGGAGTGTCCGACGAGCAGGACGGGCCCGTCCTGCGGCGCGGTCGCCCGGCGCAGCACGAGGTCGAGGTCCTGCCCGAGCAACGCCATGTCCAACGGCGCGGTTCCCCGCGTGGACCGGCCGTGCCCGCGCTGGTCGTAGGTGACCGCGCGCAGGGCGGGAAACCCGGGCCGCGGCCGGGTCAGCGCGTCGATGATCGGCCGCCAGTCGATCGCCGACATGGTCCACCCGTGCGACAGCAGCACGGTGGCCTCGGCGTCCGGTGACCCATGCGCGTATACGACGATCTCGGCGCCGTCGTCCGTGACGACGGTCCCGGCGAGCCGGCGCGCGTCAAGCGCGCTCGCGGCGCTCATGACGTCCCGCCGCGGGGGTTCCCCGGAACGGGCCGGATGGTGATGGTGATCCGCGGACTGCCCGGAGCCACGAAGGTTTGTGCGGACCCGCTGGTCAACGTCACCCGGGGCCTCTCCGGCAACCGCCGGGCCTTCAACGCGAGCAACGCCCGCATCCGATCCGCCGACACCACCCCGACCTCCCGCCGCGCCTCCCACCCGAGCGGCTCGGGAGAAGGGTTCAGGGGGAGGGGCCGAGCGACGCGCGGACCCTCCGGGTCGACCGGGGTGTGGGCACGGTCGCGGGGGGTGGGGGCCGGGGTGGGGGTCGGGGGGAGTGGCCGACGCGTGCGCTGACCCTCCGGGGCGAGCGAGGTGGGGGCCGGGGTGCGTCGGCCGTCGGGGGTGAGCGGGGTGGGGGCAGGGGCGCGGGGGATGGGGGTGTGCTGTCCGTCGGGGGCGGGCGGCGCGTAGGAAGGGTTCCGGGTGGCGCCCGGGGTGCGCTGTCCGTCAGGGGTGAGCGGTCCGCGGCCCGGCTGCGCGGGGGCCGGCCCGCGTGCACGCCGACCGTCGGCGGTCAGCGGCGCGTGGGAAGGGTCACCCGCGGCGGGCCCCGGCATGCGCCGGTCGTCACTGGCGACCGGTCCACGGGCAGGCTGAGCGGGGATCGCCCCCTGCGCTCGCCGACCGGCGGGGGAGAGAGGGCCGCGTGGCGGGTTCGTCGGCACGGGGTTCGTCGCTCGCCGACCGGCGGGGGCGAGAGGGCCGCGTGGCGGGTTCGTGACCACGGGATTCGTGGCCCGCCGCCCGTCGGGGGCGAGGGGTCCGCGTGGCGGGATGGCGGACGTCCCGCCGGGCAGCCGCCGCTCCTCCGTCGGCATCGCGCTCCGCGTGGCGCCCGTTGTGGCCCGCCGTCCGTCCGTCGGCATCGCGCTCCGCGTGGCGCCCGTTATGGCCCGCCGCCCCTCGACCGGCACCGCGCCCCGCGCACCGCCCGTCGTGGCCCGCCGCCCCTCCACCGGCGCCGCCCCCCGCGTACCCCCTGCGGCCCCCGCAGTTGCCCGGCCTTCCCCCGTAAGGGCTGACCGGGTGCGGTCCGTAGGTACCGGCCCCGCCGGGTGGCCTCCGGCGGGTGGGATCGGGGGGCGTGCCGGGGTCGTGGCTCGGCCTCGGGTGGCGTAGCCGGAGAGCGGCGTACGGCCGAGGGCCGTCACGCCGCTCCGTATCTCGGGGCGTTCGACGCCGACCACCCCCTGCTCCCCGGCGGACCGGCGCACCCGCTTGCGCGGTGCCCGGGGCGTCGGCATGCCGCTCACCGGACCGCGTGTGCATGAGGACGCCAACTCGGCCAGTTGCCAAGCCTGTTGGACCTGTCCGAAGCTGATGCCGAGGGCGCCCGCGATGCGGCGCGGAGTCCAGCCGTGCCGACGCAGGTACCACACGTACGCCGGTCGCTCCCGGGGCGTCGCGCTCAGCCTGCGCCCGCCGCCCGCCAGGTACGCGGCCAGTTCCGCTCCGGTGGACTCCAGCGTGCCGGCGACACGCAGCAGCTCACGTCGTTCCCGCGCGTTGAACCCGCCCCAGATCCCGGCGCCCTCGTCGCGCACCAGTGCCTCGCGCAGACACTCCCGGGCCACCGGGCAGCGCCCGCACAGTCGTTTGGCGATGGCCTCCCGGTCGAGGCCGCCGGAGGCTCCGGGGAGCGGGAAGAAGGTCTCGGGGTCGGTGTCGCGGCAGGCCGCGCGCTCGGTCCAGGGGTCGGGGTCCGCGTGGTGCGGTGGTGCGTGCATGGCGGTCGGCCCTTTCTCGGTGTGAACCCGGTGGCCGGTGCAAGCGGCTGTCCGCGGCCGGTGTCTCGGCTGTCCGCCCGGATTGAATTCCATGCGCGTTGAATTTCGCTCTAGTTGGAGTCAACTCCGCCCGCGTACCTTCGAATTCAGAGGCCAGCCCGGGAAGCCACCGGTAGCAGAAGGCCTCTGACGCAACGTTTCTGCACAGGCTCTGTGCCGCCGCGCGCGCCCGTTCGTCGTGTGCGCCCTCGGCGAGTAGCGCCTATCAGGCGCCTGCGAAGGACAGCACCGTCAGACACCGGGGGGAGTGTTCGGCATGCGCAAATTTCCATGGCTTGAGCCAACAAGCGGCGACTGCGACGTCGTTCGGGTGCCCAACCGCCGGGCTGGACGTGATCAGCGCCTCCTTCAACAGTTGGCTTTCCACCGCTTTGGAGATCTCGTGACCGTCGTCACCGCGCCCGTTGTCGCGCTGCCCCGCTATCAGGTCACAACCGACGAACTCGTCGAACAGATAGTTGAGTTGTACCCGGACCATCCGCGGCTCGAGTCCGTCTGCCGGGCCATCCGCGCCACCACCGTGCAGACGCGCTGGTACACCCGTCCCCCTGGCGAGCGGCTGGCCACGCCGCACTCGCTCGCCCAGCAGACCCGCGACCACCTGCACGACTCCCTGGAGCTGGCCGAGAGGGCGGCCCTGGGTGCGCTGCGGGAGGCCGGCGTGGCGCCCGGCGACGTCGACGCCGTGGTGGTGACCAGCGCAACCGGACACACCATGCCCGGCCTCGATGTCCGGCTGGTGCAGCGGCTGGAGCTGCGTCCGTCCGTCAGGCGGATAGCCGTGACCCAGGTCGGCTGCTGCGGTGGGGTGTTCGGCATCTCCACCGCCATGGAGCTGGTCGCCGCCCGTCCGGCTGCCACGGTCCTCGTGGTCTGCGCCGACGTGTTCAGCTACTACCTCAACCCCGTGGACACCGGAATGGACGGGATGATCTTCAAGGGTCTCTTCGGCGACGCGGCCGGCGCCTGCGTAGTACGCGGCCAGGCGAACGGCCCGCGCATGGAACTCATCAGTTCCTGGGAGTGTCTGCACGCCGGCAGTCAGGACGTGGTCGGCACCCGTACGTCGGGCGACGGGCTCCACGGATACAACTCGCCGGAGTTGCTGAACGCGATCCGGGGTGTTCTGCCGAGGCTGAACGACTGGCTGGATGTCTCGGCGCCGGCCGACGACGACGGCGCCCCGGAGTTCGTCGTCTCGCACACGGGGGGCCCTAAGATCATCGACACCCTCGCCGCAGGTCTGGGTGGACCACCCATGTTGTTCGGCCTGACCCGTGACTCCCTGCGCGACGTGGGCAATGTCGGTTCCGTCTCCGCGCTGGAGGTGCTGGAGCGGACCTTCGCCAAACCGCCTGCCGACGGAGCGCGCGGACTGCTGCTGGCGGTCGGGCCGGGCGTCGCCATGATGGCCGTGAAGGCCGTCTGGCGCGACGGCGTCTGACGCGGCCTCCTGCAGCACGGCAGCGCGCGGAACCCACGAATCGAATCGACCCGGAGGGCCCTCGGGGGCCTTCCGGGCCCGTGTGTTGCCCTGTGCGACGGCTGGGGGGACTGGGCCCGCGGACCCTTCCCGTCCTTCGGGCGGGCGGGAAGGGTCCGACAGGGCCTAGCCTTCCACGCGCTCACCCGGCATACGGGGCTCCAGGTTGACGGACAGACGCAGTTCGAGGGCCGGTACCACCCAGGAGATGAACTCGTCGTACTCCATGTCCGCCAGGGGCTGGACCTTCAGGACGTAGCGCAGGATGGCCAGCCCGATGATGTGGGCCGAGGCCAGTGCCGCGCGGGCTTCGGAGTCCGCCACCTCCTTGTAGCCCGTCGAATTCGTCCAGGCCTTGGTGCTCGCCTCGATCCGGTACCTGAGCACGTCCGACGTGACGCTGTCAGCAAGTCCCGCGCGGTAGATGGCGGTCATGGCGTAGCGCGTGTGCTCGTTCTCCCAGAAGGAGAAGTAGGTGTGGGCGAGCCAGGTCGCCTCCGAGGTGGCGTTATCGGCAATCGGCATGCCGTCGAAGGCGGCCGAGACGCTGAAGGACGAGTTGACCGCGGCGTCGAACACCCCCTCCTTGTTGGTGAAGAAGTGGTGCACCAAGGCCGGGTCCACGCCCGCCCGCTCGGCGATGGCGCGGATGGTCGTCCGGGCGTACCCGCGGTCGGCGAAGAGATGGAGCGCAGATTCCAGGATCTGTTCCCTGGTCCCGCTGTCGCCGGGGCGGCGTCCGCTGCGGGCGCGCTTCGGCCGCGTCCGCCGGGCCGGCGGAACGTCGTTGGAACCGGTCCTCTCAGGCTCCCCCGGGGCGGAAGCGGAACCGTTGGAACGCCTGGAAGTCATGAGATCACTGCACTCTGGATGGGGAGCTTCGGAACGAGTAATTCACTGTACAGTGAAAATATCTTATCAGGTGGGACATCCTGAGGCCATGAACATACGGAGTCTTGGGTTCTTCCTTACTCCGACCGTTCCTGTTCACTCCGCCGCCAGAACTGTTCGCATCGAGGGGGCGATCAGCTCGGCCAGCGCCGTCACCGGGAGATCGGCGATCGGCCGGAGCCGCAGGACGTAGCGCGTGAAGGCCACGCCCAGCAACTGCGCCGCGAGTATCCCGCTGCAGGCCGTCGCCCGTTCCGCGCCCAGGGCGCCGCGCAGACTGCTGGTGAACTGTTCGTGCAGCATCTGCCGCAGATGCTCGGCGGCCCGCTCGTTGGTCGCCGCGCAGCGCAGCAGCAACCGCATCGACCCCTCGTCCAGGTCGTCCTCCCACGGCGCGAGGAAGTGCGTGATCAGCTCCCGCGGCAGCAGCTCCGTGGGCGTGCCCGTGAAGTCCGGTAAACCGAGGTCCACGTCGAGCGCCGCGTCGAAGAGCTGCTCCTTGCTGCCGAAGTAGCGCATGACCATGGACGGGTCGATGGACGCCGTCGCGGCGATGGCCCGTATCGTCGACCGCTGGTAACCGTCGGCCGCGAAGTGCATCCGCGCCGCGCGCAGTATGGCCTCGCGTGTGCGCTGGGAACGCGTCGACAGCAGCTGTTGTGCCATGGCGACGAGCCTTTCTGCGTCCTGTGCGTGCGCGTGCCCGCGCGGCGGTGGCCCGCCGCGCGGAACGCGGGTCGAGAGGTCCGGCCGGGCTGAGGGGGTCCTCCACGGTGTCCTCTCGTCACGTGTGCTCGGCGCGGGCGGGCTCCGTGTCGGGTGTCCCGGCCTGTTCCCCCTGGGCCGGACGGGCCGGCGCGGCGGTGGCGGCGGCCGGCCGGCGCTGCGGGGCCGGGCCCTCGGTGCCGCACCAGCGGTGCAGCGCCTGCCGTACGCGCTGCTGCCGGCCGGCGGGCGACGAGGTGCTGTCCACCCAGGCAGCGTAGCCGTCCGGGCGGACCAACACCGTGCTGACACCCGCGAGTTGGGGGAGCGGTCCGTCGACCCGGACCGGGCAGACCCGGGAGCCCCAGGCTTCGGCGAGTTCGGCGGCGGCGCCGTCCGCGCTCACGTCGAGCAGCAGGAACCTTCCGTCACGCATGAGCTCGTAGAGCCGCACCGGCGCTCCTTCCGCCTGCGGGACCGCCAGGTCCGGCACCCGCTGTCCGGGGCGCAGCCGGGCGCCGCCCAGGGCGGTGGGACGGCCCCGCCCGGCGTACCCGGCCCGCAGCCCGGAGATCGCCTCGCCCGCGAACTTCTGGATCCGGCGCCGCCCGAGGAGCCGCGCCAGCACCATCCGGCGCAGCCCCGTCACCACCGGTGAGGGGTGGGTGGCCATCCGCGTCGCGTGGTCGGTGGCCTTCAGGATCCGCTGCGCCTGCGGCCGGCGCTCGCTCTGGTAGGTGTCGAGCAGCCCGGCCGGCGCCCAGCCCTGGAGCGTGGCCGCCAGCTTCCAGCCGAGGTTGACGGCGTCCTGGATACCGAGGTTGAGGCCCTGCCCGCCGAGCGGCGAGTGCAGATGCGCCGCGTCGCCCGCCAGCAGCACCCGGCCGGTGCGGTACTGGTCGGCGAGCCGCTGGTGGATCTTGAACCGGGCCAGCCACCGCGGATCGTGCGGCTTCGGGTCGAAGCCGAGCACCTCCGTCAGCCGCTCCGACAGCTCCTCAAGCGTCACCTCGTCGCGCGTCCACGGGTGGTCCCGGTGCCCCACCGCGACCCGGTAGAACCCGTCCCCGAACGGCACCGACACCATCATCGCGCCGCGCCCGGTCAGGATCGTCACGTCCTCCGGCGGCGGTGTCTCCAGGCGTACGTCCGCCAGGATCGGCGCGATGTCGTACGTACGGCCGCGGAAGGCGATCCCCGACAGCTCGCGCACCGCGCTGTGCGCGCCGTCGCAGCCCACCACGTAGTCGGCGGACTCCTCCCACTCACCGGACTCGGTGCGCACCTGCAGCCGTACCCCGGTGGCGTCCTGCTCCAGGCCGAACACCTCGGCCCCGCGCTGCACGATCACCCCAAGGTCGATCGCGCGCTGCTGCAGCGCCTCCTCGGTGCGGCTCTGCGGGACCACGTACAAGGCCGGAAAGGGACTGTCGATCGCGGTGAAGTCGATGGCGGCGCCCTGTGCCGGCAGCATCCGGCCGACCGGCCGGCCCACCGCGGTGAGCGAGGCGGCGTGCCCGCGCAGATCGAGCACCTCCAGCGTCCTCGGGTACAGGGCCATGGCCCTGGACTGCCCGGACGACTCGGTACGGCGCTCCAGGACGGTGCAGGCGACTCCGGCGGCGGCCAGTTCACAGGCCAGCGCGAGGCCGGTCGGGCCTGCTCCGACGATGATCACGGATTGTTCAGGGGTGGGTGCCATGGGTCTCTCCTTGGACATGGGTCAGCGATACGGCCGGTGCGGTCGGCGCACCGGAAACGGCGGACGGCCGGCCTGCCCGCGCCGCCCAGGCACCGGAGCCGAGGGCCAGGGCGCCGAGGAGCAGCCAGCCCACTGCGCCGGGCTCCACCACGAGAAACGTGACGACGAGCGGACCGTAGGTGTTGCGGGCGGCGTTGCCCAGACTGAAGAAGGCCAGATAGACCTGGCGCCGGTCCTGAGGCGCGAGGTCGTAGGAGATCGCCCAGGCGGCCGCCTGCTGGTACATCTCCGCGAACGCCTGGAACGCCACCGCGCCGAGCAGCACCGTCACCGCCGCGGCCGTCGGCAGTGCCCCGGTGGCGGCCAGCGCGCAGCAGCACACGGCGAGCAGCAGCCCGCTCAGCCGCAGCGCGCGGCCGCCGTCCTCGGCGGACTCGATGCCGCGGGTCGCGCGCACCTGGAAGAGCACCACGACGGCCGTGTTGAGCACCAGCGTCCAGGCGATGACGGACCGGGGCAGGTCGTCGTGGGCCAGCACCCACAGCGGGATGCCGACGGTCAGCACCGTCACATGCAGGCTCGCCACGGAGTTCAGGCAGGTCAGCATGGTGAACCGGCGGTCCCGCAGGACCGTGAGCCGCCGCTTCCACGGCAGCGGCCGGCCCCCGCCGGCACCGCCCGTCCGCAGTCGGGTCACCACGACGGCGGCCAGCACGAACGAGAGCGCGTTGACGTACACGACGGTCAGATAGACCCCGTCGCTGTCCCACAGCAGCGCCCCGGCGGCCGCGAGACCGCCGAGCGTGAGCCCCAGGTTCTGCAGCGACCGCGCCATCCCCATGGCGCGCACCCGCCGCCCGGCGTCCACGGCGGCCCCGAACATCCCCTGCACCAGCGGCGCGGCGGCGCGGTCGGCCACCGCGAGCAGGGAGACCACGAGCAGGAAGGAGCCGAAGGAGGACGCGAACGGGAAGCACGCCAGCAGCGCCGCCCGGGTCAGATGCGCGGCGATCAGCGTCCGACGCGGCCCCGCCCGGTCCGCGAGGATCCCGGTGGGCACCAGCAGTGCGAAGGACACCGCGCCCGCGACGCCCAGACCGAGCCCCACCTCGGAGCTGCCCAGCTGCAGGTAGCGGGTGAGGAAGACGACGGACACCGCCAGGTAGAGCCCGCTGCCGAGCGCGTCCACGAACACCGCTGCCAGCAGCGCGAGCGCGCTGCGGGGCAACCGCTCCCGCTCGGCGGGCCTCTTCATGCCGGCTCCGATCGTCGGAGGTTCAGTGGGCGGCGGAGGATCAGTAGTAGTCCCGCATCAACTCGTCGACCCACGCGGGCTGTACGACGGCCTCGCGCGGGCCGAACTGCGTCAGGTGCGGTTTGAGATCGAGGACCGGCGTCCCGTCCACGGCGTCCAGGCCCCGCACATGGACGCCGAGCCCGTCCACCTTCAGCAGCTTGCAGCGCGAGACCCCGATGCGGTTGGGGCGGTTCTTGGCGCGCTGGGCGAAGATCCCGGCCCGCGGCCAGTCGGGGTTGCCGCGCGGATGGCGGGCCCCGGTGTGGATCCTCTCCGGCGCCACCCGGTGGAAGTGGAAGACGACCTCCAGATGGGAGAAGGCGTCCAGGCCCAGCAGCGCCTCGGGGGTGAACCGCTGGGCGTCCAGCCGGATCACCGAGGTCACGTCGCCCCAGTAGTCGTCGGAGAGGTCGGCACGGTCGGTGTGCACGCGCCCGATCGGCACCAGGTCGGTCACGGCGCCCGGCCGGGGCTCCTCCAGATGCGCGAACCACACCTCGTCCCGGACCAGCAACTCACCGGTGACGGCCCGCTGCACGGTCAGGAAGATCTCGTCCGCCGGCACCCGGAGCAGTTCCGCGAGCCGCTCCTGGACGAGCAGCACCAGCGCGCGCAGTTGGTCGTGGGCGAAACTCTCCCTGCACACCACGAACCCGACCGGGGCCGGGCGGACGTCCTGGGCACGCCACTCGGGCCGGTGATAGGTCCCCGGCTCCAGCCGCTGCCACCACACCCAGCACCGACCGGCGGGCAGCCCCAACAACTCCGTGACGTCGCAGGCGAGTTGCTCCAGGACGGCGCGGCCGGGGCTCGCGTCGGGTGAGAACAGCCTGATGATCGGCATGTCAGCCCACCCCGCCCAGTGGCTTGACGCCGATCACCAAGCAGGTCCGTACGGGGACGAAGAACTCCTCACCGCACCGCCGGATCCCCAGCGCCTCGCGGTGGGCCGCCGGCGCCCCGGCGAGCCGGTGGCGGATCGCCGCCGCACCGGTGCTGTGAGCGGCGGTCTCGCACCAGCGTCTCACCGGCGTCCCGGCCGGGCTCTCCACCTGGCCGCCGCGTGCGGCCACGAGCTCGAGCCCGGCGCCCCGGAAGAATCCCACCCAGCTCTCGACGAGATGGCTGCGACGATGTCCGGGATCGCGCAGACTCTCCAGCTCCTGCCCCAACGCGTCGATCGCAGGGTCCGCGTGGCCCTCCAGGTCGATCACCGCCAGTCGCCCACCGGGGCGCAGCAACCGAGTCATCTCGCGGACGGCCTTCGGCACGTCGCCGAAGCGGTGCGCGGCGAGCCCGGACACGACCAGGTCGAACGAGGCGTCAGGGAAGGGGAGTTCCTCGGCCGCCGCCCGCACCGTCCGCACCGCGGCCGACCGCCGCGCGGCGCGTCGCCGGAAGGCTTCCAGCGACGCGGGGTCCTCGTCGACACCCACCAGTCGGTCCGGGTACTCGTCCGCGAACGACAGTGCCAGTCGCCCGGTGCCGCAGACGACGTCGCAGATGGCGCTGCCGGTCTGGAGGCCGAGCAACTGGTGCAGAGCCCGTGTCGTGGGGCCCGGCCGGTGGAGCCCGCCGACGGCGAGGTGGCCGTCGGCGCCTGCGTCCTGCCGACCGGGGAGGGTCTCACTGGCGGGCATCTGCTTCCCCTTCCTGGGGTGCCGCGAACTGACGTGACGTCATGTACCGACGCCGACGAGCGAGGTGAGGACCGGCAGCGGGTCGCGCGCCGGTCCGGGCCCGCAGGGATGCAGGGTGTGACCGAGCCCTTCGAGCACATGGACCCGGACCGCGGGCGAGTGGGTGCCGATCAGTCGGCGGGCGGACCAGTCGGCGTACATGGCCGGCTCGAACACCACCGGCGGAAGTTCGTCGTCGGCACCCTCGGTCAGATAGCCGACCAGGTCGAAACCGCCGTAGATCAGCTCGATCAGGGGAATCCGCGAGGCCAGGAAGGTGTCCGTCTCCACGATCGTGCCGATCAGGACGACTCGGTCCGCGCGCGGAGGCGCGCCGGACTCCAGGAGCCGCAGCAGTGCCTGGCCGCCGAGCGAGAAGCCCACCAGGACGAGCGGGCCGGTCATCAGATGCCGGTTGCCGTCCAGCAGGCCTGCGAGCCGCCCCGCGCGTCTGAGCTCATCGGTCGCCGAGGTGGGCGCGAGGAGGTCAGGGGCAGGCATGTCGCACTGCAACACCTGTGCCCCCATGGCCACCAGACGTTCCGTCAGGCGGTCCAGCAGGAGGTCGTCGCGGCCCTCGCCGTCGAGAGCGGAGACCGTGCCGGGACCGGCGAGCAGCACGGTCGAGCGGGCCGGTCCGGCGGGAAACGACCGCTGGGTGCGGTAGGCGGCGCCGTCCGGATCCCGGCGCCACTGGACATGACGGTGGACGCTCATGAGTGCACCTCCGGTCGGCCGTGGGCCGGGCGCTCGCCACGGCCCCTCGCGTTGCGCGGAGTCGGGCACACACCCTGGAGGACGGCTCGTCGCAGCACGCCTCGACACCGAACGGGGTCGCCGTAGAGGAGGTGCCGCGTCACTCCGGTGTCGCCGGAGGTGCTCCAGCCGCTCGCGGGAGTCCGGGGTACCTGCAACCGCGGAGCGAGGTCCGTGTCCGCACCACCCGAGCCGATCGTCTCCCCCATCGCGGTCTCCTCTCCTGTTCCGGCCCGGGGGCGGTGCAAGGTCGCGCCGCGCCCGGCGTTCGCGCGGCCTTTCCCGGCCCGTCCCTCACGGGCCGGGAAGGCCGTGCAGCGCTCGCCCCGAATCCGCTCCCTCGGCGGCCCCGGGGTTCCCTCGAGCGCTCTTCCGCGGACCCGTCCCTCTACGAGCCCGGGGGGTTTCGCCGTGCCTCGGTTCGCGCGGCCGCGGCAGTGGGGTCAGACCTCGACCTCGATGACCGTCGGCTCCGTGATGTTGGTGGCTTCCAGCAGGAGGGTCTCGCTGGGCGCGGTGGCCGAGGCGGCGCTGACCGCGCTGAGCGTGACGCCGTCCGGGCTCGGCTCCAGGTGGATTCGGATGACCTTCGTCTCTTCGGGCATGTCCGTGTTCCCTTCGATGAGGGGCGGCAGCGTTCGCGCCGCCCGCGGACGGGGCCCGCTCACGACGCTGGGAGCGGGGTCGGTGGGAGTCCGGCGAGAGCGCTGAGCACGGTCGGCAGGGGGCCCGTCAGGACCTGTCCGACGCGGGGTGGCATGGCCGGCGTGCGTCACGGTCCGGAACGGCGTGGTAATGGCGGAGAACGTTGTGCGACGTTGGGCGGAAGGGGCGGCCAATCCGCCCTCGTTCACCTGGAATTGGATCTTCCGCACGGGTCCCCGCCTCCCGGAAGGCCAAAGTCAACATACGTTGAACTCATGACCTGATGAACTCTACGGAGAATGAATAAGCTTTGGCAAGAGGTTTCCGGGTGGCTGGTTCCCGCGTGCCGGTGGTGCCGGTGGCATGGTCGGTGCGAGGCTGAGCGTATGAACATCCCTTTCCTCGGCGGTTGGCGCAAACGGCGCGGTCCTGCCTTCGGTGTCGCGGTGTTCTCCGACGGTGACGACAGCCACGAGGGCATCGCGGAGCTGCTCTCCGAGTGCGATCTGCTGCGTTCCCAGGCGACCCTGGAGGGGGTCCGTCTCGACGACTCCGCGGCCTCGCTGGAGGCCCTCGACCAGCTGCTTCCACGCTGGCGGGACGACGAGGAGGTGCTGCCCTGGCTGGGCAACGACGCCGGCCTCTACCTCGGCACGGTCATCGTGCGCACGGTCCCGGGCGCGCAGTGGGAGATCTGGCCCAACGGCCAACCTGTCGTACGGCTCTCCTCGGGCCGCGAGTTCGATGTCGTCGCCTCCGGGCACGAATGGGCCTCCAGTGGCGTGCCGGAGCTGTCGCAGCTCTACGCCGAAGTCGCGGAGGCGTGAATCAGTGGCCTGAGCTGCGGTTTAAATACGGCTTATGCCCGAAAAGTGCGTGTCGTCAGTTAACGCCCGTCTTATCTGGGTAGTTTGCGGCAACCACGACACAGCTGAGAGTGAGTGGGGCTGGGCATGGTCGTCGATCCGCTGATCGAGCTGCGTGACGTCAACAAGTACTTCGGTGAGCTGCACGTCCTCCAGGACATCAACCTCATCGTCGGCAAGGGGGAGGTGGTCGTCGTCATCGGCCCTTCGGGGTCGGGCAAGTCGACCCTGTGCAGGGCGATCAACCGGCTGGAGACCATCCACTCCGGCACGATCCTGCTCGACGGGCAGCCCCTGCCCGACGAGGGCAAGCCCCTCGCGCGCCTGCGCGCCGACGTCGGCATGGTCTTCCAGTCCTTCAACCTCTTCGCCCACAAGACCGTGCTGCAGAACATCTCGCTGGGCCAGGTCAAGGTCCGCGGACGCAAGAAGGAGCAGGCGGACAAGCGCTCCCGGGAACTCCTGGACCGGGTGGGACTCGCCGACCAGGCCGACAAGTTCCCGGCCCAGCTCTCCGGCGGTCAGCAGCAGCGGGTGGCCATCGCCCGCGCCCTCGCGATGGACCCCAAGGTCATGCTCTTCGACGAGCCGACCTCGGCGCTCGACCCCGAGATGATCAACGAGGTCCTCGAGGTGATGCGTCAACTGGCCCACGAGGGAATGACCATGGTCGTGGTCACCCATGAGATGGGCTTCGCCCGTTCCGCGGCCAACCGCGTGGTCTTCATGGCCGACGGCCGCATCGTCGAGGACCGCGCGCCCGAGGAGTTCTTCACCACCCCCGAGAGCGCGCGCGCCCGGGACTTCCTGTCCAAGATCCTCAAGCACTGAGCGGGGAGTGCGACCCATGCCGCCTGCCACAGGTGTGTCCTCAAGCCCCGCCCACGGCCCCGGAAGTGCCTCACGCCGAGCCTCGACTACGATGAGCGGTTCGTCCCCCTAAGGGCACCGTGCCGGTCGAACAGGGGACGCTGCTGCCGGGGTTCGATCCCCCCGCGGCCCCTCGACCGCGGGGGGCAGCAGACACAGAGCCATACCCGCCCGGCGGCAGCCGGAGATCACTGCTCGCGCAACGGGACCGACACGTAACTCGGGTCGTTCGCCGGTGAGGAGAAGGTCAGCTGCGCGCCGGTCGGGTTGTGCTCGCTGTAGAGCGGGTCGACCGTGTCGACGACCAGGGCGAGCCGGTGCCCTGCCGGGACGTCGTAGGCCGTGGAGAACAGCTCCAGGTCGACGCCGAACGGCTTTCCGGGCGTACGTCCGTGGAAGGTGTACGGCGCGTTGCTGACCAGCTTGCCGAGGCCGAGCGGCCCCACGTCGTAGAGGTAGGCGACGAGGGTGCCGCTCTCCTCGGTCGGGGTGAGGGTGGTGTGCAACCGGGCCGTGCCGCGCACCCGCCCGGTCGTGGCGTACTTCTCCGACTGCCATACGGCCGCCCAGCGGCGGGGCAGCAGCGGGATGGACGCCATCGGGGGCAGCTTGACGAACTGGTCGAGGAGACCGGACAGCACCACGAGCCCGCCGTCCGCACCGGAGTTGACGTTCGCGCGGATCGTGGTGGAGCCCGCCAGGGCGATCTTCCGGCTGGTCGCGCCGACCGACTTCCAGTCCGGGTAGCCCTCGTAGCCGCCGGTGGAACGGGACTTGAGCCGGACCGGCTGCTCCTGGTCGATGCCGTTGGCCTCGCCCTTGAGGTAGTGGTCGAACCAGCGCTCGGTGTCGGTCCACACGTCGTTGGGCAGGCCGAGCAGTCCGGTCAGTTCGGCGGTGGCGTGGTCGCCGGGGCGGAACTGCAGGCGCTTGGGGCCGGTCAGCTTCTCGTAGAAGTCCGCGTACTGGTTGGGCGGGAAGATCGAGTCACCCCACGCGTTGGCGAGCAGCACGGCGGGGGCGTTGGCGTTGAGCTGGTCCAGGTAGGTCGTGACTGAACGTTTCTTCCCCCAGGCGATCATCGCGTCCTCCTTGCTCAGGTCGGAGGACCGGAACGCGTCGAAGATCTCCCTGAGTTCGGCGCTCTGCCGACCGGTGACCAGGCTCGCCCCGTCCAGCAGCGAGGCGGCCTGGGTGTGCTGGGTGCGGCCCGAGTAGATCGAGCCGATGAGGTCCGCCCAGCCGCTGAGCGCGGCGACCGCTCTGACCCGCTCGTCCCGGGCGGCGGTGAGCAGGCTGATGCCCGCTCCGTACGACACCCCGCCCATACCGACCCGGGCCGCGTCGGCCGGGGTGTTGGCGAGCGCCCAGTCGATCACCCGGGAGGCGTCGGCCACGTCGGGCGGTCCGGCCACTTCTATCTCGCCGCCGGACTGCCAGAAGCCGCGGACGTTGTAACTGAGCACGATGTAGCCGGAGTTCGCCAGCCGCTGGGCCTGAGCGAGGTACTCGACCTGAGGCGTGCCCCAGCTCGTGGGGAACACCAGCAGCGGGAAGCGGCGCGAACCGTCGGCGCCGGCCGGGGTGACGACGTTCGCCTTGAGCGTCGTACCGCCGTCTCCGCTGATGTCGACGAAGCGGACCCCTCCCGTCGACGCCGACGCCGAGGTGACGGGGCCGATGCCCGCGACGAGGGTCGCCGAGACGATGCCCACGGCGGTGGTACGCAGGGCCTTGCGATGTCCCACGGGTCACTCCTCACTCGTGTCAGTGCAAAGTGACCCGACGGTAACCGCGATCCATTACCGCAGGTAACCCGTCGGTAAGTTACGTGGGAGTAACGATTGTTGGCCTGTGAACGAATTCAGGAGGCGCGGTGTGCGTTGCGCGGGGCCGCCGGTGCCGGCAGCGGCTGCTGGGCGGCCCGGGTCACGTCCGCCACCAGCTCCACCACGTCCGGGCCGTACGCCTGCGAGTTGACGACCTTCAGCAGCAGGACGAAGGAGTTGCCGCCGTGCTTGCGGGCGAGGCGCTCGTGGTTGCGGGCGAGATAGCGCGTGGCGGCCTGGTTGGTGATGGCCCGCTGCCCGCAGAAGAGGAACACCGGACGCGCCTCGCGCCGTTCGCCCGCGGTGAGCCGGGCCAGCAGGACGTACTCGGTGACCCCCGCTTCCAGCCGGTAGCGTTCGCTGCCGATCTGGAAGGCGCCGCGGTCCGGGCCGGGTTCGGGATCGATGTTGACGCGTACACCGGGCAGCATCGCCGACATGTGGGCCAGCATGCGCCGGTTGGACCCCGGACCGCCCACACAGAACTCGGTGCGCTCACCGAAGCCCTGCTGCACACCGTCCTGGGTCACCATCTGCAGATGCGCCCCGCAGTCCTTGATCAGCGCGGCGAGCTCCAGCAGGGCGAACACGTCGAAGCGGTGCACCGCCGGCTCGGAGGTGGAGGGGTCGCGGTTGACGACGAGCAGGGACTCCGAGTTCTCCGGCAGCCCGAAGAACGTCTGCTTGCGGCGGAGCTTGCGCCGCCACAGATAAGTACGGGCGATCCAGCCCAGTCCCGCGCTGATGGCCGCCGCCACCACGCCGAGGACGATGTTGCGCACGTCGTCATTCATGGGGGCGCATGGTAGCGGGTGCTCCTGACGGGGCCATGTCCATCCCCTAGGCTGCGTGAACGGTCCCTGACTGGAGGTGCGGATGCGTCGTCCTGGCGTGCGCAAGCTGTCGGTCCTGGCGGTCTCGGCCGTCGTCGTGTCGGTGGGGGCGGCCGCGCCTCCCACCGCCGGGAGTACGGGAGTCGAGAAGGTCCCCCTCGCCGTCGGGTACGGCGGCGCCGTCGCCAGCGTCGACCCGGACGCCTCGGCCGCCGGCATCGAGGTGCTCAGGAAGGGTGGCAACGCCGTCGACGCGGCCGTCGCCACCGCCGCCGCGCTGGGTGTCACCGAGCCCTACTCCGCGGGCATCGGCGGAGGCGGCTACTTCGTCCACTACGACGCCGAATCCCGCACGGTACGCACGATCGACGGCCGCGAGACCGCCCCGCTGAGCGCGGACTCCGGGCTCTTCCTGGAGAACGGAACGGCGATCCCCTTCGCCGAGGCGGTCAGCAGCGGGCTGAGCGTGGGGACCCCCGGCACGCCCGCCACCTGGCAGCGGGCGCTGGACAAGTGGGGGAGCAGAAGCCTCGGCACGCTGCTGAAGCCCGCGGAGCGGCTCGCCCGGGACGGGTTCACCGTCGACGAGACCTTCCGCGCCCAGACCGCCGCCAACGAGACCCGGTTCCGCTACTTCCCGGACACCGCGAAGCTGTTCCTGCCCGGCGGCGAACTGCCGGTCGTCGGAGCCACGTTCAAGAACCCCGACCTCGCCCGCACCTACGCCGAACTGGCGAGGAAGGGTACCGGCGCGCTCTACCGCGGAGAGCTCGCCGGGGACATCGTCGACACCGTCAACCACCCGCCCGTGGACCCCGCCTCCGGCTGGAAGGCCCGGCCCGGCGATCTCACCGCCGAGGACCTGGCCGCCTACCGGACCAGGCTCCAGGCGCCCACGAAGACCTCCTACCGCGGGCTCGGCGTCTACTCCATGGCGCCCTCCTCCTCCGGCGGCACGACCGTCGGCGAGGCCCTCAACATCCTGGAGAGCACCGACCTGGCCGAGGCGAGCGAGGTCCGGTACCTCCACCGCTTCGTCGAGGCGAGCCGGATCGCCTTCGCGGACCGGGGGCGCTGGGTCGGCGACCCCGCCTTCGAGGACGTACCGACGAAGGAACTGCTGTCGCAGAGGTACGCCGACTCGCGGGAGTGCCTGATCAAGGACGACGCGGTGCTGACCAGCCCGCTCGCGCCGGGCGACCCGCGTGAGCCGGCGGCCTGCGGCGCGGGCGGTACGGCGGCCCCGACGACGTACGAGGGCGACAGCACCACCCATCTCACGGTCGCCGACAAGTGGGGCAACGTCGTCTCGTACACCCTCACCATCGAGCAGACCGGCGGCAGCGGCATCACGGTCCCGGGCCGCGGCTTCCTGCTCAACAACGAGCTGACGGACTTCTCCTTCACCCCGGCCAATCCGGCCGTGCACGACCCGAACCTGCCCGGTCCGGGCAAGCGGCCGCGCTCCTCGATGTCCCCGACGATCGTCCTCGACGGACACAACCGGCCCGTGGTGGCGCTCGGTTCGCCCGGCGGCGCGACCATCATCACCACCGTGCTGCAGACCCTCACCGGCTTCCTGGACCGGGGTCTGCCGCTGGTCGACGCCATCGCCGCGCCGCGCGCGAGCCAGCGCAACCAGACCACGACCGAACTCGAACCGGGCCTGTGGAGCAGTGAGATGAGGACCCGGCTGGAGTCCATCGGGCACGGCTTCCGGCAGAATCCGGAGATCGGTGCGGCGACCGCCGTCCAGCGGCTGCCCGGCGGGAAATGGCTCGCCGCCGCCGAGAAGGTCCGCCGGGGCGGCGGCTCGGCGATGGTCGTGCGCCCGGCGCCGTAGTCACAACTCGGGGGCGGGCATGGCCTCTTGCGCGCGGAACACCAGACGCCCGTCCTCGAGGTCCACCGTCACCTGCCCGCCCGCCGCGACCCGGCCGTCCAGCAGCAGCCGCGAGAGCTGGTTGTCCACCTCGCGCTGGATGGTGCGACGCAGCGGGCGGGCGCCGTACTCGGGCTGGTAGCCGCGCTCGGCGAGCCAGTCCACCGCGCGGTCGGTGAACTCGACCGTGACGTCCTGCGCGTGCATGAGCCGGCGCGTCCGGTCCAGCAGCAGATTCGTGATCCGCCGCAGCTGCTCCGGGTCGAGCTGGCGGAACACCACGATCTCGTCGATCCGGTTGAGGAACTCGGGCCGGAAGTGCTCCCGCAGCGGCCGCAGGATCCGCTCCCGCCGGGCCTCCTCGTCCGCCTCGTCCCCGCCCGCGCCGAAGCCGATCCCGGCCCCGCGCCGGGTGATCGCCTCCGAGCCGAGGTTGCTCGTCATGACGATGACGGTGTTGGTGAAGTCGACCGTGCGGCCCTGGGAATCGGTCAGCCGGCCGTCGTCCAGGACCTGGAGCAGGATGTTGAAGACGTCCGGGTGCGCCTTCTCCACCTCGTCCAGCAACAGCAGCGAGTACGGATGCCTGCGCACCACCTCGGTGAGCTGTCCCGCCTCCTCGTGGCCGACGTAGCCGGGCGGGGCGCCCACCAGCCGGCTGACGGTGTGCCGCTCCTGGTACTCGCTCATGTCGAGCCGGACCATGCGTTCCTCGCTGCCGAACAGCGCCTCCGCCAGCGCCCTGGCCAGCTCCGTCTTGCCCACGCCGGTCGGGCCGAGGAAGAGGAAGCTGCCGATCGGCCGGTCCGGGCTGGCGAGCCCGGCCCGCGAGCGCATGACGGCGTCGGAGACCACCCGCACGGCCTCGTCCTGGCCGACGACCCGCTCGTGCAGATGCTGTTCGAGGCCCAGCAGCCGGTCCTTCTCCTCCTCGGTCAGACTGGCCACCGGGATACCGGTCAGCCGGGACACGACCTCGGCGACGGCCTCGGCGGTCACCTGGAGGTTCTGTCCCTCGTCGGCCGCGCCGTCCCCGGCGGCGTCCGCGATCCGCTGCTTCAACTCCACGATCCGGTCCCGCAGTTGGGTGGCCTGCTCGTAGCTCTCGTCCGCGACGGCCTGGTCCTTGTCCCGGGCCAGCTGCTCGACCTCGCGCTCCATGGCCCGCACGTCCGTGCCCTTGGTGCGCGAGCGCAGCCGCACCCGGGCGCCCGCCTGGTCGATCAGGTCGATCGCCTTGTCCGGCAGCCGGCGGTCGGTGAGGTAGCGGTCGGACAGCTCCACGGCCGCGACCAGGGCCTCGTCGCTGTAACGGACCTGGTGGTGGGCCTCGTAGCGGTCCTGGAGGCCGCGCAGGATCTCGATCGCGTCCGCGGGGGTCGGCTCGGGCACCAGGATCGGCTGGAAGCGGCGGGAGAGCGCCGCGTCCTTCTCGATCCGCCGGTACTCCTCCAGCGTGGTGGCGCCCACGATGTGCAGCTCGCCGCGCGCCAGGGCCGGCTTGAGGATGTTCCCGGCGTCCATCGAACCGCCCTCGCCGCCGCCCCCGGCGCCGACGACGGTGTGCAGTTCGTCGATGAAGACGATCAGCCGGTCGGAGTGGGCGCGGATCTCGCCCACGATGTTGGTCATGCGCTCCTCGAAGTCGCCCCGGTAGCGGGTGCCCGCGACGACGCCGGTCAGATCGAGCGTGACGACCCGCCGCCCGCTCAGTACGTCCGGGACGTCGCCGTCGGCGATCCGCTGCGCGAGGCCCTCCACGACGGCCGTCTTGCCGACGCCCGCGTCGCCGATCAGCACCGGGTTGTTCTTGCCGCGCCGGGAGAGCACCTCGATGGTCTGCTCGATTTCCTCCTCCCGTCCGATGACCGGGTCGATCCGGCCCTGACGGGCGAGGTCGGTGAGGTCGCGGCCGTACTTGTCCAGCGTCGGGGTGTCAACGGAGCGGGGCCGCTCGGGCCGCTGCGCGGTGTCCTGCGCCTCCGGCGGCAGGCCGGCGCCGAAGCGCGCCGAGTTCAGGATGTGCCCGGCTGCCGAGTCGGGGTTCGCCGCGAGGGCGCTGAGCACGTGCTCGGGGCCGATGTAGCCCGCTCCCCGGGCCCGGGCCAGGTCGTGGGCGTCCAGCAGGGCGCGTTTGGCGGCCGGGGTGAGGGACAGCGAGGTCGGCGGGGGGACCTCGCCCGGCGGGTGCTGGACGGGCCCTGAGCGCTCGTCGATCTCCGTGGCCAGGGAGTCGGGGTCAGCCCCGGCCCGGCTCAGCAGGCTCCGGGTCGGCTCGGCGGAGACCGCGGCGCGCAGCAGGTGCTGGGTGTCGAGGTCCCGGCTGCCGTGCTCGGCGGCGTACTGGGCGGCGCCGCGGACGAGTTCCCTGGCCGGTTGGCTGAGCAGTTGGCCGATGTTGATCTGGCGGGGTCCTGGACGCGGGCCGCCGAAGAATCGGGCGAGGAATTCGCCGAAGGGGTCCCCCTCCGGACCTTCCGGGAAGAAGCCGCTGGTCATCGGTACCGTACCTTCGCTGACGACGTACCGGAGTCGGGTAACCCGGACATGGTGCGCTTATGTCAGGTTGGCATGGATATCTTCGGTGGGCATGTGCAGGCGCGTGGTGCGGGGGTGCCTGGTGTGGTGCGGCACCTGAGGACGGCTCCAGAGCCATCGCGCCAATTACTATACCGGTATTAGAATGGTCGCATGGTGCGCACCCCACTGACCCCTGAAGAGCGCGAGCGCGGCGAGCGGCTCGGGCGCCTGCTCCGCGAGGCGCGCGGCGACCGCAGCATGGCGGAGATCGCGGCGAGCGCCGGCGTCTCCGCGGAGACGCTGCGGAAGATCGAGACCGGCCGGGCGCCGACGCCGGCGTTCTTCACGGTGGCCGCGCTGGCGCGCGTGCTCGGTCTGTCGATGGACGAGCTGGCCGGGCTGTGCGCGCCGGTCGCCGCGTGAGCGTTCGCACGTCACGTTCCGGCAGGGCGGGCGTACTCTGCGTTCGGCCGGAAAACTCCCCGTAGCGCCCCCGTAACACGACTGGTGTTGCCTACGGACCGGAGTGCTCCGGTCTGGCGGGAGTTGGGCATGACTGTGGAACAACTCCCGGCTCGGGTACGGGAGTTCGCGAACTACCTGAACGGCCTGACGGCGCGCCTCGATCAGGGCGGCGGCTGGTGCGGGGTGTTCTGGCAGCGCGACCCGGACGGCATGCGGGCCTGCCTCGACGGGCGTGAGGTGCCGCCCTGGGACGTGGTGGAGGCGCTCCTGCAGGACCTCGCGGGCGAGTACGGCCCGGAGGCCGCCAGCGCCGAGACGGAGGGGGCGCGGGCGCTGCACACGGCCGCGCTGCTGGCCTACGACAGCCGTCCCGGCGGCCGGGACGCCCTCGGCGACCGGCTGGACGTCATGCTCCGTGAGCAGCGGTACGCGGCGGAGCGGCAGGTGGAGCTGGGCCGGTCCCTGGCCGCCGCCGTCGGCCGGGCCGAGGCCGACGCCCTGCGCCTCGACCTCGCCTGGGCCCGCGACGACCACGCCCGCGCCACCGCGCGCTGCGCCGAGATCAGGGCCCGCATGGCGGAGCTGGACCGCCGTTCGGCCGACGACCGGGCGACGAGGCTGCGACAGGAACGCCTCGCTTCCGGACCGCCGCCCACCCCCGAGCCGCACCCCACCGCCCCCGGCCAGGCAGGAACCCCGCACCTCCCGCCCCACGCCGGAACGACCGAGGCGCCCGGCATGGCGTTCCGGGCGGGAGGTGCCCCGGAACGGGGGAGTGTGTTCGAGGGTGGGGGGACGCCGGGGCAGGGCGTCGTGTCCCGGGCGGGTGGCGTTCCGGAGCAGGGGAGTGTGTTCGACGGTGGGGGGACGCCGGGGCGGGACGCTGCGTACCGGGCGGGAGGTGCCCCGGAACGGGGGAGTGTGTTCGAGAATGGGGGGACGCCGGGGCAGGCCGCTGCGTCCCGGGCGGGTGGCGTTCCGGAGCAGGGGAGTGTGTTCCGCGCTGGGTCGGCACCGGCGCAGGATGCCGGGTACCGGGCCGGTGGCGGTCCGGCCGGCGGTGCCGCCTTCCCTGCCAGGCGGAATTCCCCGCAGGCCACCGCGGGCCCGGCTGGCTGGAACCCGGCGCGGGATTCCGCCCCCGGGACCGGCGAAAGCCCCGCCCCCTGGACCGGCGAAGCCCCCGCCGGCAGTCTGCCCGAGCCCCGGACCCAGGAGTCCGTCGCCCAAGCGCCCGTCGCCCAGCACGCCCCGGAACCCCCGGCACCTCCAGCCGAGCCCCAGCCCTCAACGCACCCCGCCGACCCCCAACCCCCCGCCCCCAAGCAGCGCAAGCGTCGGCGAGGTGGGGCTCGGTTCGCCGGGATGGTCGAGGAGGAGGTCGAGGCCGTCGTCGTGCCGCCCATCGCCGTGCCGGTGCTGCCCGAGGCGCCGGCTCAGGGGCGCCGTAGCCCCAGGGGCGCTCGTTTCGCCGGTGCCGAGGCCGTGGAAGCGCAGGAACCGCGGGTGGAGATCGCGGACGGCGGTGACCGACGGGAGGTCGTGGGCGCCGTCGAGAGGCTGGTGCGGTTGCGGCACGAGGGGCGCAGCGGTGAGGCGCACGCGCTGCTCGTCGAGATCACGTACTCGTCCGCCGCGCGCTACCCGCTGCTCGCCGTGGAACTGCAGCGGGCCGGGCTCGGGGCGGACTGGGCCACGCTGCTGTGGGAGGCCGCCTCGCTGCCCGCCGACCGGCTCGTCGCGGCGGCGGACGCGCTGGTCGCCGCGGGCCGGGGCGCCGACGGGGAGCAGATCCTGCGGCAGGGCGTCGTCCGCTCCGCCGAGGAGATCGGGCGGGCCGTGCTGGCACTCGCCGGAGAGGGGCGCCGACGGGAGGTCAGCGCCCTGCTCGACGCCTACGTCCGGGTCCGCACCCCGGAGGAGGCCGCCCGCAGCGTGGCCGTGGACCCGGTGACCCTCGTACCGTTGCTGCTGGAGGCCGCCCGAGGTGTCTCGGACGAGCGCCACTGGGACCTCGTCCACGCGCTGAGGGTCGCCGGATTCGCCGCCTGACCGGGTGGGCCCGATCACCCACAGGAGTGTGAAACCGGATCGACTCAGCGGGTTCACGGCGATGGTCTTGGCAAGCCCGTCCGGGAGGCTTACGTTCGTGCCTCTACGGCCTGCGTCTACGGGCGTAGAGGCTCTGACGTCCCGTCGAAGGAGCAGCTCATGGCCAACGTCGTTCGCGCCGCTCTGGTCCAGGCCACCTGGACCGGCGACACCGAGTCCATGGTGGCGAAGCACGAGGAGCACGCCCGTGAGGCGGCCCGCCGGGGCGCCAAGGTGATCGGGTTCCAGGAAGTCTTCAATTCCCCCTACTTCTGTCAGGTACAGGATCCGGAGCACTACCGCTGGGCCGAGCCCGTGCCGGACGGCCCGACCGTCCGCCGGATGCGGGAGCTCGCGCGCGAGACCGGCATGGTGATCGTCGTGCCGGTCTTCGAGATCGAGCAGTCCGGCTTCTACTACAACACCGCCGCCGTGATCGACGCGGACGGCTCCTACCTCGGCAAGTACCGCAAGCACCACATCCCGCAGGTCAAGGGCTTCTGGGAGAAGTACTACTTCAAACCCGGAAACGCGGGCTGGCCGGTCTTCGAGACCGCCGTCGGCAAGGTCGGCGTCTACATCTGCTACGACCGGCACTTCCCGGAGGGATGGCGGCAACTGGGCCTCAACGGAGCCCAGTTGGTCTACAACCCGTCCGCGACGCACCGCGGCCTCTCCTCGTACCTCTGGCGCCTGGAGCAGCCCGCGGCGGCCGTCGCCAACGAGTACTTCGTCGCCGCGATCAACCGCGTCGGCGTCGAGGAGTACGGCGACAACGACTTCTACGGCACCTCGTACTTCGTCGACCCCCGAGGACAGGTCGTGGGGGAGGTCGCGAGCGACAGCAAGGAGGAACTCCTCGTCCGCGACCTCGACTTCGACGTGATCGAAGAGGTCCGGCAGCAGTGGGCCTTCTACCGCGACCGCCGCCCCGACGCCTACGAAGGGCTGGTGCAGCCGTGACCGGGGACGACCTGCTGGGACGCCACCGCCGGGTGCTGCCCGACTGGCTCGCCCTCTACTACGAGGACCCGCTGGAGATCACCCACGGCGAGGGCCGGCATGTCTGGGACTCCGACGGCAACCGTTACCTCGACTTCTTCGGCGGCATCCTCACCACGATGACCGCGCACGCGCTGCCCGAGGTGACGAAGGCGGTGAGCGAACAGGCCGGGCGGATCATCCACTCCTCGACCCTGTACCTGAACCGCCCGATGGTCGAACTCGCCGAGCGGATCGCCCAGTTGTCCGGCATCCCGGACGCCCGGGTCTTCTTCACCACCTCCGGCACCGAGGCCAACGACACCGCGCTGCTGCTCGCCACCGCGTACCGGCGCAGCAACACGGTCCTGGCCATGCGCAACAGCTACCACGGCCGTTCGTTCAGCGCGGTCGGCATCACCGGCAACCGCGGCTGGTCGCCGACCTCCCTGTCCCCGCTCCAGACGCTGTACGTCCATGGCGGGGTGCGCACGCGCGGTCCGTACGCCGCACTGGACGACCGGGAGTTCGTCGCGGCCTGCGTCGAGGACCTCAAGGACCTGCTCGGCCACACCAGGGCGCCCGCGGCCCTGATCGCCGAGCCCATCCAGGGCGTGGGCGGCTTCACCTCGGGCCCGGACGGGCTGTACGCCGCCTTCCGCGAGGTGCTCGCCGAGCGCGGCATCCTCTGGATCGCGGACGAGGTGCAGACCGGCTGGGGCCGTACCGGCGAGCACTTCTGGGGCTGGCAGGCCCACGGCCAGAACGGCCCGCCGGACCTCGTGACCTTCGCCAAGGGCATCGGCAACGGCACGTCCATCGGCGGGGTGATCGCCCGCGCGGAGATCATGAACTGCCTGGACGCCAACAGCATCTCGACCTTCGGCGGCACCCAGGTCACCATGGCGGCCGGCCTCGCCAACCTCACTTACCTCCTCGAACACGACCTCCAGGGCAACGCCCGGCGGGTCGGCGGGCTGCTCATCGAGCGGCTACGGGCGGTCGCCGCGCAGGTGCCGCACGTACGGGAGGTGCGCGGGCGCGGACTGATGATCGGGATCGAGCTGACCCGGCCCGGCACCGACCAGGCGGACCCGGAGGCCGCGGCCGCCGTGCTGGAGGCGGCCCGCGCGGGCGGACTGCTCATCGGCAAGGGCGGCGGCCATGACACCAGTGCCCTGCGGATCGCCCCGCCGCTGTCGCTGTCCGTCGCGGAGGCCGAGGAGGGTGCCGCGATCCTCGAACGCGCTCTGAGGAGCCTTCAGTAAGGGAAACTCCGCCATGTCCACCACCTTGGAACCTGCCCTGTCGGTCCGTCAGGTCCTCACCCTGGAGCGGGTGCTCGCCGGGGAGCCCGAGGTGGTGGCCGCAGCGGGGCAGCTCGACCGGCTCGTGCGCTGGGTCCATGTGGCCGAGGCAGCCGATGTCGGCGTGATGCTCAGCGGCGGCGAGATGGTGCTGACCACCGGGGTGCTGCTGGCCGGGGACGAGAGCGCGCAGGCCGAGTACGTGCAGTCCCTGCACCGCGCGGAGGCGGCGGCCGTGGTCCTCGGACTCGGCCGTGCCTTCCCGGCCCCGCCGGAGGTGATGCGCAGGGCGGCCGAGCGGTGCGGGCTTCCCATGGTGGTGCTGCACCGGCCCTTCCCGTTCGCCGAATTGACCGAGGAGGTTCAATCGCGCCTGGTGCGGCGGAAGTTCGCCGCGGTCAGCCTGTCGGAGTCGGTGCGGACCGCCCTCACGGGCCTGATCACCGCGGGCGCCCCGCTGCAGCGGCTGCTCGACGAGATCGCGCAGCACAGCGCCTGCCCGGTCGTCGTCACCAACCTCGCCCATCGCGTCCTCGCGACGGCCGGGGAACGCCCGGCCGTCGACGATGTGCTGCGCGACTGGGAACGCATCGCCCGGCAGGCCGGCGGCAGCGAGGGCGGCGGCTGGATCCGCGCCGAACTGGGCGGGCGGGGCGAACGCTGGGGCCGGATCGTGCTGTGCGGCTACCGCGGGGACACCGCCACCGGACGGCTGCTGGCAGACCGGGCCGCCGAGGCCCTGGTGCTGCACCGCATGCTCGGCGGCAACTCCGCCTGCACCTGGGAGGAGCAGTCCGCGCAGAGCCTGCTGACCGACCTGGTCAGCGGGGTCGTACCGGCCAGGCAGCTGCTGCCGAGGGCGCGGGCGGCCGGACTGCCCGTCAACCGGCGGGCGTTCGTGCCGCTAGTGGTACGACACGGCGAATCCGCCCAGGTCGAACGGGTCCTGCGGATGGTGGGCCTGTCCGGCATCGTCGCCGAGCTCGCCGACTCCGTCACCGCCGTCCTGCTGAGCCTCGCCCGGGACCAGGACGCGGCCGTGCTCACCGCCAACCTCGCCACCCGGCTGCGCGCGGAGGCGCCGCGCACGGTGGTGGCCGCCGCGGACTCCCGGGCGGACTGGGACGACGTACCGGCCGGGCTGCGGGAGGCGCAGCACGTCGCCGACGCCGTGACGGACGCGCTCGACCTCCCCGTCGTGGTGCGTCTGCGGGACGTCCATCTGCGGGGTCTGGTACGGCTGTTGCGGGACGACCCCCAGGTGCAGTCCTTCGCGGAGCGGGAGTTGGACGGGCTGCTGCGCGGTCCCGAGGAGGATCTGCTGGCCGTGCTGCGCACTTACCTCGCCACCGGCCGCAACAAGTCGCGCACCGCGCAGCTCCACCATGTCTCCCGGCCCGCGCTGTACCGACGGCTCGAGGCGATACAGGCCCGGCTCGGTGTGGACCTCGACGACTTCGAGCAGGCCGCCTCGGTGCACATCGCCCTGCTCGCGCACGACGCGCAACAGGGCTGAAACATGGAACGACCTGGGAAAACGGCGGTGAAACATGGGACCACGGCAGAGTGACACCGTGGCACGCCGGATGCCCGCAGACGTGACACGGTGCAACTCAAAGCAGACCCGCGGACTTCCTAGTCTCGCTGCACACCGAGCGACCGGAGGTCCCGATGAGCCGAGTGATCCGTGCCGCCCTGTTCCAGACCGCGTGGACGGGCGACAAGGAGTCGATGATCCAGGTGCACGAGCACGCGGCCCGCGACGCGGCCGCGCAGGGCGCCCAAGTGCTGTGCTTCCAGGAGCTGTTCTACGGACCGTACTTCTGCCAGGTGCAGGACAAGGCGTTCTACGAGTACGCCGAGCGGATCCCCGAGGGCCCGACGGTACGGCGCTTCCAGGCGCTGGCGAAGGAGCTGGGTCTCGTCCTCGTGCTGCCGATGTACGAGGAGGAGCAGCCGGGCGTCCTGTACAACACCGCCGCCGTGATCGACGCGGACGGTTCCTACCTCGGCAAGTACCGCAAGACCCACATCCCCCAAGTGCAGGGGTTCTGGGAGAAGTTCTACTTCCGCCCGGGCAACAGCGGCTGGCCGGTCTTCGACACGGCCGTCGGGAAGATCGGCGTCTACATCTGCTACGACCGGCACTTCCCGGAGGGCTGGCGGGCGCTCGGTCTCGGCGGTGCCGAGATCGTCTTCAACCCCTCGGCCACCTCGCGCGGACTCTCCCGCTACCTGTGGCAGCTGGAGCAGCCGGCGGCGGCCGTCGCCAACGAGTACTTCGTGGGCGCGATCAACCGGGTCGGCGTGGAGGACCTCGGCGACAACGACTTCTACGGCACCACGTACTTCGTGGACCCGGAGGCCCAGTTCGTCGGCGAGGTGGCGTCGGACAAGGAGACCGAACTGGTCGTCCGCGATCTGGACCTGGCCAAGCTCCGCGAGGTCCGCGACCGCTGGCAGTTCTACCGCGACCGGGCGCCGGGTGCGTACACGCCGCTGACCGCGCCCTGACCGCCCCGCCGACCCTTTGGAGGAGAGGGACATGAGCAGCCGTACCGTCATCACCGGCGGTCTCGTCATCACGGCGTCCGACGAGGTCCACGCCGACGTCCTGATCGAGGACGGCCGGGTCGCCGCCCTCGCCGTGCCCGCTACGCAGAGCTGGAGCGCGGACCGGGAGATCGACGCCACCGGGAAGTACGTCATCCCGGGCGGGGTCGACGCCCACACCCACATGGAGCTGCCGTTCGGCGGCACCTTCGCCTCCGACACCTTCGAGACCGGCACCCGGGCCGCCGCCTGGGGCGGTACGACGACCATCGTGGACTTCGCCGTGCAGAGCGTCGGGCACAGTCTGCGCGAGGGTCTGGACGCCTGGCACGCCAAGGCCGAGGGAAACTGCGCCATCGACTACGGCTTCCACATGATCGTCTCGGACGTGAACCAGGACACGCTCAAGGAGATGGACCTGCTGGTCGAGGAGGGCGTCACCTCCTTCAAGCAGTTCATGGCCTACCCGGGCGTCTTCTACTCCGACGACGGCCAGATCCTGCGGGCCATGCAGCGCTCCGCCGAGAACGGCGGCCTGATCATGATGCACGCCGAGAACGGCATCGCGATCGACGTACTGGTGGAACAGGCGCTGGCGCGCGGGGAGACCGATCCGCGCTACCACGGCGAAGTGCGCAAGGCCCTGCTGGAGGCCGAGGCCACGCACCGCGCGATCAGGCTCGCCCAGGTCGCGGGCGCCCCGCTGTACGTCGTGCACGTCTCGGCCATGGAGGCGGTGGCCGAGCTGGCGCGGGCGCGCGACGAGGGGCTCAAGGTCTTCGGCGAGACCTGCCCGCAGTACCTGTTCCTGTCCACCGACAACCTCGCCGAGCCCGACTTCGAGGGCGCGAAGTACGTGTGCAGCACGCCCCTTCGTCCCAAGGAGCACCAGGCCAAGCTGTGGCAGGGCCTGCGCACCAACGACCTCCAGGTCGTCTCCACCGACCACTGCCCGTTCTGCTTCGTCGGCCAGAAGGAGCTGGGCCGGGGCGACTTCTCCAAGATCCCCAACGGCCTTCCGGGGGTGGAGAACCGGATGGACCTTCTCCACCAGGCCGTCGTCGACGGGCACATCTCGCGTCGCCGCTGGATCGAGATCGCCTGCGCGACCCCGGCCCGGATGTTCGGGATGTACCCGAAGAAGGGCACGATCGCGCCGGGCTCGGACGCGGACATCGTCATCTACGACCCGGGGGCCGCCCAGGTCATGTCGGCGCAGACCCACCACATGAACGTCGACTACTCGGCCTACGAGGGCAGGCGCACCACCGGCCGGGTGGAGACGGTCCTCTCGCGCGGCGAAGTCGTCATCAGCGAGCGGGAGTACACCGGCCGTGCCGGGCACGGGGTCTACACCCCCCGCTCCACCTGTCAGTACCTCACCTAGGAGTGGCGCACATGGACTTCGGACTCGTCCTGCAGACCGACCCGCCGGCCTCGAAGGTCGTCAGCCTGATGAAGCGCGCAGAGCGCAACGGCTTCACGTACGGCTGGACCTTCGACTCGGCCGTGCTGTGGCAGGAACCGTTCGTGATCTACAGTCAGATCCTGTCCAACACGACCAAGTTGACCGTCGGACCGATGGTCACCAACCCGGGCACCCGCACCTGGGAGGTCACCGCCTCCACCTTCGCCACCCTCAACGACATGTTCGGCAACCGCACGATCTGCGGTATCGGCCGCGGCGACTCCGCGATGCGGGTGGCGGGGCGCAAGCCCAACACCCTCGCCCGGATCAGCGAGGCCATGAAGGTCATCCGCGCCCTCGCCCGCGGTGACGAGGCCGACCTCGGCGGCACGGTCGTCCACTTCCCCTGGATCAAGGAGGGCGCCGAACTCCCGGTGTGGATGGCCGCGTACGGTCCGAAGGCGCTGCGGATGACCGGCGAGGAGGCCGACGGTTTCATCCTCCAGCTCTCCGACCTGTACCTCACCGAGTACATGGTGAAGGCGGTCAAGGACGCGGCGGCCGCGGCCGGCCGGGACCCCGGGGACGTGAAGGTCTGCGTGGCCGCCCCCGCGTACGTCACCGAGGACGACTCGCCCGAGGCGCTCGCCCACGCGCGGGACCAGTGCCGCTGGTTCGGCGGGATGGTCGGCAACCACGTGGCCGACCTGGTGGCGAAGTACGGCGAGCACTCGGCCGCCGTACCCGAGGAGCTCACCGACTACATCAAGGCGCGGGAGGGCTACGACTACTCCCACCACGGCCGCGCCGACAACCCCGACACCGCCTTCGTGCCCGACGAGATCGTCGACCGGTTCTGTGTCATCGGGCCGGTGGAGAAGCACATCGAGAAGCTGACCGCGCTGCGTGAGCTGGGCGTCGACCAGTTCGCCGTCTACGACATGCACGACGCCCAGGAGGCCGTCATCGACGCGTACGGAGCGCGGGTCATCCCGGCCCTCAACGGCTGAACTCCCCTCTGAGGGACGTCCTTTGAACTCCCCCTCCCCGCCGTCCCGGGGAGGGGGCCCCAGGGCGCTCGTTCCGGAGCGCACCCCCCATCGGCGCCACCCGCACGGCCTTTCCCGTCCCACCGTCCCTGATTGGCCTGCCCATGACCGACACCGCTCCCACGGCGATACCGCCGTCCTCCCAAGTCACCCTCGCCGACGGCCGGGTGGAGCTCGCCCCGGGATCCCCGCCGCCCAGCGGCCGCTACGCCAACGACGACCTGCTGCCGGTCCCGGTGGAGAAGCGGACCTGGACCACGTACAACTTCTCCGCGCTCTGGGTCGGCATGGCCCACAACACCGCTTCCTGGACCCTCGCTTCGGGTCTGATCGCGGTGGGCATGGACTGGAAGCAGGCGGTGCTCACCATCGCCCTGGCCAATGTGATCGTGCTGGTGCCGATGCTGCTCACCGGGCACGCGGGGCCCAAGTACGGCATCCCCTTCCCGGTGTTCGCCCGCGCCTCCTTCGGCATCCGCGGCGCCAACCTCCCGGCTGTCGTGCGGGCGTTGGTGGCGTGCGGCTGGTTCGGGATCCAGACCTGGATCGGCGGCGAGGCGATCTTCTTCCTGGCCGGGAAGCTCATCGGCGACGGCTGGGCGGACGCCGGGAAGATCGGCGGGTACGCCTGGACCATGTGGCTGTCCTTCGCGATCTTCTGGGCGATCCAGGTCGCGATCATCTACCGCGGCATGGAGACCATCCGCCGGTTCGAGAACTGGGCCGCTCCCTTCGTGCTGGTCGGCGCCTTCGTGATGCTGTGGTGGATGAGCGACAAGGCCGGCGGCTTCGGCCCGCTGCTGGACCAGCCCTCCAAGCTCGGCTGGGGAAGCGACTTCTGGGCCCTGTTCTGGCCGTCCCTCATGGGCATGATCGGCTTCTGGTCCACGCTGTCGCTGAACATCCCGGACTTCACCCGGTACGGCAAGAGCCAGAAGGCGCAGACCTGGGGCCAGGCCCTGGGGTTGCCCACGACCATGACGTTGTTCGCGTTCCTGTCGGTGATGGTCACCTCCGGCTCGGCGGCGGTGTACGGCGAGCCGATCTGGGACCCGGTGCAACTGGCCGCCAAGACCGACAACGTGGTCGGACTGCTCTTCGCCCTGGTGACCGTGCTGGTGGCGACCCTGTCGGTGAACATCGCCGCCAACCTGGTCTCGCCGGCCTTCGACTTCTCCAACATCGCGCCCCGGAAGATCAGTTTCCGTACCGGCGCCCTCGCGACCTGCGTGCTCGGCGTGCTGATCTTCCCGTGGAAGCTGTACTCCGACCCGCAGGGCTACATCTTCACCTGGCTCGGCCTGGTCGGCGGTCTCCTCGGCACGGTCGCGGGCATCCTCATCGCCGACTACTGGCTGCTGCGCCGGGCCCGCCTCGACCTGACCGACCTGTACCGCGCGGGCGGCCGTTACTGGTACGACGGCGGCTGGAACTGGCGGGCCGTCGCGGCCTTCCTGGCCGGAGGTGTCCTGGCGATCGGCGGGGCGGACTTCGATCCGCTGATCGACGGCACCCCCGTCCCGGCGCTGTCGTCCCTGGCGGACTACGGCTGGGCGGTGGGCCTCGGCACCTCGATGGTGCTGTATCTGGTGCTGATGCTGGCGCGCGGCCGGCGGGAGTGACAGGGACGCCGGAGGACGGTCAGCCCTCGCGGCCGTCCTCCAGCGCCGCCACCGCGGCCTTCGCGGCCTGGATGGCGCCCTTGTTGATCTCGTCCGAGCTGGGCGCCTCCTTCGTCTCGAAGTCGCTGCCGTTGTAGGTGACGACGACCAGCGCGTTGGCCACCCGGGCCAGCACGACGCCCTCGCGGGTCTTCTGCTCGTCCTCGGTGGTCAGGTTCACCACCGAATAGCCCGCGTCACCGAGGCCGGGCACCTCGCCGCCGCCGCTCTTGTCCTCCACGCGCCCCTCGTACGACTTCTGCGCCGCCTCGTCCGATTCCGTGATCTCGAAGGAGACGTCGAGCCAGCGGTAGTCGTACCCCTTGAGGGCGTTCCAGGAGCAGGTGCGGCGCACGTCGGTGTCGGTCGACGGGATCTCCTTGCCCGCGGACTTGGCGCCCGGCACGAGCGAGCCGACCGTCTTGGCGGGGACGCTGTCGCAGGGCGCGGGGGCTTCGGTGTACGTCTTCGACGCGGCCGAGGCCGAGGGCGCCGAGGCGGACTGTTGCTCCGTCTTCTCCTGCGCCTGGGGCTTGGCCTCCGGTGTCGCGGCGAACGGACCGGACGTCAGCGCCCAGCCCGCCACGGCGAGTACCACGACGGGGGAGAGACGGGCGGTGAGAGTGAGCGGCAGGGAAAGGGGACGCACGGCGCACATTTCGTGGGGGACGGTGCGGAGGAGTCCGCACTGCGGACGGGACCGCAGTGTTGCACGACTCCCTGTGGGGCGGAAGTGCCAATTCCCTCCGTGCATGGGCGGTGACTCTGCCTCACCACCAGCGGGTTGTATGTCCCGCTATGTCCGTGCGATCGGGCGGCTCAGCGCGGACTCGATCCGGTCGACGGCCGTGAACGCCCCGTACGCCACGAGGTGCACCAGGCAGTGGTCGGTGTGCTCGGGGCGCCGCCAGGCCGCCACGTCCTCGTCGGTGATCCGGTACGGCGCCAGGGCCGCCAGCAGCGCGAGCCGCGCCCCCGGCCGCTCCCGACGGTCCGGGATGCCCTCCAGGCCGATACCCGGGTGCCGCCCGTCCCAGTGCCACATCGTCTCCAGTACGACGGCCTGGTCCTCCGGGTCGAGCAGGTCGGCGCCCGCCATCGCGGCCCTCAGCAATGCCGCGTAGGCCGGTCCTACGGCGGTGTCGCCGGCCCACGCGGGTGCCTCGCCGGGGTCCGTCCGGTCCAGCAGCGCCAGGGAGTCGCCGGGCACCGCGGGGCGGCGCACGGTCCTGGCGAGCGCACGGCCCGCGAGACTGCGGACCACCCGGAGGCGCTGGGCGTTGCCGGGCAACAGCTTCTCGGTCAGCAGCGCCGAGACGATCCGGTTGATGAAGTGGAAGGAGAGCGCGGTGCCGAGGTAACCGGGCGCGTGCTCGCGGGGAAAGGGGTAGGGCTGCTTCGTCGGGCTCGGCACCCGGGTCCGCCTGCCCCAGTCCAGCACACGCGCGTGCTCCTCGTCGTCCGGGCGCTCGCCCCGCGCGAGGCGCTCGGCGAGGGCGTGGTCGCCGGTGGCGTGCAGCAGCACGGTGTGGGCGTCCACGCAGAACGGGCACTGGTTGGCCTGGGAGACCCCGTAGGCCGCGAGTTCCTTGCCGGTGCGGTCGCCGGGTCCCGCGATCAGCGACTCGCGCATCAACGCCCAGGTCGCGGTGAGGAGTTCCGGTGCCGAGGAGAGCACCACGAAGGTCACCGGTTCGTCGATGCCGAAGTCGCGGGCGAGCTGCTCGTACGCCTCGGCGACGCGTCCGGTGGCCGCCTTGGGCGGCGGGGGCTGGGTGTATCGGAAGGGTGAGGTCATGGACAGCAGCGTGCGCCGGGGTGGTGGTCCGGGTCGTCGTACCGCCGAAGGGAGTTGGCGCTGCGCCGGCCGGGCGGCCGGGAACGCGGCACTACTACGCGGGGAGTAGTCGCGGAGTTGTCCACAGGGCTGACGCCGGTGTCGGCGGATGCGTCTACTGTGCGGTCATGAGCGGGATCTCGGTCACACGCAGGCATCTCGCCGACGCGTCCCTGGCGGTCGTCGTCGGCGCCCTCGTGCTGACCGCGTCCGCTTTCGACGCGGACACCACGGCCGTGGACCACATGTTGATCGTCGTCAGCTGCGCGGCACTGGGGTTCTACCGGCCGGCCCCGCGGGCCGTACTGGCCGTGACGACCGTCGGCGGCGCCGCCTACGTGCTGCACGCCCAGCCCGGAACCCTGGCCGCCCTCCCCGTCATCGGCGCCGTGCACACCGCGGCCCGGGTCGGGCACCGGGCGCTCGCGGCGGCGGGCGGCGCGGTGTTCCTGGCGGCGTACGCGGCGACCGGCCCCGGCACGGCGGAGAAGTCCGCGCTGCTCGCGGGCTGGCTCCTGTGCGCGGTGGTGACCGGGCTCGCCGACCGCAACTGGCAGGCCTACCTGCGCCAGACCGAACAACGCGCCCTGGAGGCGGAGCGCACGAGAGAGGAGGCCGCCCTGCGCCGCGCGGGCGAGGAACGCCTGCGCATCGCCCGGGAGTTGCACGACTCCCTCACCCACAGCATCTCGATCGTCAAGCTCCAGGCGGGCGTCGCCGTCCATCTCGCGCGCAAGCGGGGCGAAGAGGTGCCGCCCGCCCTGCTGGCCATCCAGGAGGCGAGCGGGGAGGCGATGCGCGAACTGCGGGCGACTCTGGAGGTGCTGCGCACGGACGAGCCGACCGGCACCCCGGCGCTGTTGGTGGAGCGGGCCCGGGCGGCGGGACTGGCCGCCGAGCTGGCGGTGACCGGGGACGAACGCCCGCTGCCCGCCACCATGGACCGGGCCGTGTACCGCATCGTGCAGGAAGCACTCACGAACGCGGCCCGGCACGCGGGACAGGCGAAGGTCCGCGTCGAACTCGCCTACGAAGACGAGTGGCTGACGATACGGGTCGAGGACGACGGCAACGCGTGCCCGGACCGCCCGCCCGTGCCCGGCATCGGCCTCACCGGCATGCGGGAACGCGTCACGGCCCTCGGCGGCACCCTGCACACGGGCCCGCGCGCGGAGGGCGGATTCGTCGTACGGGCGGAACTGCCCTTGGGGGGCGCCGCGTGATCCGGGTGGCGCTCGTCGACGACCAGGCGTTGATGCGGGCCGGGTTCCGGGCGCTGCTGGAGGCCGAGGACGGCATCGAGGTGGTCGGGGAGGCCGCCGACGGGGAACGGGGCGTGGCCCTCGTACGCTCCGAAGTGCCGGACATCGCGCTGATCGACGTACAGATGCCGGTGATGACGGGCATCGAGGCGACCCGCGCCATCGCCACCGACCCGGCCCTCGCGGCGGTCCGCGTGGTGATGCTCACCAACTACGGCCACGACAGTTACGTCTTCGAGGCGCTGCGCGCGGGCGCGAGCGGTTTCCTGCTGAAGGACACCGAACCGGCCGACCTGCTCCAGGCGATCGAGGTCGTGGCGCGCGGCGAGGCGCTGCTGTCCCCGTCGGTCACCCGCACCCTCATCGGCGAGTTCGTGGCGCGCCCACCGGACCGGGCGACGGCACCCGGCCTGGAGTGCCTGACCCGCCGCGAACGCGAGGTGACGGCCCTGGCCGCGCGCGGACTCAGCAACGAGGAGATCGCCGAGCACATGGTGATCAGCCCCTTCACCGCCAAGACCCACGTCAGCCGCGCCATGACCAAACTCGGCGCCCGCGACCGCGCGCAACTGGTCGTCTTCGCCTACGAGTCCGGTCTGGTCACGGCGCGCGGCGCGAACTGACCCGCGTACGATCGCACCGCCGTCCGCGCAGTGAAGGAGCCGCCCGTGTTCACCAGCCGCCCCACGCTCCAGGGCACCTTCGGCATGGTGTCCTCCACGCACTGGCTGGCCTCCCAGTCGGCGATGGCCGTCCTGGAGAGCGGTGGCAACGCCTACGACGCCGCCGTGGCGGGCGCGTTCGTGCTGCACGTCGTCGAACCGCACCTGAACGGGCCGGCCGGCGAGGTCCCGATCCTGCTCGCCCCGGCGGGCGGCGAGGTACGGGTGCTGTGCGGCCAGGGCGTCGCCCCGGCCGGCGCGACCGTCGCGCACTACCGGGGCCTCGGCCTGGACCTGGTCCCCGGCACCGGACCCCTCGCCGCCGCCGTGCCCGGAGCCTTCGACGCCTGGATGCTGCTGCTGCGCGACCACGGCACCAAGTCCCTCGCCGAGGTCCTGTCGTACGCGATCGGATACGCCGAGCACGGGCACGCCCCCGTGGAGAACGTCGGCGCCACCGTCGAGGCCGTACGCGAGCTGTTCGAGACGGAGTGGACGTCGTCGGCGCGGGTGTACCTGCCGGACGGGAAGCCGCCCCGCCCCGGCCGTCTCTTCCGCAATCCCGCCCTCGCCGCCACCTGGAAGCGCCTGCTCGCCGAGGTGGCCGGAGCGGGTGACCGGGAGGCCGAGGTCGAGGCGGCCCGAGCGGTGTGGCGCACCGGGTTCATCGCCGAGGCGCTCCTGCGGCAGGTACGGCGGCCCACCCTGGACACCAGCGGCGAGCACCACACCGGCACCCTCACCGGCGATGACCTTGCCGGGTGGTCCGCGACGTACGAGGCCCCGGTGACGTACGACTGGAACGGCTGGACGCTGTGCAAGGCCGGACCCTGGAGCCAGGGCCCGGTGCTGCTCCAGCAGCTCGCGCTGCTCCCCGCCGAGCTGCCGCCGTACGGCTCCGCCGACTGGGTCCATCTGCTGGTCGAGGGCTGCAAGCTGGCCATGGCCGACCGGGAGGCCTGGTACGGGGACGCGGCCGAGGTGCCGGTCGGCGAGCTCCTGTCCGGCGAGTACAACGCGGCCCGGCGTGCCCTCATCGGCGACAGGGCCTCCGACGAACTGCGTCCCGGCAGCCCTGGTGGCCGGACCCCCCGGCTGAGCGCCCACGCGGGCGTGGTGATCGACGACGGCCCGTCCGCACCGGGCGCGGGTGAGCCCACGGTCGCGCGGCACTCGACCTCGCCGGTGCCGGGAGAGCCCGCGGTGGGCGGCGACGGGGCCACGCGCGGGGACACCTGCCATCTCGACGTCGTCGACCGCTGGGGCAACATGATCGCGGCCACCCCGAGCGGCGGCTGGCTCCAGTCCAACCCCCTCGTGCCCGAACTGGGCTTCCCGCTCGGCACCCGGCTTCAGATGACCTGGCTGGAGGAGGGCCTCCCGGCCTCGCTCACCCCAGGCCGCCGCCCGCGCACCACCCTTTCCCCGTCGCTTGCCCTGCGCGACGGGGAGCCGGTCCTGGCGTTCGGCACGCCCGGCGGCGACCAGCAGGACCAGTGGCAGCTGCACTTCTTCCTGGCGGTCGCGCTGCGCGAGCGGGTGCGCGGGAGCCTTGATCTCCAGGGTGCCATCGACGCCCCGAACTGGCACAACGACAGCTTCCCCGGCTCTTTCCATCCGCGCGGGACGCGGCCGGGCAGCGTCACGGTCGAGTCGCGCACGGACGCCGAGGTGATCGAGGAGCTGATCCGGCGGGGCCACCGGGTGACCCTGGGCGAGCCCTGGTCGGAGGGGCGGCTGTGCGCGGTGGCGCGTGATCCGCGGACGGGGGTGCTGTCGGCGGGCGCCAATCCCCGGGGGATGCAGGGGTATGCGGTGGGGCGGTAGAGCTTGCGGCGAATCCGCGTATTCACGCCCATTCCACCCGGCGTACACCCACCCGGCGGGGATTGTCAGTGCGGCGTGCTCTCATGGAGACATGATCGTAGACACGGAAACCATCGACGAGTTTCTCGCTCGGCGCTCCTCCGACGTGGAGGCAGCCGTCCGTCAGGCCGCCGCTCAGGAGATCATGCCGCGCTGGCGCAGGCTCGCCGCCGACGAGGTCGACCAGAAGAGCGGACCGCACGACCTGGTGACGGACGCGGACCGCAAGGCCGAGCTGTACCTCACCGAGGCGCTCGGCACGCTGCTGCCCGGCTCCGTCGTGGTCGGCGAGGAGGCGGTGCACGCCGACCCCGCGAGCTACGAGGCGCTTCAGGGAGAGGCGCCGGTCTGGATCGTCGACCCCGTCGACGGCACCCGCCAGTTCGTGCGCGGCGAGACCGGCTTCGGCACCCTGGTGGCCCTGGCCCGCGGCGGCGAACTCCTCGCCTCCTGGACCTACGCCCCCGCCCGCGACCAACTGGCCACCGCGATACGCGGCCAGGGCGCCCGGCTCGACGGCGAGCGCCTGCGCTCCGGTGCCCCGGACCCGTCCCGCGACCTCCGCGTCGCCACCTCCCACCCCGACTACACCACCGACGCCCAGAAGCGGGCCCTGCTCGGCCTGTGGACGGACGGCGTGACACCGCGCTCCTGCGGCTCGGCGGGCCTCGAGTATCTGGACGTCGCCCGGGGCGAGTTGGACGCGGTCGCGTTCAGCTGGGAAGCGGCATGGGACCACGCGGCGGGTCTGCTCCTGGTGGAGGAGGCGGGCGGCGCCCACCTGACCCTGACGGGCGAACCGTTCCGGATAACCGGGGGCAACGCTCTGCCGTTCACGGCGGCCCGGGACGAGGAGACGGCGCGGCGAGTGAGGGAACTGCTCCAGCAGGGGACGAGCTGACCACCCGCCCCGAGTTCATGCGCGCACCAGGCATATCCTGACCTTGAGTGCCCATCGGCTGACGAAGGGGTCCGAAGGTGCCGTCGATGCTCGATGCTGTCGTCGTAGGGGCGGGACCGAACGGCCTGACCGCCGCCGTGGAGCTGGCCCGCCGCGGCTTCTCCGTGGCGCTGTTCGAGGCCAGGGACACCGTCGGCGGAGGCGCCCGCACCGAGGAACTCACCCTGCCGGGGTTCCGCCACGATCCCTGCTCCGCGGCACACCCCCTCGGCATCAACTCGCCCGCGTTCCGCGCTCTGCCGCTCGCGCGGTACGGCCTGGAGTGGCTGCACGCCGAGCTGCCGATGGCGCACCCGTTCCCGGACGGCACCGCGGCCGTGCTCTCCCGCTCGGTCGGAGAGACGGCCGCCTCCTTGGGCGCGCGGGACGCGGGCGCGTACCGCAGGCTGGTCGAGCCCTTCCTGCCCCAATGGGACGCCCTGGCGCGGGACTTCATGTCACTGCCGTTGTCCGCGCTGCCCCGCGACCCGGTCACCCTGGCCCGCTTCGGGCTCGTCGGACTGCCCCCCTCGACCTGGCTCACCCGACGCTTCCAGGGCGAGCGGGCCAAGACCCTGTTCGCCGGGCTGGTGGCCCACGTCATGGCCCCGCTGGGCGGCTTCGCGACCGGTGCCGTCGGCCTGGTCTTCGCGCTGGCCGCGCACGCCCGCGGCTGGCCGGTGGCCCGTGGCGGCTCGCAGTCGATCTCCGACGCGCTGGCGGCGTACCTGAAGGACCTCGGCGGCACGATCCACACCGACTACGAGGTCAAACGCCTCGACGACCTGCCGCCCGCGCGGTCGTACATCTTCGACACCTCGCCCACCGCGCTGGCCCGCATCGCCGGCCTCGGCAGCTACTACCACCGCTTCCGGTACGGCGCAGGCGTCTTCAAGATCGACTACGCGCTGGACGGGCCGGTCCCGTGGACCGCGCCGGAGGCCCGCGCGGCCGGCACCGTGCAGATCGGCGCCGACAGCAAGGAGATCGGCACCGCGCTGCGCGCCGCGTCCCGGGAGGGGAACGCGCCCGAGCGGCCGTTCCTGATCACGGTTCAGCCCAGTGTCGTCGACCCCGGCCGGGCCCCGGCCGGACAGCACGTCTTCTGGGCGTACGCGCACGTGCCCAACGGCTGGACGGGCGACCTCACGGACCGGATCGAACGCCAACTGGAGCGCTACGCACCGGGGTTCCGCGACCGTGTCCTCGCCCGCGCCACAGCGGGACCGCCCGAACTGGCCGCCCGCAACGCCAACTACGTCGGCGGTGACATCGGCTCCGGCGCGGCCTCCGGGCTGCAGCTCATGCTGCGCCCCAAGCTGTCCCTGTTCCCGTACTCCACCCCGCATCCGGCGGTCTTCATCTGTTCCTCGGCCACCCCGCCCGGGCCCGGTGTGCACGGGATGTCGGGGCACAACGCGGCGAAGGCCGTCTGGAGAAGGCTGAGGCAGACATGACCACCATCACGCTCGTCCAGGGCGACATCACCCGTCAGAGCGCCGACGCCATCGTCAACGCCGCCAACTCCTCGCTCCTCGGCGGCGGGGGAGTGGACGGCGCGATCCACCGCCGCGGCGGTCCGGCGATCCTGGAGGAGTGCCGCAAGCTGCGCGCGTCCCGGTACGGCAGGGGCCTGCCCACGGGCAAGGCGGTCGCCACCACGGCCGGCGCGCTGGACGCCCGCTGGGTCATCCACACGGTGGGCCCGGTCCACAGCGAGACCGAGGACCGCTCCGGCCTCCTCGCCTCCTGCTACCGCGAATCCCTGCGTGTGGCCGACGAGTTGGGTGCCCGCACCATCGCCTTCCCGGCCATCTCCACCGGCGTCTACCGCTGGCCGATGCGGGATGCGGCCCGCATCGCGCTGGAGACGGTACGGGCGACGGAGACAGCGGTCGAGGAAATCACCTTCGTCCTCTTCGACGAGCCGGCACACGAGGCGTTCGCCGCGCAGCTTCACTGACGCAGCCCCGGGCCTCCGACGCGCGCCGGTGCCGGTGCGGATCCGCTGGCCGCTGCGGCTCCGCTGGTCGGTGGCGCGGTGGCGCGGTGGCGCGGTGGCGCGGTGGCGCGGTCGCGGTGGAGAAGATGTTCGGCAGCCGGGCGGAACAGCCGACGGCGGCCTGACATCGCCATGCCGCAGCGATCGGCGGCGACCCGACCGCTCTGTCGCGTAGCCGGTCGCGGGGGCCGAGAGCCGTGCCGTACGGCCGGTCGTGGCGTGACCGTCGTATGCGGGTCGCGGACCGCCCGCCTGTCGTGCCGCACGGCCGGTCGCGGGGGCCGCCAGCTGTGCCGGACGGCCGGTCGCGGGGGCCGCCAGCTGTGCCGGACGGCCGGCCGCGGGTCCGCCGGCCGTGCCGT
>NZ_JBSFOK010000015.1:78287-169066 GCF_053587635.1 Streptomyces sp. NPDC003635 | reverse complement strand
GACGTCCTGGACGCACCGGTGGTGCGCCCGATGGTCGCCGAGACCACCTGCCTCGGCGCCGCCTACGCCGCCGGCCTGGCCGTCGGCTTCGGCTCCGCTCGCCGCTCAGGCGGAGCAGGCCGACGAGGCCGCCGCTCCGGCCGAGGACGCGGCGCCGAAGGGACGTACGCGTCGCCGTGCCACCCGCAAGGTGACCGCGCCCGCCGCCGCTCCCGAGCCCGTCGCTCCCGAGACCGTGGAGGCGGCGCAGGCGCCCGTCGAGACCCCGGTCGAAGAGACCCCCGCCGAAGACACCCCGGCCGCGTCCGAGGACGTCGCCCCCCGTCGTACCCGTCGGCGTGCCACGCGTCGCGTGTCCGCGCCCGCCGGGGCGCCCGAGAACGTGGAGGCGTCCGTGACCGCTGCCGATGAGGGCAAGCCGACCGAGCCCGAGACCCCCGCCGCCGAGGCCGAGCAGCCCGCCGAGGACGCCGCTCCCCGGCGCCGGCGCCGTGTCGTCCGCAAGGCCGCCACCGGGTTCTCCGCGCCCGCCCGGCCCACCGCCGAGGAGGAGGCCGAGGAAGAGGCCGACACCCCGCGTCGTCCGGCGCGGCCCGCCGTCGCCGTCTTCCAGCCGCCGGTCTTCACCGAGCCGCAGTTCCAGACCCCCGAGCGCGCCGCCGCCGAGGCCGCCGCCGTGGCGTCGGACGAGCCGGCCGAGGCCGAGGAGACCGAGGAGTTCCCGGAGGAGCAGGCCGGTGGCCGCCGTCGCCGCCGGCGCCGGGGTGCCGCCGCGGAGGAGCCCGAGGCCCGTACCGCCGAGCCCGCGGTCGAGGACGAGCCGGAGGAGGCCGAGGAGTCGGCCGAGGACGCCGGTGAGGGCGACGACACCGAGGAGACCGGGGCGCGCCGTCGCCGCCGTCGTGGTGGCCGTCGCCGTCGCCGCGGTGAGTCCGCCGAGTCCGACGCCGAGGGCGGGGAGTCCGCCGACGAGTCCGACGAGGCCGCCGTCGCGCAGGCCGCGCAGGACGCCGAGGACACCGCCGAGCAGGAGGAAGAGGACGCCGAGGAGGCGGACCAGGGCGAGGAGCCCGGTGGTTCGAGCTCCAGCAGCCGCCGTCGGCGCCGCCGTCGCCGTCGGGCCGGCGACTCCTCGGGCGAGGCCGAGCCGTCCGCCGACGACCCGGAGCGCACGGTCGTGAAGGTGCGCGAGCCGCGGGCGAAGGCCGAGCCGTCCGACGAGGTGCAGTCCATCAAGGGCTCGACCCGTCTGGAGGCCAAGAAGCAGCGCCGCCGTGAAGGCCGTGAGCAGGGCCGTCGTCGCGTCCCGATCATCACCGAGGCCGAGTTCCTGGCCCGCCGGGAGGCCGTCGAGCGGGTGATGGTCGTCCGTCAGCACGGCGACCGTACGCAGATCGGCGTCCTCGAGGACAACGTGCTCGTCGAGCACTACGTCAACAAGGAGCAGTCGACCTCCTACGTCGGCAACGTCTACCTCGGCAAGGTGCAGAACGTCCTGCCCTCGATGGAGGCCGCCTTCATCGACATCGGCAAGGGGCGCAACGCCGTCCTGTACGCCGGTGAGGTCAACTTCGAGGCGCTCGGCATGGCCAACGGGCCGCGCCGCATCGAGTCCGCCCTGAAGTCCGGCCAGTCCGTGCTCGTCCAGGTGACCAAGGACCCGATCGGGCACAAGGGCGCGCGTCTGACCAGCCAGGTCTCACTCCCGGGCCGCTACCTCGTGTACGTCCCCGAGGGCTCCATGACCGGCATCAGCCGCAAGCTGCCCGACACCGAGCGGGCGCGGCTGAAGACCATCCTCAAGAAGATCGTCCCCGAGGACGCGGGCGTCATCGTGCGCACCGCCGCCGAGGGCGCGAGCGAGGACGAGCTGCGCCGGGACGTCGAGCGGCTGCAGGCGCAGTGGGAGGACATCCAGAAGAAGGCCAAGAGCGGCAACGCCCCGACGCTGCTCTACGGCGAGCCGGACATGACCGTCCGGGTCGTCCGGGACATCTTCAACGAGGACTTCTCCAAGGTCATCGTCAGCGGTGACGACGCCTGGTCGACGATCCACGGGTACGTCTCCCATGTCGCCCCGGACCTCGCCGAGCGGCTGCAGAAGTGGACCTCCGAGGTCGACGTCTTCGCCACGTACCGGATCGACGAGCAGCTCGCCAAGGCGCTGGACCGCAAGGTCTGGCTGCCCAGCGGCGGTTCGCTGGTGATCGACCGGACCGAGGCGATGGTCGTCGTCGACGTCAACACCGGAAAGTTCACCGGTCAGGGCGGCAACCTCGAGGAGACGGTCACCAGGAACAACCTGGAGGCGGCCGAGGAGATCGTGCGTCAGCTGCGGCTGCGCGACCTCGGCGGCATCATCGTCATCGACTTCATCGACATGGTGCTGGAGTCCAACCGGGACCTGGTGCTGCGGCGCCTGCTGGAGTGCCTGGGCCGGGACCGTACGAAGCACCAGGTCGCCGAGGTCACCTCGCTGGGTCTGGTGCAGATGACCCGCAAGCGGGTCGGCCAGGGTCTGCTGGAGTCCTTCTCCGAGACCTGCGTCCACTGCAACGGCCGCGGAGTCATCGTCCACATGGAGCAGCCGACGGCTGTCGGGGGCGGCGGCAAGCGCAAGAAGCGCGGGCGCGGCGGTGAGCACGAGCACGAGGCCGCGGCGAGCGCCGTGGAGACCGCCGAGCCGGTCGAGCCGTTCGCGTCGGAGACCGCCGCCGAGGTGGCGGCCGAGGTCGCCGAGCCGGTCGCGCTGCCCGCGCCGGAGTTCGCGCCGGACGAGGAGCTGTACAGCAGCGTCGCCGAGGCGGAGGCCGCGGCCTCCCGCGGCGGCCGTACCCGGCGCCGGGCGAGCCGTCGCGCGTCGGCCCCGGCCGGGGCGCCGAAGACGGAGGCGCCGAAGGCGGAGGCAGTGCGGGCCGAGGCGGTGCAGGCCGAGGTGCCGACCGCTCAGGACGTCACGGTCGCGGAGGAGGTCGAGCGTCCGGTGCAGCCGGAGTCGGCCGCCGAGGCGAAGGCCGAGCCCGCCGCCGTGGAGGACGCGGTCGTCCAGACCCCGGCCGCCGCGACCGAGGAGGCCGCGCCGAAGGGCCGTACGCGCCGGCGGGCCACCCGTAAGGCCACCGCGCCCGCCGGTTCGCCGGAGGGGGCCGAGGCCACCGTGGTGACCGTCAGCAGCGAGGAGGCGCCGGCGCCCGCGCCGGTCGCCGAGGCGCCCGCCGAGCCCGCCGCCCCGGCCCGTCCGCGGCGCCGTGCGGTGCGCAAGGCCACCGCGCCCACCGCGTCCGAGGAGGCGGCCGTCGTGGTCGTCCCGTCCGCCGCGGAGGAAGCCCCGGCCGACGGGACCGCCGTGGCGGAGGAGGCCGTGGAGGCCGTCGTGGCGGAGGAGGGCGAGGCCGCCCCCGCCAAGAAGGCCGCCGCGCGCAAGACGGCGAAGAAGGCGACGGCGAAGAAGGCCGCCACCAAGAAGACCGCGGCCAAGAAGACGGCCGCCAAGAAGACGACGGCCAAGAAGGCGGCCAAGACCGCCACGGCCGCCAAGAAGTCGGCGTCGAAGAAGACCGCGGCGGCGGCGCAGCAGACGCTGCCCTCCGTCTCGGCCTCCACCGACGAGGGCTGAGCGGTACCGGGGTGTGCGGCCGAGTGATCAGCCGCACACCCGCGGGGCCCGGCCCGGTTTGACCCGTTCGGCCGCCGCCCCGTAACCTTGACCGTCGGCATGTCCACTGACGTGCCACATCCCCGTAAACCTCTTCCTCCCGGGCATGCGTGGCCGGGAGAGGCCGTTCGCGATGTGCGGGCGGCTGGACTGCGGGGGTGCCGTTCCCGAGCGAGAGAGTGAGATCCGCGTGTACGCCATCGTGCGCAGCGGTGGTCGCCAGCACAAGGTTGCTGTCGGCGACATCGTTGAGGTTGACAAGATTTCCACTGCCAAGGTTGGCGACACGGTCGAGCTCTCGACCCTGCTCGTTGTCGACGGCGACTCCGTGACCAGCGACCCGTGGGTGCTGGCCGGCATCAAGGTCCAGGCCGAGGTCGTGGACCACCACAAGGGCGTCAAGATCGACATCCTTCGCTACAAGAACAAGACCGGCTACCGCCGTCGTCAGGGCCACCGCCAGCAGTACACGGCGATCAAGGTCACTGAGATCCCCGCGGCTGCGAAGTAAGGGACTGAGGAGAGATGGCACACAAGAAGGGCGCATCGTCCACCCGTAACGGTCGTGACTCCAACGCTCAGCGCCTCGGCGTGAAGCGCTTCGGCGGTCAGGTCGTCAGCGCGGGTGAGATCCTGGTCCGCCAGCGCGGCACCCACTTCCACCCCGGCGCGGGCGTCGGCCGTGGCGGCGACGACACGCTGTTCGCGCTGAACGCCGGTGCGGTGCAGTTCGGTACCCACCGTGGCCGCAAGGTCGTGAACATCGTTCCGGTCGCCTGATCGGAAAGCTTTTCGCGAGGCGGACCTCACTTCCCGGTCGGGAAGGCGGGTCCGCCTTTCGCGTGTTGACATAGGTAAAACCCGTACTTTCTGGAGGCACACACCATGACCACCTTCGTGGACCGCGTCGAGCTGCATGTCGCCGCGGGTAACGGAGGTCACGGCTGTGCCTCCGTCCACCGTGAGAAGTTCAAGCCGCTCGGCGGACCCGACGGCGGCAACGGCGGACGCGGCGGCGATGTGATCCTCACCGTCGACCAGTCCGTCACCACGCTGCTCGAGTACCACCACTCCCCGCACCGCAAGGCCACCAACGGCAAGCCCGGCGAGGGCGGCAACCGGTCGGGCAAGGACGGGCAGGACCTGATTCTTCCGGTGCCGGACGGCACCGTTGTGCTGGACAAGGCGGGCAACGTCCTCGCCGACCTGGTCGGCCACGGCACCTCGTACGTCGCCGCGCAGGGCGGCCGGGGCGGTCTGGGCAACGCGGCCCTCGCCTCCGCCCGCCGCAAGGCGCCCGGTTTCGCGCTGCTCGGTGTGCCGGGAGACCTCCAGGACATCGTGCTGGAGCTGAAGACCGTCGCCGACGTGGCGCTGGTGGGCTACCCGAGCGCCGGCAAGTCCTCGCTGATCTCCGTGCTCAGCGCCGCCAAGCCGAAGATCGCCGACTACCCCTTCACCACGCTGGTGCCGAACCTCGGTGTGGTCACCGCCGGTTCGACCGTGTACACCATCGCCGACGTGCCGGGTCTGATCCCGGGTGCCAGCCAGGGCAAGGGCCTCGGCCTGGAGTTCCTGCGGCACGTGGAGCGGTGCAGCGTGCTGGTGCACGTCCTGGACACCGCGACGCTGGAGTCCGAGCGTGACCCCGTCTCCGACCTGGACATCATCGAGGCGGAGCTGCGGGAGTACGGCGGCCTCGACAACCGGCCGCGGATCGTCGTCCTGAACAAGATCGACGTACCGGACGGCAAGGACCTCGCCGAGATGGTGCGGCCGGACCTGGAGGAGCGGGGCTACCGCGTCTTCGAGGTGTCAGCGGTCGCGCATCTCGGGCTGAAGGAGCTGTCCTTCGCGCTGGCCGACCTGGTCGGCAGGGCGCGGGCCGCGAAGCCGAAGGAGGAGGCGACGCGGATCGTCATCCGGCCCAAGGCCGTGGACGACGCGGGCTTCACCGTCGTACGCGAGGACGAAGGACTGTTCCGGGTGCGCGGCGAGAAGCCGGAGCGCTGGGTGCGGCAGACCGACTTCAACAACGACGAGGCCGTCGGCTATCTCGCCGACCGGCTCAACCGCCTCGGTGTCGAGGAGGAGTTGATGAAGGCGGGCGCCCGCTCGGGCGACGGTGTCGCCATCGGACCCGAGGAGAACGCGGTCGTCTTCGACTGGGAGCCGTCCGTCATGGCCGGTGCGGAGATGCTCGGCCGGCGCGGTGAGGACCACCGGTTCGAGGCACCGCGCCCCGCGGCCCAGCGTCGTCGGGACAAGCAGGCCGAACGGGACGAGCACGAGCGCGAGTTCGACGACTTCGATCCCTTCGAGGGTTAACTCCGGGGAAAACCGGGGCGTACGACAGGGCAACCAACCGTCGACTCGGAGAGTCGTACTGGGCGCGTGGCTGAGGATCTTGGTCCTCGGCACGCTCAACCGCCCAGCCGATTCCCGGAGTCGACGTGCCCAAGCCCGTTTCGCGCAGCATGCGGCGGACCGTTGTGGTCGCCATCGCCCTTCTGGCGGGAGGCGCGACGGCGCTGCCGGTCGCGCAGGCCCGGCCCGCTGCCGCCACCGGCCCGGTGAGCGTGCGGCAGGACTTCAACGGGGACGGGTACGAGGACCTGGCGGTCGCCGCTCCCTACGCGACGGTGAGCGGTAAGGCCAATGCCGGGTACGTCGCCGTGCTGCACGGATCCGCGAGCGGGCTCAACCCCTCGGTCCGGAAGGTGTACTCCCAGGCGACGACCGGGGTCCCCGGCGTCCCCGAGGGCGGCGACCGGTTCGGACACAGCCTTGCCGCGGCCGACCTGGACGGGGACGGCTACACCGATCTGGTGGTCGAGGCGAAGAGGGAGTTCTGGCAGCGGGACGGCATCGACCGTGAGGGCAACCGGACGGTGCTGTGGGGCGGTCCCTCCGGCCTCGGCTCCGGAACCGTCCTGCCCCCGGCCGACGACGGCCGGTACCAGGGCGAAGTGACCGTCACCGGTGACTTCGACGGCGACGGCCGTCCGGATCTGGCCCAGAAGAGCCGTGCGGAGTTCGGCCCCTTCACCCGTGACGGGCGCCCGGCCTCGGTCCAGGACGACGCGGAACTCGTGGGCGCGGACCTGAGGATGGCCGAGGTGTCGGCCGGTGACGTCGACGGCGACGGCATCACCGACCTGGTCACGCGCTCCGTCGGCGGACGGGACGAACAGGGCGAGTACGTCTTCCGCCTGCACTATGTGCGCGGCGGCGGCGACGGGCTGGCGGCGCCGGTCACCCTGGAGGACGCGCAGGGCCGGTTCGTCGATCCGCTGGACTCCAGCCTGGAACTCGGCGACCTCAACGGCGACGGCCGCGCCGACCTCGTTCTCGGCCGCAACTCCCTCACGGTCTTCAACGGCACCGCGGACGGCCCGGGCACCGCCGCCGCGCCCCGGGTGATCGACCAGGACACGCCCGGTGTGCCCGGGACCCAGGAGACGGTGGACAGCCTCGGTCGCGCCCTCGCGATCGGGGATGTCGACGGGGACGGGTTCGGGGACGTTCTCGCCGGGCTGCCGGGCGAGAACCTCGCCTCGATGGGCTTCCTGGGCAACTCCGTGGGCTCCGTCGTGGTCGTACCCGGCGGGCCGGACGGGCCCACCGGCGCCGGCGCCAGGGGTTTCCACCAGAACAGTGCGGACGTCCCCGGCACGGCGGAGAAGGGGGACGGCTTCGGCGGCAGCGTCCACCTTGTCGACGGCAACGGCGACGGCCGGGCGGAGCCCGTCGCGGCGGCGTACCCGGAGAACGACTACGCCGGTGCCGTCTGGGTGTTCCGCTCCACCTCCACCGGGGTCACGGCCAAGGGGTCCTTCGTCTTCGGCGCGCGTGCCCTGGGCACGGTCGCGCCGGAGGGCTGGCTTGGATACGCGTTCCCGACGGACTGACCCCTTCCTTCGCCTCGACCGCACAGGAGATCCGAGATGAGCAAGCAGCGCAGAACCCGGCGTGCCGGCCTCGCCGTGGCCCTGGCCGCCACCGGGGCCGTGGCCCTGCCGACCGCCTCCGCCGGACCCGCCTACGCCGAGACCTCGCCGACGAGGATCCAGGACGACTTCAACGGCGACGGATACGAGGACCTCGCCGTCGCCGCGCCGCTGGCGACCCTCGGGGACGAAAGACAGGCCGGTTACGTCGCCGTGCTGTACGGCACGGCGAGCGGGCTGAACACCGCGACCAGGCAGGTGTACACGGAGGCCTCGCCCGGTGTGCCCGGAGTCCCCGAGGCGTACGACTACTTCGGGTCCGGCCTGGACTCCGCCGACCTGGACGGGGACGGATTCACCGACCTGCTGGTGACGGCCTCCGGCGAGGACTGGAAGCGTGGCGACAAGCAGTACCGGTTCAGGACGACCGTGCTGTGGGGCGGCCAGGGTGGTTTCGCCTCCGGCGCGGCCCTGTCGGTCGTGGGGAACGACCTGGACCAGGACAGCGACCTGGCCTCCGGTGACTTCAACGGTGACGGGCACCAGGATCTGATCCGCAGGGACCGGGTGGAGTTCGGCCCCTTCGGGAGGGACGGCAGCCCCGCGTCCGTCCAGGAGGAGCCCGGCCTGGTCGGCGCGGAGACCGAGTGGGCGTACGAGGTGGTGGCCGGTGACGTGGACGGTGACGGCGTCACCGACGTGGTCGCGCGCGTTATCGCGTCCTCCCTGGACGACAGTGCCCCGCGGTACTTCTTCCGCTACCTCCGGGGCGGCCCCGACGGCCTGAAGGCACCCACCGTCCTGAAGGACGCCCACGGCGAGACCGTGGATGCCCAGGGCTTCGACCTGGCGCTCGGCGACCTCGACGGCGACGGCCGGGCCGACCTCGTCAACGGCGACTACACGGTCGGGATCTCCTTCGGCACCGAGAACGGTCCGGACACCACCAGGACCCGGGTGATCGACCAGGACACCCCCGGCGTGCCCGGCACCCAGGAGCCGGAGGACAGCTTCGGCAACGAGCTGACCGTCGGGGACGTGGACGGCGACGGCTACGGCGACATCCTGGTGGGCAACCCGTTCGAGCGGGTCGGCACCTTGAGCGAGGCGGGCTCTGTCGCCGTCGTCCCCGGCGGGGCGGACGGGCCGACGGGCGCGGGCACCCGGGTCCTGAGCCAGCAGACCGCCGGCGTACTGGGTGACGCCGAGGCGGGGGACCGGTTCGGCTGGGCCTTCGACCTCGTGGACGGCAACGGTGACGGCCGGGCGGAACCGGTCGTGGGGGCCTTCCGCGAGAACGGCGGGAGGGGCGCCGTGTGGGTGTTCCCCACGACGTCGTCCGGCGTCACGGCCGAGGGCTCCTTCGTCTTCGGCGCGGGCACGCTCGGCACGGCCCCCAGGGGGCGGCTCGGCAAGGCCTTCCCCAACTGACCGCAGACGACCGAGCGGTCCGACAGACCCGTTGCGGCAAGCGCACGTTCGTCGTGTTGTTCCCGTGCCGCAACGGGTCTTCTGTTGTCTGCCTGCTTGTCATGCACGCGATCCCTGGGATTCAGCGCGCGGACCCGCCGGAAGCGTGAGCTTCCAGGTGTCCAAAGGGCCTGCGACGCAAGGGAGTTCGCCAAATGACCGGTGCAGGATCGCCCGACCGACGCCGCTTTCTGACCGCCGGTGCCGCCGTGCTCGGCGCCGCCGCCTCCGCCCAGCTGTGGCTGCCCGCCACCGCCCGCGCCGCCGACACCCCCCTGCCCGAGGGCGTGTTCAGCCTCGGCGTGGCCTCCGGGGACCCGCTGCCGGACGGCATCGTGCTGTGGACCCGGCTCGCCCCGGACCCGCTGAACGGCGGCGGCATGCCGGACGCGGTCGTGCCGGTGCAGTGGGAGCTCGCGGAGGACGAGCGGTTCCGCAAGGTCGCGCGCCGGGGCACCGCCCAGGCCCGGCCCGAGTACGGGCACAGCGTGCACGTGGACGTACGAGGACTGCGCCCCGGCCGCCGCTACTGGTACCGCTTCCGCGCCGGCGGCCGTGTCTCGCCCGTGGGCCGCACCCGTACCGCGCCCCACCCCTTCAGCTCCGGCGGCGATCTGCGCTTCGCCCTGGCCTCGTGCCAGAACTGGCAGCACGGCTGGTTCACGCCGTACGCCGACATGCTGGACCAGGACCCCGACGTCGTGCTGTTCGTCGGGGACTACATCTACGAGTCGGTGCCCTCGGCGACCGCCCCGCGCAAGCACGAGGGCGCGGGGGAGCCCTACTCCCTGGAGCAGTACCGCAACCGGTACGCCCAGTACCGCTCCGACCCCGACCTCGCGGCGATGCACGCGGGCGCCGCCTTCGTGGTGACCTTCGACGACCACGAGGTGGACAACGACTTCGCGGGCGAGATCCCGCAGGACCCGGCCAAGCAGCCGCACGACGCCTTCGCGGCCCGGCTCACCGCGGCCTACCAGGCGTACTACGAGCACATGCCGGTGCGCGCCACGGCCGTACCGAACGGACCGCACATCCGGATGCACCGACGCCTGGACTTCGGCCGGCTCGCCCGGCTCAACGTGCTCGACACCCGCCAGTACCGCAGCGACCAGGCCACCACCCAGGCCGGGGCCATGGACCCCACGCTCACCATGCTCGGCGCCGCGCAGAAGCAGTGGCTGCTGGACGGGCTGCGGAACTCGCCCGCCCGCTGGAACCTGATCGCCTCGCAGATCATGATGGCCGAGACCGATCTGCTGGTCGGCGAGGGCAAGCAGTGGTTCTACGACGCCTGGGACGGCTACCAGGCCGAGCGCAACCAGTTCCTCGGGGAGTTCCGCCGCGTCCGCAACCCGGTCGTGCTCACCGGTGACCGGCACCTGACGATGGTCAGCGATCTCAGGGAGGACTTCGCGAACCCGGAGTCCGCCGTCGTCGGCGCCGAGTTCGTCGGCACCTCGATCTCCTCCAACGGCGACCAGGACCAGGAGGCGTTCCGCCGGGAGTGGGACCCGCGCCGGGCGGACAACCCGCACTGGAAGCTGCTGGACGCCCACCGCGGCTACCACCTCTTCGACATCCGCCGCGACGGCATCGACGCGCAGGTCAGGGTGGTGGACACGGTCCGCCGGCCGACGGCGACGCCGAGCACGCTGGCCAAGCTGCGGGTGGAGGCGGGACGGCCGGGCGTCGAGCTCGCGTAGCGGCGCTCATCACGGTCCCATCCCGCTCTCAGTCAACCCTCAGGAACAGGTCTTACCGTCCTCTTTCCATGGAGACGGACTGTACGAGAGACGAAGTCCCGGCCAACGGCGAGGTCACCCCGCTGCCGGCCGGGACACGGCTGCTGCACATCGGACCGCACAAGACCGGGACCACCTCGATCCAGGGCGCCCTGTTCGCGGCCAGGGACGTGATGGCCGGGCACGGTGTCGACTTCCCGGGCACCAGCAGGCACCCCATGTCGGCGGCTCTCGCGGTCTGCGCCCGCCCGGGGATGCTGGGCAACAGCAAGCCCACCGAGCGGCACTGGGAGACGCTGGTCGACCAGGTCGCCGCCACCGGCCGGCGCACCTCGGTGATCAGCAGCGAGTTCTTCGCCGACGCCCCCGACGACGAGACCATCGCTCGGATCGTCGAGGATCTGGGCGGCGACCGGGTGCACGTCCTGGTCACCCTGCGCCCGCTGGCGAAGATCATGCCCTCGCAGTGGCAGCAGTACGTGCAGAACGGCCTGCGCATGGGCTACGAGAGCTGGCTCGAGCACATGCTCAGAAAGCCGCCGTACGAGAAGCCCAACCCCAGTTTCTGGCGTCGGCACCGGCATGACCGGCTGGTCGAGCGGTGGGTGCGGGTGGTCGGCGCCGAGCGGGTGACCGTCGTGGTGGTCGACGACCGGGACCGCGGCGGCCTGATGCGCACCTTCGAGGCGCTGCTCGGACTCCCGGAGAATCTGCTCCAGGAGGTTCCGGACACCGCGAACCGGTCACTCACCCTCGCCGAGACCGAAATGCTGCGGAATCTTAATGTGGAATTCCGCGGGAATGAGCTGCCCGAGGAACTTTATTCGCAGCTCGTCCGATATGGCGCCATCATGCATATGAAGAATGCGTGCGCGCCGGGCCCCGACGACGTGAAGATCAGCACCCCGCGGTGGGCCGCCGAGGCCGCCGCCGGGATCGGCGCCGAGATGGCGGGGCGGATCGGCGCGACGGGGGTGCGGGTGCTGGGCGACCCGGCCCTGCTGTCCGCGGTGCCGCAGCCCGTGGACCCGGCCCGGGACCGGCCGCGCATCGATCCCGAGGTCGCCGCCCAGGCGCTGTACGGCGCTCTCGCCGCGGCCGCCGCGGCGCCGATCCGGAACACCGTGCCCGCGCAGGCGCGGACGGTTCACCAGACGTCGTCCAAGGAACTCGTGAAGGTGCTCGGCCGCCGCTGCCTGAAGAAGCTGCGCCGACGCTGAGCTGTGCGGTTACTCACAGCAATTCCGGGGGAACCGTGGACCCATTCCGGACCGTCACCAGGAGTGCAAGGTGAATGACAGGTTGCGCGCACATATGCGGCGGAGGACGCTCACCTTGCACTGCGGTAACCGGAAGTGGGACCATTTCCAAGTTCCCAGTCGCCACAAGGTAGGTCACCTGTGTCCCAGCACATAGCCAAGCCCCGTACCACCGCAGTGATCCTGGCCGGTGGTACCGGTCAGCGTGTGGGTCTCTCGATCCCCAAGCAGCTGCTGAAGATCGCCGGCAAGGCAGTCATCGAGCACACCCTGACCACCTTCGAGAAGGCCGACTCGATCGACGACGTCATCGTGCTGATGGCGCCGGGCTACGTCCCCGACATCGAGAAGATCGTGGCCAAGGCCGGGTTCACCAAGGTCAAGAAGATCATCGAGGGTGGGGCCACCCGCAACGAGACCACCGAGCGCGCGATCAACGCCCTCGGCGAGGGCCTGGCCGAGGGCGAGGACCTGAACGTCCTCTTCCACGATGCCGTGCGCCCGCTGCTGTCACGGCGCGTGATCGACGACTGTGTCGTCGCCCTGCAGCGCTACCAGGCCGTCGACGTAGCGATCCCGTCGGCCGACACCATCATCGTGACCCGCACCCACGGTGGGGACGGCGAGTTCATCACCGAGATCCCGGACCGCTCCCGGCTGCGCCGCGGCCAGACGCCGCAGGCCTTCAAGCTGTCCACGATCAAGCGGGCCTACGAGGTCGCCGCGGGCGACCCGAACTTCCAGGCCACCGACGACTGCTCGGTCGTGCTGAAGTACCTGCCGGACGTGCCGATCCACGTCGTCGCGGGTGACGAGTACAACATGAAGGTCACCCAGCCCGTCGACGTCTTCATCGCCGACAAGCTGTTCCAGCTGGCCTCCACCGCCGCCCCCGAGCAGGTCTCCGAGGAGGCCTACCGCGAGCTGCTGACCGGCAAGACCGTCGTCGTCTTCGGCGGCTCCTACGGCATCGGCAAGGACATCGCCGAGCTGGCCGAGTCCTACGGCGCCAAGGTCTACGCGCTGGGCCGCTCCACCACCGGCACCCATGTGGAGAACCCGGAGGAGGTCGACGACGCGCTGTCCAAGGCCTACGCCGAGACGGGCCGCATCGACTACGTCGTCAACACCGCCGGTGTGCTGCGCATCGGCAAGCTGGCCGAGACCGACAACGCCACCATCGAGGAGGCGCTGAAGGTCAACTACCTCGCGCCGGTGCAGATCGCCCGCTCCTCGTACAAGTACCTCGCGGAGACCAACGGCCAGCTGCTGCTGTACACCTCCAGCAGCTACACCCGCGGCCGTGCCGAGTACAGCCTGTACTCCTCCACCAAGGCCGCCATGGTCAACCTCACCCAGGCGCTCTCCGACGAGTGGGCCGGTGACGGTGTCCGGGTGAACTGCATCAACCCCGAGCGCACCGCCACGCCCATGCGCACCAAGGCCTTCGGCCAGGAGCCCTCGGGCAGCCTGCTCTCCTCCGAGGCGGTCGCCCGCACCTCGCTCGACGTGCTGCTCTCCGAGCTGACCGGCCATGTCATCGACGTCCGCCAGCAGGACCCGACGGCCGCCGCCGGCCAGGCCTCCGGCTTCGAGCAGGCGCTGGCCAGTGTGCTGGACCGCCAGGACGGCGTGGCATAATCAACTGACAATAGCCTTACGGAATTCAGGCCTCTGCGTTTCTTCATTCACGAAGAATTCACAGGGGCCTGAGTCCTTCGGCCTCTTGTGCAGCGAGACCTTCCTCAAGACCGGCAACCCCTCCCAGAGCAGGTTTATCCGTGATCTCCACCGCTATACGCGTCGCCCGGGTGGGCAGCGCGGCCGAGCTGGCCGCGGCGGTCCTCATGATGCTGGGCTTCCCCTGCCTCATGGTGGCCGCGCTCGTCCCGAGCGTCCCCGCCTTCGCGGCCGCGGCCGCAGTGACGTACCTGGCGGACCACTATCTGCACCGCAAGGGCAGCTACCTGGTCAACCGCCTGAGCAAGGTGCGCGCAGGACTGTCGATCCGCTTCCTGATCCGACAGCTGCTGCTGGTCCTGCTGCTGGCCCGGCTGGACCTCTCGGACAACCTGGTCTTCTACGCCGCGGTCGCCGGCTTCATCGCCTTCTACGGCCTCCAGGCCCCGCACGGCGCCCTGGTCACGCTGATCCGCAACCGCCGCCGGATGCCGGTCGCCACCCGCAACATCGACCTCGCCTCGCGGATCCGCATCCCGGACGCGCCGCCGCGCGGCCTGCTGCACCGCTCCGCCGAGAAGATGCTCCACCTGGACCTCGCCGCCGTCATCGGCGTGCTGGTCTCGGCCTTCCTCGACGAGCCCCTGGCCGGCTTCGTCGGCATCGCCGTCACCCTGGTCCTCGGCTGCCTCTACGTCCTCGCGCTGGTGCCGTACGTCCGCGGCGCCAAGATCCCGCCGAACGCGGACACCGTGCTGGCCGCGGTGGACGACTGGCTGGCCGAGTACCGCCCGGAGACCGTGCTGTACTTCTCCGGCTCCAAGGACTCCGCGTACCAGGTCAACATGTGGCTGGAGACGATGGAGCAGCTGGACTCCAGGCCGCTGATCCTGCTGCGCGAGCGGGTCATCCTGCAGAACCTCGCGCCGACCACGGTCCCCGTCATCTGCGTGCCCGGAGGGGTGCACCTGATGAACCTGGACCTGACGACGGTGCGCGTCGCGCTGTACGCGGCGAACGTCGGCAAGAACATCCACCTGCTGCGCGTCCCCACCATGAAGCACGTCTTCATCGGCCACGGCGACAGCGACAAGCTGGCCAGTGTCAACCCGTTCAGCAAGGTGTACGACGAGGTGTGGACCGCGGGCCGGGCGGGCCGCGACCGGTACGCCATAGCCGACGTCGGCGTCCGCGACGACGACATCGTCGAGGTCGGCCGTCCGCAGCTGGCGCCGATCCAGACCTGGCAGGGCGTTCCCGAGGGCCGTATGCCGACCGTGCTGTACGCCCCCACCTGGGAGGGCTGGGACGGCAACCCGGGCAACACCTCGCTCGTGCTGGCCGGCGAGAACATCGTGAAGCGTCTGGTCAAGGCGGATCCGCCGGTCCGTGTGCTGTACAAGCCGCACCCGTTCACCGGCACCGTCAGCGCCGAGGCCAAGGCCGCGCACCAGCGGATCACCGCGCTGGTGGAGAAGGCCGGCGCCGAGCGCGTCGCCGACCGGCGCTTCGCCGTCGACACCGCCGCGCAGAGCGCCGCCAAGGCCGAGCTGACCCGGATCGAGGCGCGCCTCGCCGAGCTGGCCGGCAACGGCAAGGAGCGCGGCGACGAGGCCGAGGCCACCCGCGACGGCCTGGTCGACGTGGCCCGGCACGAGGAGGTCGCCCGGCTGCGCGCCGAGTGGAACGACGCCTACTGGCGTTCCTTCGGCGCCCACGAGCACCGCGTCATCACCGGTGCCGAGCCGCGTCTGTACGACTGCTTCAACGTCTCCGACGCGATGGTCTCCGACATCTCCAGCGTGGTCTCCGACTTCATCGCGAGCGGCAAGCCGTACGCGGTGACGGACTCCGGCGAGCTGGGCGAGGAGGAGTTCAAGCGGCAGAACACCGCGGTGCGCGCCGCGGTGATCCTCACCAACAGCGCGGCCGAGCTGGGCGGGCTGCTGGACGCGGTCCGCGACCCCTCCGCCGACCCGCTGGCCGAGGACCGCGGCGAGCTGAAGCAGTACCTGCTGGGCCCGGACGAGCCGACCTCCATCGACCAGTTCAACACCGCGGTGTCGAACCTCTCGTTGAAGGCGGAGACCCGCAACCTCGGCCAGGAGGCGCGGATGGCGTCGACCGAGGCGGCGGAGTCGCCGGAGCTGGCCGGCTGACGCCCTCGATCCTTCCGATTCGGCCCCCTGGGAGTCCAACTCCCCGGGGGCCGAACGCTTTTCACACCTGGAACGTACTGTGACCTGAGTCACTAAACGGTGGCGAGAAGGCAACCTCCGACCTTGCCGAACCGTCTTCTAGGTAGCGAAAAGGAGAAACGGGAGAAAACCTTCCGTTGACTGGGGGGAAACGTGACCGTGACGCAGCCTGATGTGAGTGTCGTCATCGGGGCGTACGAAGCGATGCCGTACCTGGTCGAGTGCCTGGCCTCCGTGGAGGCGCAGACCATCGACCCGGCGCGCGTCGAGGTCATCGCGGTGGACGACGGCTCGGCGGACGGTACGGGGGAGTACCTGGAGGAGTTCGCGGCGCGCGCGCCCATGCCGGTGACGGTGATCCGGCAGGAGAACTCCGGTGGGCCCAGCGGCCCGCGCAACGTGGGCCTCGGCAAGGCCGCCGGGCGGTACGTCTTTTTCCTCGACGCCGACGACCGACTCGGCCCCGAGGCTCTGGAGCGGATGGTCGAGATGGCCGACCGCAACGGCACGGACGTGGTCCTCGGCCGGGTCGAGGGCATCAACCGCAACCCGCCGCGGTCGATGTGGGGCCGGACGCTGGAGCGCACCGATGTGTACTCCTCCAACATCAAGTTCACCCTGAGCGCGCAGAAGCTGTTCCGGCGCGAGCTGCTGACCCGGCACAACATGCGCTTCGACGAATCCCTGTGGACCGGCGAGGACGCCCTGTTCACGATGGAGGCCTATCTGCGGGCCGACGGCGTCTCGGTGGTCGCCGACTACACCTGCTACTACCTGGTGGGCCGCGAGGACGGCAAGCACGTGACGAAGAGCGGGAGTTACACCCTGCGCTTCGACTCCGCGCGCGCCCTGATGAACCTGATCTCGGAGATGGTCCCGCCCGGCCCCCGGCGCGATGTGCTCATGGTCCGCCCCTTCGTCGTCACGCTGCTGCCGCAGTTCGGCCCGAAGTTCCTCAAGGACAGTGAGAAGATCCGGCGGCACAAGCTCGAACTGGCGGCCCCGCTGCTGGCCGTGCACTGGAACGAGGGCGTGGCCCAGCGGCTGAAGGTCGAGGAGCGGCTGCGGATGCATCTGGTGGCCGGCCGGCAGGGCGAACGCCTGCTGGAGGTCCTGAGGTTCACCAAGGCCAAGAAGCAGCCGGCGGCCCTCCTGGAGAAGAAGGGCCGCCGGGTCTACCTGGCGTATCCGTACTTCCGGGACCCGGAGGCCGGGATCCCGGACTCCGTGTACCTCGCCGAGCCCCGCGAGGCCCGGGCCGTCCCCGGCTACCGCGAGGGCGGCGCCGACCACTTCACGCGCCGGGCGCTGCGGAAGGCGCGGCGGACGCTGCGGAGGATGGTCCGGCGCCCCGCACCGGCGACTCGCTGAGGCGCTGCTCCGGGACCAGCCGGGCCCGGCGCTCCTCGGCGGCCGAACCGAGCTTGCGAACCGCCGCGTTGAAGCGCTGCTGAGCGGTCGGTTCGTCCGGGCCCAGCAGATACCGCTTCAACTCGGCCCGCGCCTGGACCAGTTCGTCCCTCTCCGGATCCCGCACCGACTCCAGCAGCGCGGGCACCCCGGCCGCGTCCGGCGTCAGCACGGTGGCCGCCCGTACGGTCGGGAAGGTCTTGCGGTACACGTCCTCTGCGAGGCCGCTGGTGTTCGCCACGGCGTACGGCTTGCCGCTCGCCAGGAAGTCGCTGACCACGCTGGAGACATCGCTGATCAGCAGGTCGCAGCGGTTGAAGCAGGAGAACAGCGTGGGCCGGGGGCCCAGCACCGTCTGGTGCTCCCACTCCGGCAGCGCGCCCCAGTAGGCCTCCTCCCAGGCGGCCGTGGCCTCGGCCACCGCCTCGGCCCGGCCCGGCTCGGGCGTCGACTGCGCCAGCATCCGCTCGAGCTGATCGGCGCCGCCGCGGAACGCGGTCACGGTGAGCCGGTCCAACTCCTTGGTGCGCCGCGTGAGTTCCCCGTCATCCGTGGGCCGCGGCCCGGAACGCTCCCGGTTCGCGGCCCGGATCAGCTCCCGGATCCGCAGGTCGGCGGCTCCGGCCCGCGGATCGACCGAGCCGGTCAGCGGATGCGGCTTGTACAGCAGCCGTACGCCCGGATCCGCCAGCAGCGCCCGTACGACGTTCTCGCCGGCCTCGATCACCGAGGTGTTCCCGGGGTTTCCGTCCCAGCCCTCCCAGGTCGGCGCGTACAGGACGGTCGTGAACCGTCCGGTCGGCGGGCCCGAGTACGGCCGTACGGAGTCCAGTTGGGGGCGGCCGATCTCCACCACGTCCTTGTCCTCGACGCCCACCTCGGCCAGCGCGTACCGCTCACGCGCGGCGGGTCCGGCCACCCACACCTCGTCGTAGGCCTTCGCGTACGGGTTGCAGGAGGACAGCTTGTCGCTCTCCCCGTGGTTGACGAAGGTGTGCTTCAGCGTCGGGATGCGCAGCACCTGGGAGGTCTTGCCGGAGTTCGAGGGGTGGATGAGGACCTGGAGCGTGGACTGCTCCAGTCGCATCAGCGTGGAGACCTTCGGCAGACAGATGACGGGGACGTCGGTCGCGGCGAGCTTGTGGACCATGAAGCGCTCGCGCAGCACGATCACCGGCCGCCCGTCCAGCTTCGCCAGTGGTTCCAGCCACATGTTCGCCTGGTACGCCGAGGAGACACCGCCGGAGAAGTACAGGCCGACGGTGGGGCGGTACTCCGCGAGCCACCGGTCGAGCCACTCCAGGGCCTGCTGCTCGCCGACCGGGCGACGGCCCGGCAGCAGCCGGAGCAGAAGGTCGACGAGGCCGAGCACGGCGAGGCCGAGGGAGAGGGCGATGCCGAGGGCCGCGGCGCGCGCGTCGGCGGTGGCCGTCGTGGTGAGCAGACCGGCCGTCGCGGGCAGGCCGTGGACCAGCAGGCGGGGGCCCGGGCGGCGCAGCAGCAGGGGCGGGGCGGGGGACAGGCGCAGGGCGGAGGCGTCGATGTTCCGGGTGACCACCGGCAGGGTGCGGGTGCGGCGGACCAGGACCGAGACCGCCTGGATCAGGCAGTGCAGCGCGTAGAAGGCGAGCAGGCCGGCGATGAGCGGGGTGTACGACGACTCCCGGTCCTGCCCGCCGAGCCGCAGCAGGGCCACCACCAGCAGCAGGTCCCGCACCACATGGCGCACGGTGATGTCCATCTGCGACTTGGCGAAGACGGACAGCATGCCGCGCTGCCAGCGGTACAGGACGCCCTCCGCGGCGAGCGAGAGGGCCGTGGCGGCGATCAGCAGCGGGATGTTCGGGCGCAGGGCGGCCACGGCCTGGGCGCAGAAGGCGGCGGCCAGGGCCGCGGCCGTGAGCGCCTTGACCGGGATCCGGATGCGGGGCAGGGGTAGGGGTAGGGGCACTGCGGTCACTCCAAGGTCGGCGCAGGGGTGCGTCCGGGTTAACGCGCGCCCACCTCCGGACGACACGCGGGTGTCGTCCGGAGACCTTGGAGTGACGGTGTGTTACTGGCGTCCGTCGCCTGTCACCGGCGGTCGGACCGGAGTGCCTCTACTGGCGGCCGGACTGGAGCGCCTTGCGCAGCGGGCGGACCACGCGGCGGGCCCGGCGGTAGACGGACGTCGGCGTGGCAGCCGCGGGGGCCGCCGTCGCCTTGCTGCCGGCCTGCGCCAGTTCCCGCTTGAGCTTGGCGTTGTCCTCGGTCAGCTTGCTGATCCGGTTCTGCAGCCAGCCGAACCGGGTGGCCATGGCGACCGGGTCGGCGTCGTTCCACGGGCCGATGCCGGCCGGGAACGACAGCGAGCGCATCCGCTTCTCGAACGCGGCGCCGCCGTCGCCGTGCGTGAAGGTGTTCTGCAGGCCGTTGCGGTCCAGGAACGCCGTGAACCGCTCGAACCGCTCGGAGTGGCCGCCGGTCAGCGCGCCGAAGTCGGCCTCCGCGTACAGCTTCGCCGGGTCCACCGTCTCGCCCTTGGCGAGCTGGTCGATCCGGTGGTGCGGGATGTCGAAGTACCGGCACAGCTCCAGCGTCCGCGAGTCACCGCACAGCACGGTCGCGGGGGTGCCGGCCAGCAGCGCCGCGATGTTGCCGTGGATGCGGGAGCCGAAGGAGAAGTCGAACTCGCGCAGATCGTCGATCCAGGTGATCGGGTCGATGTAGACGCGGGCCTTGCCCTCCCGGTACATCGGGTGGGTCGGGTGCGTCGGCATCGCCGTGATCTTGCCGTTGGGACCGGACACGTCCCGCCAGTGCAGCTGGACCGCGTCGCTGAGGTTCTGGCCGATGTAGCGCAGGTGCGGGTAGCGCGCGTGGGCCTCCGCGATGACCCGGTCCAGACCCTGCGTCTGCACGGCGCTGTGCGAGCCGTTGATCGCGACCCGGGACTCGGCGGTGAGCTCCGGGGCACGCTTGGCGACGTCGAGGTCCTTGCCGTACATGAACATCGACGGGCAGCCGATGACCTCGACATCCCGGAAGCCCATGTCCTTGAGGTACTTCTCGGTGAACTCGCCACGCACGCCGATCGAGGCGCTCCGGTCGAGCACCGCCGAGACGAACGCGCGTACGGCGGGCTCCATCGGCTTCAGTCGCGCCGGGTCGTAGGAGAGCCCGGTCTGGGCGCCGACCCCCACCACGACGACCGGGATCTTCAGCCGGGTGATGAGCTGTGTGAGGCGCTTGAGCTGGGGCTCGAACGAGGGGCGGAACGCGTTGGCGAGCGGCACGACGAACACGTCGTACTGCTCGTTGATCCTTCCCGCGGCCTGCACGTTCGTCCGGATGCCGTTGGACACGACCTCGGTGCCGGGGAGCTCAAGGATCTTGTGGGTGGCGTCGCTGAAGATCAGGTTGCCGGAGTTGGTGGCGATGACGTCGCGGTGGAGGGCTTCTTCCACGGGGACGACGTCGTAGGGGCTCTTCCCCGATCTGAGGAGGATGCGCCGCGCGGGGGGAACAGTCGTTGACACAAAGGCCATATTAAGTTTGATATTTCTTTCACTTCTATAAGCAACCCGTACAACCTTTTCGCCGGACGCACAGCGTCACCGGATCGCTACCGTCTCGTGTCCGGCCTCCGGACCGGCGCGCGGCGGACCGCGCCCTTCGCGTAGATTGCGGTGCAGTCGACGTGCGAGGGGACGGAACAGCAGGTGACAGGCGCAAGGCAGGCCGTGACCGAGGCGCGCAGGGTCGTCGTCAAGGTGGGTTCCTCGTCCCTGACAACGGCCTCCGGAGGGCTCGACGCGGACCGGGTCGACGCCCTCGTGGACGTCCTCGCCAAGAGCCGCAGCGGCGGAGAACGTGAGATTGTTCTCGTTTCCTCCGGCGCCATCGCGGCCGGACTGGCCCCGCTCGGACTGCGCCGCCGGCCCAAGGACCTGGCCCGCCAGCAGGCCGCTGCCAGCGTCGGCCAGGGTCTGCTCGTCGCCCGCTACACCGCCTCCTTCGCCCGCTACGGCGTCCGCGTCGGCCAGGTGCTGCTCACCTCCGACGACATGAGCCGCCGCGCCCATCACCGCAACGCCTCCCGCACCCTCGACAAGCTCCTCGCGATGGGCGCGCTGCCGGTCGTCAACGAGAACGACACCGTCGCCACGGACGAGATCCGCTTCGGTGACAACGACCGGCTCGCCGCGCTCGTCGCCCACCTGGTCCGCGCCGACCTGCTGGTCCTCCTGTCCGACGTGGACGGCGTCTACGACGGTGACCCCAGTAAGCCGGGCACCTCGCGGATAGCGGAGGTGCGGGGGCCCGCGGACCTCTCCGGTGTGGAGATCGGCAGCGCGGGCAAGGCCGGGGTCGGCACCGGCGGCATGGTCACCAAGGTCGAGGCCGCCCGGATCGCCGCCGCCGCGGGCATCCCCGTGGTGCTGACCAGCGCGGTGTACGCGGCCGAGGCGTTGTCGGGGCGGGACACCGGCACCTACTTCCACGCCACCGGCAAGCGGTCCGCCGACCGGCTGCTGTGGCTCCAGCACGCGTCCACCCCGCAGGGCTCGCTGACGCTGGACGACGGCGCGGTGCGGGCGGTCGTGGAGCGCCGCAAGTCGCTGCTGCCGGCCGGGATCGCGGCCGTGGAGGGCGAGTTCAGCGCCGGGGACCCGGTCGAGCTGCGGGACGGGGCCGGGCGGGCGGTGGCGCGCGGACTCGTCAGCTTTGACGCCAAGGAGATCCCGCAGCTCATCGGGCGGTCCACGCGGGAGCTGGCGCGGGAGCTGGGAGCGGCCTATGAGCGTGAGGTCGTGCACCGGGACGATCTGGTGCTGCTGGAGCCGTGACCGGGGCGCCGGGCGGGGGCTGTGACCGGCTTCCGGGCGGGGGCCGTGACCGGCTGCTGGGCGGGGGCCGCAGTCGACCTTTGGGTGGGGGCCGTCCGAAAACAGGGTGAACGCCCCGGTGAAGTCGTCGCCCTGAGGTGGACGTTCCGCAAAAGCGCCACAGAACTGCTTGCGGGCTGCTCAACTTTGTCTCAGGGACCTATTTCCGAACGAGCGCTGCTCGACCGTGGACGAAGGAGGCCGTCGTGAGACGAGTACGCCCTGGGGCGGCGGCGTCCGGCGGTGGGATCGGCGGTGCCTCCTCCCGAGCGGCGGGCTCCCGGGCCTTGGGGGAGGAGCGCGCCCTGACCAGCGTCGCGACCGGCGAGCTGGCCGGGGGCGAGGAGACCGGCAAGCCCGATGACCTGCCCCGGCTGTGGCACGTCACCCTCAGCGTCTCCGGCGAGGAGGCCCCGCTGAAGGAGGTCCGGCGCGCCCTCGAGCAGCTCGCCCACGACCACCCCTTCCTGCTGACCAGCCGCTACGCCAACGACCACGCGGAGATCCGGTACTGGGAAGAGGCCCGCGACCTGCACGACGCGGCCGCCGTCGCGCTGCGCCTGTGGGGCGAGCACCGCCAGAGCGCGGGCCTGCCGCCCTGGGAGATTGTGGGCCTCGAGGTCATCGACCGCGAGACCTACCACCAGCGGATCGCGGAGGGGTACGGGCCGCCACCGGCGAGTCCGGTGGGCGTGCACCCGTACTAGTAGCCGGTCGTGCATGTCGGTCGTACGTGTCGTGGCGGGCGCTCGAGAATCCCTTTTGCGTCACCTTCGGACGGCTTGTCTCGCGGTGTGGGACGTCCGGTGAACCGGTCCGTCCGGCGCACTACCCTTCCCTCATGACCACGCTCTCGCCGTACGACTCGATGACCCCGGTCACCCAGGCCGCCTACCGCGCCAAGGCCGCCGCGGCCGACCTCGCGCCGCTGCCGCGGGCCGCCAAGGACGACGCGCTGCTCGCCATCGCGGACGCCCTGGAGGTCCGTACGAGCGAGATCGTCGAGGCCAACGCCAAGGACATCGCCGCCGCCCGCGAGGCCGGCACCAGTGAGGCGATCATCGACCGGCTGACGCTGACCCCGGAGCGGGTGCGCGCCATCGCCTCCGACGTGCGGGACGTCGTCGCGCTGCCCGACCCGGTCGGCGAGGTCGTCCGCGGCTCGACCCTGCCCAACGGCATCGACCTGCGCCAGGTCCGCGTGCCCCTGGGCGTGGTCGGCATCATCTACGAGGCCCGCCCGAACGTGACGGTGGACGCGGCGGCCCTGTGCCTGAAGTCCGGCAACGCCGTCCTGCTGCGCGGCTCCGCCTCCGCCTACGAGTCCAACAGTGCCCTCGTCCGGGTGCTCCGGGACGCGGTCGGCGGCGCGGGGCTGCCCGCCGACGCGGTCCAGCTCGTGCCGGGCCAGAGCCGGGAGAGCGTGCGCGAGCTGATGCGCGCCCGCGGCCTGGTCGACGTGCTCATCCCGCGCGGCGGCGCCTCGCTGATCCAGACGGTCGTCAACGAGTCCACCGTCCCGGTGATCGAGACCGGCACCGGCAACTGCCATGTCTACGTCGACGCGCAGGCCGACCTCGACACGGCCGTCGACGTCCTGATCAACTCCAAGGCCCACCGGGTCAGTGTCTGCAACGCCGCCGAGACCCTCCTGGTCCACCAGGACATCGCCCCCGAGTTCCTGCCGCGCGCCCTGGACGCCCTCGCGGAGGCCGGGGTCACCGTGCACGCCGACGAGCGGGTCATGGCGTACGCCAAGGACTCCCGGGCGACCGTGGTGGAGGCCACGCCGGAGGACTGGGAGACGGAGTACCTGTCGTACGACATCGCCGCGGCGGTCGTGGACTCGCTGGACAAGGCGGTGGAGCACATCCGGCTGTGGACCTCGGGCCACACCGAGGCCATCGTGACGACCTCGCAGCAGGCCGCCCGCCGCTTCACCCAGCTGGTGGACTCCACCACGGTGGCGGTCAACGCCTCCACCCGCTTCACCGACGGCGGTCAGTTCGGCTTCGGCGCGGAGATCGGCATCTCCACCCAGAAGCTCCACGCCCGCGGCCCGATGGGCCTGCCGGAGCTGACCAGCACGAAGTACATCGTCACCGGCGACGGGCACATCCGGCGCTGATCCCCGCGCGCGGGGTGCGGGCGGCGTGAGCGGTCTGAGGGGTCTGAGCGGTCTGAGAGGTCTGAGCGGCGCATATGCGGGGGGCACGCGCCCCCCGCGTACCCGTGCGCCGCTCGAAAGCCGCATGAGCGACGGCCCGCCGGACGGATGAATTTCCATACCGTCTGCCCAAATTGACCCCCCAGGACTACTCTGGAGCCGTGCCGGAGGACGTGGGGGGCACGCCGTTCCCGGACGGCTGGGAGCCCGACGACGACCACGACCGCGGGGTGTCGGACGAAGAGTTCGCCTCCGTGGTCTTCGACGAGGCCTTCGTACAGGCGGCGACGCTGCACGAGCCGACCGCCGTCGAACGCCTCCTGGCCGCCGCCCAGGCAAGAGCCGAGGCCTCCGAGGCGGAGGCCCGCCGCGCTCACGGCGGCGGCGAGCGGTACGAGGACGGATACGGCCCCGACGACCCCCGTCGCTTCAGCCATGATCGGGACTTCGACGACCTGGACGACACCGAGGTCCTGGACGGCCGCTACGGCGCCCCGGGCCCCTACGGCAAACAGGTGGTCCGCTGGCACCGCCCCGTGGCGTGGATGCTCGCCCTCGTGATGGGTATCGGCATGGTCGCGCTGGCCTTCGCCGCGGTCTACCGCGGCGCCTCCTCGGGCAACCGGGAGCAGATCCCGCCGCCCTCCTCGACCGGCCTGGAACAGGGCGGAGCGGGGTCGCCCTCGGCTTCCGCCGACCATTCCCAGCCGGCCATCTCGGCCGTCCCGCGACTGCCCTGAGCGGATGCCGACCGGAACCCGCCATTTCTGGTGAGAACCTGTCAGAACTTGTCGTACAGCAGGGCGTTTACCTGAGCGCCCCGCGACCTACCCTGAAGATATGGGCGGGCCTGGAGACCCATCCGAGGGGACACCCGAGGGCGGACCCGGCGGTGGCGAGGACGAGTACCGATCCGTCGTTTTCGACGAGTCGTTCGTCCGCGCTGCCCGGCTCCAGGAGTTCTCCGCACAGGAGCGCATCGACGATCACGCGCCGGCCGTCCGCCGCCGTGCGCCCGTGCGCCGGGGCGTGTCCCGGCAGGCGCTGATCCTCGTCGTGCTGATCGCCGTGGCCTTCGGCACCGCGATCTACATGGGGGTACGGCATCCCTACCAGACCCCGCCGCGGCCGCAGCCCGTGGAGCCGCTGCGGATGACCGTGATCCCGCTCGCCCCGCAGGGCAAGGTGCCGGGCTCCACCGACACCGAGGCGCTGTTCGCGCACAGCCCCGCCGCCCAGTACCGGATCGGCGCCGAGGGCGTACCGCTGCCGGCCTCCCGAAGCACCGCGCACTTCTCGGACGGTCAGGTCGTGAGCGCGCTGAGCATCGCCAAGGACTACATCGTCCGCTCCGCGCTCTACCCCGAGGTGATCGCCGGCGACCAGATCAGGCCCGTGCGGGTTCTGCTCGACCCGGACCAACTCGACCAGTTCGACCAGAGCTTCGACCACCCCACCGCGGACGGCCGGCACGCCCCGACCGGCTGGCTGGTTCGCTTCGACCCGAACGCCGTCGAACTCGCCGACCGCAAGATCCGCGTCCAGGGCAGCCTCGCCGCCGCCGAGACCGACTCGTCCACCCTCGAGGTCAGCGCGGACCACACCTTCGTGTACGCCCTGCGCCCGGCCGGTACCGACGCGCGGGCCGAGGCGTCCCTGTTCACCGTCCGGCGCGAGCTGCACTTCCGCTTCGACCGCGACGACCTGCGGATGGGCCAGGCCCAGCTGATCGTCTCCTACGTCCAGGCGGGCCCGATGTCCTGCTCCGAGGACTCGGCGAACCGGCTGCGCCCGCTGCTCGCCGGGCAGACCGCGAAGGCGGGCGGCCCGGCCGGGTCGGACCCCTACGCGACGGGCAGCGCGACGGCGCTGTGCGGCTCGCTGGCGGCGAGCGCCCAGCCGAAGGTGTGAGCGTCGCTGTAGACGCCGCCGGTCTCCGCCGCTTCCCTGCCGGTCGCCGTCGCGTCTCTCCCGGTCTCCGTCAGCCGCTGGTGCTCGCTGTCACTCGCCGTCACGCGGTGGCGTGTCCGTCGGCGGCTGGTCGTTCGGCGAGGAGTTCCGCTGCGACGAGTCCCTCGGCGGCGCCGAAGCGGTGAAGCCCCCGAAGCCCCGCCGCACCCGGCCGCCCAGGTCGCCCGCACCGCCCGCGATGTCCGAGACCAGCTTCATCAGCGGGTCCTTGGACGTCTTGACGTGGGTGGCGTAGTGCGAGGCCGAGTCCCGGAACGAGTCCGAGACCGAGGTGTCCTTGTCCTCGCTGCGCCGCGGGTAGTGGCCGTCCATGATCCGCTGGTAGTCGCGGGACTCGGACCACTTCTTCAGCTCGGCCGCCCGGATGGTGGTGAAGGGGTGGGAACGCGGCAGCACGTTGAGGATCTTCAGCACGGAGTCACGCAGGTCGCCCCCGGCCTCGTACTCCTCGGCCTGCTTCAGGAACGAGTCCACGTTCATCTCGTGCAGATGGTTGCCGCCGGCGAGCTTCATCAGGCCGCGCATCGAGGCCTGGAGGTCCTGGCCGACCAGCAGTCCCGCCCGGTCCGCGGACAGCTCCGACTTGCGGAACCACTCGCGCAGCGCGGTCACGATCGCCATGATCGCGAGGTTGCCCAGCGGGATCCAGGCGACCCGGAGCGCCAGGTTGGTCAGGAACAGCAGGATGGTCCGGTACACCGAGTGGCCGGAGAGCGCGTGCCCGACCTCGTGCCCGACGACCGCGCGCATCTCCTCCTCGTCGAGCAGCTCGACGAGCCCGGTCGTGACCACGATGATCGGCTCGTCCAGGCCGATGCACATCGCGTTCGGCTGCGGGTCCTGGTTGACGTACATCGGCGGGACCTTCTCCAGGTCCAGGATGTAACAGGCGTCCCGCAGCATGTCGTTGAGGTGCGCGAACTGCTGGTCCGAGACCCGCACCGAGTCGGACAGGAACAGCAGCCTGAGGCTCCGCTCGGGCAGCAGGCCGCTCAGCGCCTTGAAGACGGTGTCGAACCCGCTCAGCTTGCGCAGCGCCACCAGCGCACTGCGGTCGGCCGGGTGCTCGTACGCACGCGAGGAGATGCCGGGGAAGCGCCTGCGCTGCCTGCTCGGCACGTTCTCGTGCCCGTCCTGCTGGTGGCCGTCGTCGGACATGTGATCCCCCATGTGCGTCTGTGTGGCCGTGCCGCGGCCCCTTCGGGCCCCCGAAGCAGGCTCCAGCCTAGGCGGAGTTACCGTGGACGGGCAGTACAGCGAAGGAGTCCCACGCCATGGAGCACAACCCCGCAGCCGCCTGGCTGACCGAGGCCGCGAGCGCGGCCGGGAAACAAGGGGCGGGGAATCTGCTCCGGGTCGTCCTGGTCGTGATGATCCTGGGCTGTGTCCTGACCGCGTGGTTCCTGCTGCGGGGGTACAAGTCGAAGGACGAGTGAGGCGCCGGATAAGTTGCCTGGGCGAGGGATCGCTCCGGCGGGCCGTGCCCCATCGGCGGAGTCGGCGTGATCGGCGCGGAGCCGCCCGCTTACGATGAGCCGACATCTTTATCCCGCCCACACCCGAAGGTTCTGCCGAAGATGAGCTTCCACAGCACCGCTGCCCAGTTGGTCACCCTCGCCTCCGAGGGCGGAGAGCACGGCGGCGGCAACCACGAGAGCCTCGAACCGCTGGTGACCGGGGGCGCTGCCTTCGTCATCCTGATGCTGCTGCTGTGGGTCACCACCCGCTTCAACCGCGACCGCTGAGCCGGCGCCGAGCCCGCCCCGGACGTCCCCCAGGGGGTCTGGCGAGCGAGGCTCACGGGTCGGGCCGGTAGGGTCTGCACGCATGGGAGAGCAGGACATGCCTACCGGCCCGAGCAACGGCCCGTCGAACCCCGGCAAGCGCCGGCTCGGCGTCATGGGCGGAACCTTCGACCCGATCCACCACGGGCACCTCGTGGCGGCCAGTGAGGTCGCCGCGCAGTTCCACCTGGACGAGGTGGTGTTCGTCCCGACCGGGCAGCCGTGGCAGAAGACCCACCGCAAGGTCTCCCCGGCCGAGGACCGCTATCTGATGACGGTCATCGCGACCGCCGAGAACCCCCAGTTCTCGGTGAGCCGCATCGACATCGACCGCGGCGGCCCGACCTACACCACGGACACCCTGCGCGACCTGAAGGCGCTCAACCCCGACACCGACCTCTTCTTCATCACCGGCGCCGACGCCCTCGGCCAGATCCTGACCTGGCGGGACACGGAAGAGTTGTTCTCCCTCGCGCACTTCATCGGGGTCACCCGGCCCGGCCACCACCTGGCCGATCCCGGTCTCCCGGAGGGCGGGGTCTCGCTGGTCGAGGTTCCCGCGCTCGCCATCTCCTCCACAGACTGCCGTGCGAGAGTCGCCAAGGGCGACCCGGTCTGGTATCTGGTGCCGGACGGAGTCGTGCGCTACATCGACAAGCGCGAGCTGTACCGCGGCGAGTGAGCCGAGAGGGGCACCGGTGAACGACCGATACGACGCGGGGGGCGCAGAGTACGGGGCCGACCAGCAGTACGAACTGGTCGGCTACGACGAGTACGGGCGGCCCGTGTACCGACCGGTCCCGCAACCGCCCCCGCAGCAGCCCTACGACCCCTACGCTCAGCAGGGGTACGGCTACGACCCGTACGCGACCGGTCAGCAGCAGCCGGTGCAGCCGTACGACTCCTACGACGGCTACGACCCCTACGGCCGGGGCGGCGCGGCTGGTGCCGGTGGCCCGGGTGGCCCGGGTGGTGCCGGTGGCTACGGCGGTACGGCCTCCCCGTACGACCCCTACGGGCAGGCCGCGAGCAGCGGGCAGCAGCCTCGGGTCGCCGAGCAGACCGCCTACATCCCGCAGCAGGCCGGACCCGCGGAGGAGCCGGAGGAGCCCGGGCGGGACCAACGGGACTACCGCACCGAGCAGTTCGCCTTCGTGGAGGAGCCCGACGGCGACTCCGAGGACGTCATCGACTGGCTGGCGTTCACCGAGAACCGCACCGAGCGCCGCGAGGAGGCCCGGCGCCGGGCCCGCAGCCGCGTGGTCGCCCTCGTCGTCGTCCTGGCGCTGTGCGCGGTCGGCGGTGTCGGCTACCTCTGGTACGCCGGAAAGCTGCCCGGGTTGTCCTCCTCCGACGACAGGACCGGTGGCGCCACCGCCGTCGGCGCCCAGAAGCGGGACGTGGTCGTCGTCCACCTGCACGACACCAAGAGCGGTGACACGGCGACGGCGCTGCTGGTCGACAACACCACCACCGGCCAGGGCACCACGGTCCTGCTGCCCAACTCCCTCGCCCTGACCGGCGACGACGGCACCACGACCACGCTCGCCAAGTCGGTCGAGGACGACGGTTCCTCCGGCACCCGCGAGTCGCTGGACACGGTCCTGGGCACCGAGATCCAGGGCACCTGGCGTCTGGACACCCCCTACCTGCAGAACCTCGTCGACCTCGTGGGCAACATCGACGTCGACACCAACACCGACGTGCCCGACCCGGACGCCAAGTCCAAAGGCGCCGCGCCCCTGGTGAAGAAGGGCGAGGACCAGACCCTCAGCGGCAAGATGGCCGTCGCCTACGCCACCTACCGCGGTTCCGGCGAAGCCCCGAACGCCCAGCTGGAGCGGTTCGGGCAGGTCATGCAGGGCGTGCTGCGCAAGCTGTCCTCCGACGCGCAGGCCGCCACGGTCACCGTGCAGACGCTCCAGCAGATCCTGGACCCGTCCATGACGGACAAGGACCTCGGCACCTTCCTGGCCGAGCTCGCCGACCTCGCCAAGGGCGGCGACTACAAGACCGCCCTGCTGCCGGTGCAGGGCGACGGGACGCTGAGCGCCGAGACCAGCGCCAGCGTGGTCAAGGACGTCCTCGGCGGCACCGCGAAGAGCCCCGACAAGGACGCGGCCGTGCGGGTCTCGGTCCAGAACGCCACCGGTGTGAAGGACAACACTGAGAAGGCCCGGGTGGTCCTCCTCAACGGCGGCTTCACCTTCCTGGAGGGCGGCTCCGCCTCGGCGGCCCAGTCCGCCTCGAAGGTCGTCTACACCGACGCGGCCGACAAGGAGAACGCCACCGAGGTCGCCAAGACCCTGGGGCTGCCCACCAGCGCGGTATCGAAGGGCAAGGTCACCTCGAACGCGAACGTGTCGGTGGTCCTCGGGCAGGACTACGAGCCGTCGTCGTAGCGACACTCCGGCCGGAGCCCGGCGCGCTGGAGCCCGGCCGGAGAAACAATCGCGTGGGGCGTCGTCGGCGGTCGTGAGACCCTTGAGTCCTATCGACCGCCGACGGAAAGCCTTGTAGTGACCGCCACTGACCGATCCCTCGAGCTCATCAACACCGCCGCTCAGGCGGCCGCCGACAAGCTCGCGCACGACATCATCGCCTACGACGTCAGCGACGTGCTGTCGATCACCGACGCCTTCCTGCTGGCCTCCGCGCCCAACGACCGCCAGGTCAAGTCGATCGTCGACGAGATCGAGGAGCGGCTGCAGAAGGAGCTCGGCGCCAAGCCGGTCCGCCGCGAGGGCGACCGCGAGGCCCGCTGGGTCCTGCTCGACTACGTCGACATCGTCGTCCACGTCCAGCACAGCGAGGAGCGTGTCTTCTACGCCCTGGAGCGGCTGTGGAAGGACTGCCCCGAGCTGGAGCTGCCCGAGGACGCCAAGGCCACCCGCGGCAAGGCCGCGGAGCACGCCAAGCTGCAGGCCGCCGAGGAGGCGGTCGAGCCGGACGGTGAGTGGCGATGAGCGCCACCGGTGAGGTGGCCGCCGGCAGGCCCGGCCGCGGTCGCCGCGTCATCCTGTGGCGGCACGGCCAGACCTCGTGGAACGTGGAGCGCCGCTTCCAGGGCTCCACCGACGTCGCCCTCACCGAGGCCGGCGTGGCCCAGGCCCGCCGCGCCGCCCGGCTGCTGGCCTCCCTCAAGCCCGACGCGATCGTCGCCTCCGACCTCCAGCGCGCCGCGAACACGGCCGACGAGCTGGCCGCGCTCACCGGCCTCGAGGTCGCCCACGACGAGGCCCTGCGCGAGACCTACGCGGGCGTCTGGCAAGGGCTCACGCACGAGGAGATCATCAGCCAGTACGGCGAGGAGTACGCCGCGTGGAAGCGCGGTGAGCCGGTCCGCCGCGGCGGCGGCGAGCTGGAGACCGAGGTCGCCGACCGCGCCGCTCCGGTCGTGCTCCGGCACGCCGAGAAGCTGCCCGACGACGGCACGCTCGTGGTGGTCAGCCACGGCGGCACGATCCGGACCACCATCGGTCGTCTCCTCGGCCTGGAGGCGCACCACTGGGAGAGCCTCGGCGGCCTCTCCAACTGCTGCTGGTCCGTCCTCGGCGAAGGCGCCCGCGGCTGGCGGCTGCTGGAGCACAACGCCGGCACCCTGCCCGAACCGGTGCTCGGCGACGACGACTGACGCGCTCGCAGGGCGGCCCGGACCCGGATTTCACTTTCTGGCAGGTCGCAGGCTAAAGTTCTTCTTGTTCGCCCGGCCGAGCAGGGAGAACGCAAGGGGCTATAGCTCAGTTGGTAGAGCGCCTGCATGGCATGCAGGAGGTCAGGAGTTCAATTCTCCTTAGCTCCACAGACCGACACTCTCGGGTGGTTCACTCTTGAGTTGTCAAAGATCAGTGGATCAGAATCCCGTCCCCGTCAGGGGGAGGGATTTTTCGTGCAGCAGGGCCGCGCGGCGCTCCGTCTCCTCGTCGTCCGGCGTGTAGACGACGATCCGGCACTCCGGCATGCCGTTGATCGACAGCGACACCGAGGTCATCCGCAGCTCGCCCGCCTCCGCGTGCCGGAAGACCTTCACGCGCCGTCCGGGCCGTGCCACGTCGCCGCTCTCCCACAGCCGGGCGAACAGCGGGCTGGCCGCGGACAGCCCGGCTATGAAGTCCTCCCAGACGGGCTCCCCGGCATGGCGGCCGTAGGAGGCGCGCAGGGTCGCCACCATCACCGGCAGCTCGTCGTCCCGGAAGACCAGCGGGCAGTCCTCGTCCGGCGACGTGAACAGCGTCCACAGCGCGTTGGCGGTCCCGTCGAGGCGGGTGGCGCCGGGGAAGGCGAACACGGTCCGGTAGGGGGCGTTGGCGGCGAGGATGTCGTAGCGCGTGTTGTAGACCACCGCCGGACGCGGCGCCAGCGCGTCGAGGATGCCCCTGATCTCCGGTCCGACGGTCTGCGCCGGGGCCTGCCGGACGGGGGCGCAGGGCACCTCGGCCAGGTGGTACAGGTGCTCCCGCTCGGGTGGGTCGAGCCGCAGGGTGCGGGCCACGGCGTCCAGGACCTGCGCGGAGGCGTTGATGGGCCGGCCCTGCTCCAGCCAGGTGTACCAGGTGACGCCCACGCCCGAGAGCTGGGCCACCTCCTCCCGGCGCAGCCCCGGTGTGCGGCGCCGTAAGCCCGGCGGCATGCCGACGTCCTGCGGTGTCACCCGGGCCCGCCTGCTGCGCAGGAAGGCGGCCAGCTCCGGTCGGCGGCGCTGTGTCGTCCCCATCGTCACGTCCCCCATCGTCGACGTCGGACCCGTCCCCTGCCAGGTGCTGTCACTACCAGCATCAGCGGGCACTCGGCACCCGTACCGGAGCGTCGTCACGCTCGACGGCATGACGACCACACCCCGGACGGGACCGGCTCCCGCACCCGGCTCAAGTCCTGCGACCAGTGAAGCACCCGCCACTGACAACCGGCCCCGGCTGCTGCTCGCGGTGCTGCTCGGCGCCCAGTTCATGGCGCTGCTCGACGTGTTCATCGTGAACGTCGCCGCCCCCACCCTCGGCCGCGAACTCCAGGCGTCCGGCGCCGACTTGCAGCTCATCGTCGCCGGATACGCCATCACCTACTCGGTGTTGCTGATCACCGGCGCCCGGCTCGGCGAACGCCTGGGTCACAGCAGGGTCTACCTCTGCGGACTCGCCCTGTTCACCGCCGCCTCGCTCGCCTGCGGTCTGGCGCAGGGTGTCACCGAGCTGATCGTCTTCCGCCTGGCGCAGGGCGGCGGCTCGGCGCTGATGATCCCTCAGGTGCTCAGCCTCATCCAGCGCACCTTCACCGGTGCGGCCCGGGCGCGGGCGCTCGGTGCGTACGCGGCGGTCCTCGCGACCGGGGCCGCGGCCGGTCAGGTGCTCGGTGGCGCCCTGGTCGCCGCCGACCTGTTCGGCACCGGCTGGCGGCCGGTCTTCCTGGTCAACGTGCCGGTCGGCGCCGTACTGCTGGTCCTCGGCCGGCGCATGCTGCCGCGGGACGCGGCGGGGCGGCCCGCGGCGGTGCGGGGTCTCGACCTGCCGGGTCTGGTGCTGCTGGGGGCGGCCGTGTCGCTGTTCACGGTGCCGCTGGTGCTCGGGCAGGAGCAGGACTGGCCGCTGTGGTCCTGGCTGTCGCTGACGGGGTCCGCGGTGGTGTTCGCGCTGTTCTGCGCGTACGAGTCCCGCCTCGCCCGGCGCGGCGGCAGTCCGTTGATCGCTCCCCGGGTGCTGCGCCACCCCGGCATGGGCCTGGCAGCCTTCCGCATCCTGGCGGTGATGGCCGTCAACGGCGGATTCCTGTTCGCGCTGACCCTGCACCTCCAGGGCGGGCTCGGCCACAGCGCGCTGCGGACGGGGCTGACCTTCGCGCCGACCGCCGTCGTCTTCGGCCTGGTGGGCCTGACCTGGCGCAGGTGGCCCGCCTCCTGGCAGCGCGCTCTCGTCCCGGCCGGCTTCTTCCTGACCGCGCTGTCCCTGGCGGGCGTGGCCCTCGCGCTGGACGGCGGCGGCGACGGTGGAGTGCCGGTGCACCTCGCGTACGGCGGGGTGGGGGCCGGTCTCGCGCTCGGCTTCAGCCCGACCCTCACCGGCGCGCTCGCCACCGTGCGGCCGAAGGACGCGGCGGACGCCAGCGGGCTGCTCGCCACGGTCACCCAGCTCGGGCAGCTGACCGGGGTCGCGGTGTTCGGCACACTGTTCCTGAGCCGCTTTGAGTCACTCGGGGGCTCTGAGGCGTATACCTCTGCGGAGGCGCTCTTCACGTGCCTGTTCGCGCTGGCCGGCACCGCCGCGGTGGGTGCCGTGTCCGGACTGGTACTGAGGCGTCGCTGACCGTATTGGCCCGGCCGTGGCAGAATCAAACGGCCGGAAGGGGGCGCGGCCCGACGGGAGGGAGCAGTGATGCCTGCGAGCATCCTCGGAGAGGTCGGCCACCTCTCCGACGCAAGCTGGACACGGGACACGGTCACCCGCCTCAGCTGCCCTTCCTGCGGCTCCGTCCATGTCGCCCAGGTTCTCGGCGACAACGGCGGAATTTCCTACGTGTGCACGGCCTGCGGCCACAGCTGGAGCTGATCGATGGGTGCGCACAGGCGAAAGTGCGATTGGTGCGGCAGCGGTACGCCGATCGTCCGGGACATGGAACCGGTGAATCCGGACTACCAGTACTGGTGCGAGGAATGCGCGCGGGCGCTGATCATAAAAGGCGACCCGATCGAGACGTACCGTGAGCTGGAGGGCGAGCCGATCTACGGCCGGCTCCTCGAAGAGCACTGCACGCTCAAGCGGTTCTACTCCTTCGTCACGGCCTGAGGCCGGGCGAGGTTTCGGGAAACGGACATAAGTGCCCGTATCGACCCGGAACGGAAACGAATTGGTGGTGCACCGGGGGGACCGTGTAATGTTGGCGTCGCCGCCGGGGAAACCGACAGGAAACCCGGGCGGACCAAAGCAAGGGGCTATAGCTCAGTTGGTAGAGCGCCTGCATGGCATGCAGGAGGTCAGGAGTTCAATTCTCCTTAGCTCCACAGTGAGATCCCGCCGGGTCGTCAAGATCCGGCGGGATCTTTTGCGTTCAGGGTGCGTTCGTGTGTGCGCGGATCACATGACGTGAGGGCCGCCCGTGGTGGGCGGCCCTGTGGGTCGTCGCGTCAGCGGCCCAGGGCGCGACGGCCGCGGCCCTGGGAGAGCACCGGGAGGTTGTTGCGGGCGGGGGCCCGCTCCGTCTGGTCCTCCAGGCGCAGGGCGAGCGCCGGGCAGCGGCGGACCGCGCGGAGGGCCTTCGCCTCCGCGTAGCGCGGGACTTGGGCCTGTGCGACGGTGGGGAAGCCGTCGGCGCCGAGTTCGAACACCTCCGGGAGGATGTCGGCGCACAGGCCGTGGCCCCGGCACAGCGTCCAGTCGACGTAGATCTTCTGGCGGCTGGGGCCGTTCTCCTCGGACTCTCCGCCGCCGGGGATGCCCGTCGGGGCCCTGCCTCCCTCGAAGAGCGGCAGGACGCCCTCCACGCGCCGTCCGCAGCCGTTTCCGAGGACATGCGCGGCCAGGTCGTCGGTGAACGCCTTGATGGTCGACTCCAAGAACATCGCCGAGCCGTCCGGGTGCGAACACGCCCCGCGCCGCTTCACGTTCTTCGCGACCTGCTTGAGCGCCTCCAGGGCCGCGGGGCCACCGCCGTTGAGGATGTCCTCCAGGCCGCGTGCCGCGGCCGGCAGTCCCAGGTAGCAGGGGCCGCACTGGCCCGCGCTCTCCTCGGCCAGCCACTGGGCGACGCGCAGGGACTCACCGAGCGGGCAGGTGTCCTGGCTGATCGGCAGGATCGCGCCGGCGCCGAGCGAACCCCCCGCGGCGTCCAGGGAGTTGCGCGAGACGATCGCCTCGTTGACCGTCGCCGCGTCGATCCACTTGCCGTGATAGCCGCCGGTGAGCACGCCCTGCGGGACCGGCGGGGCGCCGGCGAGCTGGAGGACGTAGCGCAGCGGGACGCCCGTGGGGACCTCGATCACCATGGGCCGTGCGACCGCCCCGGACACCGTGAGCATGACGGTGCCCGGCTCGTCGTACAGGCCGGTGTTGCCGTAGCGCTCCGGGCCGATGCGGGCGGCGATGGCCAGTTGGGCGAAGGTCTCGGCGTTCGACAGGAGCGTCGGGGCGCCGCCGACGCCGCTCTTGGAGGCGCTGATCTTGCGGCCGGGCGGGATCGCCGGGCCGCCGTCGATGGACCGGATCAGCGAGGCCGCCGCTCCGGTCACCATCCGTACGGGATTGCGTTGCACCCGCGCGCGGAGGGCCGACCGGCGGCCGTTGCTGAGGCCGCGTTCGGCGAGCGCGGCCTCCATGGAGCGCTGGGTGGACTCCCGGGTGACCCCCACCACGAGCGTGCGGGCGCCGAGGGCCTCGGCGCACAGCAGCGCGCCGTCCAGGATGAGGTGCGGGGCACGGTTGATGAGCACCGTGTCCTTGCGGCAGGCCGGTTCGTCCTCGCTGCCGTTGACGACGACGACCGGCCGGACACCGCGCTTGATCGCCGATTCGGCGACCGAGCGCAGCTTCTTGTGGAAGGGGAAGCCCGCGCCGCCGCGGCCCTTCAGATTGATGCGCTCGGCGAGCTGCGCGAGCTGCTCGCCGCCCATCGGTTCGAGCGGCCCGTGCACCTTGAGGTGCATGGGCAGATCGAGTCTTTCGACAAGGTCGAAGCCCGACGTGAGCTGGGGAAGACCGACCACGCGGACTTCTGGTACGTCGGGCAGGGCCTCGTTCACCTATAGCCTCCGGAAGGCATGTTCCAAGGTTCGCCCGAACCCGGTGCGTCGAAGGACTCACCGGGGGGTGGTTCATTGGCGGGACCGCTGTTGTACGTGTCGTTGGGGTTGTACGTGCCGTAGAGGGTGTTCGACTCACCGGTGTCGTACACATCACTCCCGCCGTACCCGCCGACGCCCGAATTGCCGTACGTCGGGATGTTGTATCCCGTGTCGGTGAGGGGGTCGTAGGCCGACGGGGGCGCCTCGCCGACGGGCGGGGGCGAGGGGATCGGCCAGCTTCCGGAGGTGCTGCCGCCGCTGTCCATGAGCGGGATCGCCTCGGTGGGCTGCAGGTCCAGCGGCAGGTCCAGCGGGAGGTCCAGTGGCAGGTCCATCCGGGCGGTCTGGTCGGCGGCGAACGACTGCTGAGGGCGCGGGGGCGTGGACACCGCACGGTAGGCGGCGGCGAAACCGTTCGCCGGTTCGGCGACGGGCGGCGCGGTGCGCTGGGACTCGTAGCCGGGGAGCGCGCCCGTGGACGCGGTCTCGGCGACCCTGGCCCGGCTGGCGTCCAGTTCCTCGCGGGCCGAGCGCTCCTCGGTGGTCCCCAGGATCTCGGCGATCTTGTCGGCGATCTGGCGCTTGACCGGGCGGGGCGCCGCCCGCAGCGCCAGGGCGACACCGACGCCGACCAGGCACATGCAGTACATGATCACGAAGATCGGCTTGGCCTGGCGGCCGGCGAGCAGGCCGTGCACCAGCGCCGCGCACCAGGCCGGGTAGGCCAGCATGTGCATGGCCCGCCAGCGCGCCGCCACCGGCGCGGGGGAGGCGAAGGCGCCGCGCAGGGCGCCGGTGATGCCCACGAAGATCATGAGCAGACCGGCCAGGGAGCCGAGGCCGATCAGGCCCTCGGGGCCGGTGAAGCCGAGCGAGAAGGGGATCACTGCGGCGATCAGCTCGGTGTGGCTAAGCGCGATCTTGGTCGTGATGTGCAGCAGCAGGAAGGCGATCGCGGCGACCGCGGTCGTGCGGTGCACGGCCTGGCCGATGATGCGCTGGCGCGTGTTCAGGAAGATCCGGTCCTGGGCCACCAGGCCCCAGATCACCGAGCAGCTGAGCGAGACGAGGGACAGGACACCTGCGCCGAAGTTCAGGAACTCACGGAACCGGTCACCTCCGACCACCACGGCCACGGGTATGAGGAGCAGAAAGACAGCCGACGCCGCCCCATAGGCCGAGCGGCCCGGCCGGGGGAGCGAGCTGGTACTACGTCGAGGGTTCATGGGGGCAACTCCGAGCAGTTCGGGAAAGCGGTCCCGTGCCGCACTCTAAGTGGCTCCCAACCGACCAGTAGGCCATTTGAGTTATTGCGTTGTTATCAATGAGCCATGCGAGGCCTGTGTTGTCCTGCTAGGGGCCCTTACGCCGGGTAATAATTGAACCTTGTTCAGCTTTTCTGAATCTTCACAAGTGGTTCGAGGGTGTCCGCGCGGGGGTCCCGACCGGGCCGAAAGCCCGTCGCGACCCGCTCGACGGCTGCGGTACCCTGACGCCATGCGTGCCGTACGCCTTCTGCTTAGCGAGCCGCGCTGATCAGCACCGGCCACCGTCGGATCGAGTGGCCGGAATCGGCGCGGCGTCCCCTCCTGTGCGAGGGGCTTTTTCATTTGCCGAACGTGACAGCCGCTGGCAGAGACGATCGATGGAGCTTTGAGGATCATGAGCGAGACGAACCCCGCTGCCGCTGCTGAGGTGGCCGCGCCGCACCGCTACACGGCCGCCATGGCCGCGGAGATCGAGGCACGCTGGCAGGACTTCTGGGACGCCGACGGCACCTATGCGGCGCCGAACCCGAGCGGCGACCTGGCGGGGGACCCGGCGCTGGTCGCCAAGCCCAAGAAGTTCATCATGGACATGTTCCCGTACCCCTCGGGTGCGGGCCTGCACGTCGGTCACCCCTTGGGCTACATCGCCACCGATGTATTCGCCCGGTTCCAGCGGATGACGGGCCACAACGTCCTGCACACCCTGGGCTTCGACGCCTTCGGCCTGCCCGCCGAGCAGTACGCCGTGCAGACCGGCACGCACCCGCGCGTGTCCACCGAGTCGAACATCGAGAACATGAAGGCGCAGCTGCGCCGACTGGGCCTGGGCCACGACAAGCGCCGGTCGTTCGCCACGATCGACCCGGACTACTACAAGTGGACCCAGTGGATCTTCCTGCAGATCTTCAACTCCTGGTACGACGAGGAGGCTCGCCGGGCCCGTCCGATCGCGGACCTGATCGCCCAGTTCGACAGCGGTGAGCGCGCGGTCTCCGGCGGGCGTTCCTGGAGCGAGCTGAGCGCCGCCGAGCGCGCCGACGTCCTGGGCGAGTACCGCCTGGCCTACGCCTCCGACGCGCCGGTCAACTGGTGTCCGGGGCTGGGCACCGTGCTGGCCAACGAGGAGGTCACCGCCGACGGCCGTTCCGAGCGCGGCAACTTCCCCGTCTTCAAGGCCAAGCTGCGCCAGTGGAACATGCGCATCACGGCCTACGCCGACCGGCTGCTGGACGACCTGGAGGAGCTGGACTGGCCCGAGGCCATCAAGCTGCAGCAGCGTAACTGGATCGGCCGCTCCGAGGGCGCCCGCGTCGACTTCCCCGTGGACGGCGAGCGCATCACCGTCTTCACCACCCGCCCGGACACCCTGTTCGGCGCGAGCTACATGGTGCTGGCCCCGGAGCACCCGCTGGTCGAGAAGTTCACGCCGCAGGAGTGGCCCGAGGGCACGCACGACGTGTGGACCGGCGGTCACGCCACCCCGGTCGAGGCCGTAGCCGCCTACCGCGCGCAGGCCGCCGCCAAGTCCGACGTGGAGCGCCAGGCCGACGCCAAGGACAAGACGGGCGTCTTCATCGGCACGTACGCCACCAACCCGGTCAACGGCGAGCGGATCCCGGTCTTCATCGCCGACTACGTCCTGATGGGCTACGGCACCGGCGCGATCATGGCCGTACCGGGCCACGACAGCCGTGACTTCGCGTTCGCGCGCGCCTTCGAGCTGCCGATCCGCTGTGTCGTGGAGCCGACCGACGGCCGCGGCACGGACCCGTCGGCCTGGGGCGACGCCTTCGTCTCCTACGACGCCAAGATCATGAACTCCTCCGGCGCGGACGTCTCCCTGGACGGCCTGGGCGTGGTCGACGCCAAGGCGCGCATCACCGAGTGGCTGGAGCGGACCGGCACCGGCCAGGGCACCGTCAACTTCCGGCTGCGCGACTGGCTGTTCAGCCGCCAGCGGTACTGGGGCGAGCCCTTCCCGATCGTCTACGACGAGGACGGCACCGCGCACGCCCTGCCCGAGTCGATGCTGCCGCTGGAGCTGCCCGAGGTCGAGGACTACTCCCCGCGCACCTTCGACCCGGACGACGCCGACACCCAGCCCGAGACCCCCCTGTCGCGCAACGAGGAGTGGGTCAACGTCACGCTGGACCTGGGCGACGGACGCGGTCCCCGCCCGTATCGCCGCGAGACCAACACCATGCCCAACTGGGCGGGTTCCTGCTGGTACGAGCTGCGCTACCTGGACCCGCACAACTCCGAGCGGCTGGTCGACCCGGAGATCGAGCGGTACTGGATGGGCCCGCGCGAGGGACAGCCGCACGGCGGTGTCGACCTGTACGTCGGCGGCGCCGAGCACGCCGTGCTGCACCTGCTGTACGCGCGCTTCTGGTCCAAGGTCCTGTTCGACCTGGGACACATCTCGTCGGCCGAGCCGTTCCACAAGCTGTTCAACCAGGGCATGATCCAGGCGTACGTCTACCGGGACGCGCGCGGGATCGCCGTACCGGCCGCCGAGGTGGAGGAGCGCGAGGGCGCGTACTACTACCAGGGCGAGCAGGTCTCCCGGCTGCTGGGCAAGATGGGCAAGTCCCTGAAGAACGCGGTCACTCCGGACGAGATCTGCGCCGAGTACGGCGCGGACACGCTGCGCCTGTACGAGATGGCGATGGGCCCGCTGGACGTGTCCCGCCCGTGGGACACCCGCGCGGTGGTGGGCCAGTTCAGGCTGCTGCAGCGGCTGTGGCGCAACGTCGTCGACGAGACGACCGGCGAGGTCACCGTCGTCGACGCCGAGCCCGACGAGGACACTCTGCGGGCGCTGCACAAGGCGATCGACGGGGTGCGCGGCGACCTGGAGGGCATGCGCTTCAACACCGCCATCGCCAAGGTCACCGAACTGAACAACCACCTGACCAAGGCGGGCGGCGCGGTGTCGCGCCCGGTCGCCGAGGCGCTGGTGCTGCTGGTCGCCCCGCTGGCCCCGCACATCGCCGAGGAGCTGTGGCGCCGGCTGGGCCACGAGGACTCCGTGGTGCACCGGGACTTCCCGGTGGCCGACCCGGCATACGTCGTGGACGAGACGGTGACCTGCGTCGTCCAGATCAAGGGCAAGGTCAAGGCCCGGCTGGAGGTCTCGCCCGCCATCTCCGAGGACGAGCTGGAGAAGGTGGCGCTGGCCGACGACAAGGTCGTGGCGGCGCTGGACGGGGCGGGGATCCGCAAGGTGATCGTGCGGGCCCCGAAGCTGGTGAACATCGTCACGGCGTAGCCTCCGGTCCGTCTTCCCGGCGTAGCCCCCGGGGCGTCTTCCCGGCCCAGCCCCCGGTTCGTCTTCCTGGCGGGGCTTCGGGTGCGCTGGGGCAGACCCCTACGGGATACCTGCGGGCAGGTTCGGGGTTCCTCTGGAACTCCGGGCCTGCCCGCTGCGTTTACCGTGGAGAGCAGCGCGGCGCATGCTGTCGCGGAATCGAGGAGGAGCGTTGTGGAAGCAGTGATCGCGATCGTGGCCCTGCTCTTCGTGCTCCTCGTGGTGCTCGGCGCCTACGCCACGGTGAAGGCGGTCGGCGCCGCCAAACGCGGTGTGGACCGCACGATCACCCAGGCCCGCCGCACGGTCGAGGACCACACCCTGCGCGCCAAGTCCTTCGCCCAGCCCGGCCCGGTGGGCGAGCTGGCCCAACTGCGGCTGAAGCTGCGCACCTCGATGCGCGCCACTCAGGAGGCGCTGCGCGCGGGGGTGGCCGAGGACGAGTCGCTGAAGGAGTCCCTCGGCCTCTTCGAGCGGCTCAGCGCCCATGGCCACGAACTCGACGGCGAACTGCGGCGCCTGGAGAGCGAACCGGACCGGACGACCCTCGCCGAGCGGCTGCCCGGCCTGCGCGAGCGCACCGAGCGCATCGTCGCGTCGGCGGACTCCCTGCGCTGGGCGGCCCGGGACCGGGCCCGCCGGTTCGCGGACGACGACCTGGACTCGCTGAGCGCGCAGATCGACGTGGAGGCCGGGGCGCTGCGGCACTGGACGACCGAGGAGACGCCCGGCGCGACGGCCGGGCCCGCCGCCGCCCCTCCGCCGTGGCCCGAGGCCCCGTCCCCCGAGGCGCCGAGCGCCCAGCAGACCTGGCCGGACACCCCCGAGCGCAGGACGGCCGAGGAGCCGACCAGAGCCGCCATCACCCCGCCGGACCCGCGTCAGGTCTACCCGTGGCAGAAGAAGCCCCGCCCCGAGAGCACGACTTGATCCGTACCGGCTCCGGGTGACAGGGGCCGGGCTGCCGCCCGGGCGCTACGCCAGGTAACCTCCAGCTCATGTCCCGCCATGTCGCGATCGTCACCGATTCAACGGCCTACCTGCCGCCGCGGACGATGGAGCGCCACGGCATCACAGCGGTGCCCCTGACCGTGGTCCTCGGTGACCAGGCGCTGGAGGAGGGCACCGAGATCTCGACCCGCTCCCTGGCCCAGGCACTGCAGAAGCGGCGCTCCGTGACGACCTCGCGCCCCAGCCCCGAGCAGTTCGCCGAGACCTACCGCAGGGTCGCGGAGTCCGGCGCCACCGGCATCGTCTCGCTGCATCTGTCCGCCGAGCTCTCCGGCACGTACGACGCGGCGGTCCTCGCCGCCCGTGAGGCGCCGGTGCCGGTGCGGGTGGTGGACACCGGGATGATCGCGATGGCACTCGGCTTCTGCGCGCTCGCGGCGGCGGAGGTCGCGGAGACGGGCGGCACGGTCGACGAGGCCGTCACGGCGGCGGAGAAGCGCGCCGCGGGCACCGCCGCCTACTTCTACGTCGACACCCTCGACTATCTGCGCCGCGGTGGCCGCATCGGAGCGGCCCAGGCCCTGCTCGGCTCGGCGCTCGCGGTGAAGCCGCTGCTGCAGCTCAACGGCGGCCGGATCGAACCGCTGGAGAAAGTGCGGACGGCGTCCAAGGCCATCGCCCGTCTGGAGGAGATCGTCGCGGACCGGGCCGGAGGCGCGCAGGTCGACGTCGCCGTGCACCACCTGGCCGCTCCCGACCGGGCGTCGGCGCTGGCGGACCGGCTGCGGACGCGGGTGCCGGGATTGGCGGACCTGCATGTGAGCGAGGTCGGGGCGGTGATCGGGGCGCACACCGGGCCGGGGCTGCTCGGGGTCGTCGTGTCGCCCCGGTGAGCTTCACGTCTGTCGACCCGGTGAGCACGGCGTCTGTCGCCTCGGTGGGATTCGCGCCCTCCCGTGCTCACTCGTGCGGGTGATGGAGTTATCCACAACCGGGCTGTTGTCCCCGGGAATTGAGCAAGATCATCGCGGAACGGCGAGGTGTTTCATCCTCGTCGCATGGCACTTCGATCACGTACTCGTTCATCCGCCGCGGCCAGTGGGCCGGGGCGCGGTCCTCGCTCCGACGTCCGCACCCGCAACCGCCGTCAGCGCCCGCCCGGCCGGGTGAGGCACCGCCATGCCCCGGCCGAGGAGCTCCGTCGGCGTGCGGAGGTGCTCTTCGGTGAACGGGCGGGGGCGGAGCGGGAGTCGGGCAATGGGCCGCCGGCTGCGTACGGGCGTCTGGAGGAGGCTGAGCCCGCGGAGGAGTTCGGGCGAGCGGAGCCGCCCGTCGCCGACGCGGGGCACCACCGACGGGCCTGGGCCGGGCTGGCGTTGCGGGAGCGGCTGCCCCTGTGGGTGCAGGCCCGGTGCGGTCTGGAGCGGCGGAGCGTGGTCGCGCTCACGGCGCTGCTCGTCCTCGCCGCCTGCTTCGCCGTACAGCACTTCTGGAGCGGGCGGACGCAGGAGGTGCGGGCGCCGGAGGTGGTCCGGGCGGCTCCCTACGGGCAGGGCGAGGCGAGCGCGGAACCGAGCGGGGGCGTGGCCGGTGCTTCCGCCGGTGAGCCGGCGGGCGGATCGACCGGTGCCGGTGCCTTGAGCGGTGCCTCGGCCGGTGCCGAGATCGTGGTGGACGTCAGCGGAAAGGTGCGCGAACCGGGGATCCATCGGCTGCCCGCGGGCTCCCGGGTCGACGACGCCCTGCGCGCCGCGGGCGGGGTACGCCCCGGCACGCGGACCGAGGGGCTCAATCGGGCGCGCTTCCTGGTCGACGGCGAGCAGGTCGTTGTCGGCGCACCCGCGTCCGCGACCGCGCCGACGCAGGGCGCAGTGCCCGGCGCCGCCGCTCCGGGCGTCGCGGGAGGGGCCTCCACCGCCCCGGTCTCCCTCAACACGGCCACGGCCGAGCAGCTCGACACCCTGCCCGGGGTCGGTCCGGTCCTCGCGCGGCACATCATCGACCACCGCACCCGGAACGGCGGTTTCCGCTCGGTGGAGGAGCTGCGCGAGGTCAACGGCATCGGCGAGCGACGCTTCGCCGACCTGCGGAATCTCGTACGGCCATGACGGGCGCCCCCGCCGCCGCGCGGCCCGAGGTGCACGTGGCCTCCGGAAAACGGCTCGGCGCCTCCCACCCGAGACAGGAAGGACCGACCGACCTGCGGCTCGTGCCCCCGGCGCTCGCGGCCTGGGCGACGGCGGCGCTGCTGCTGGACGCACCGGCCGGATGGGCCGTCGGTGTCGGGACCGGGTCCGTGGCCCTCGGGGTGGCCCTCCTGTGGGCCCGGAGGCTCGCCTGGCCGCAGGTGTCGGTGGCCGCGGTCCTGCTCTGCGTCGCCGCGGCGGCCGCCTCCGCCGGGCTGCACGGCGCCGATCTGCGGCGCGGTCCCGTGCCCGGGCTCGCCCGGCAGTACGCCACCGTGACCGCCGAGGTCGAGCTGACCTCCGATCCCCGGCTCACCCGGCCCCGGGTCCGGGGCGACCACGTGGCGCCGACCGCCGCCGTGATCGACGGGGAGGTTCGGCGGGTGGCGGCCGACGGGGAAGCGGCGGTGCTGACGCGGGCGCCGGTGCTGATGGTGGTGGAGGCGTCCGAAGGCTCACCCTGGCTCGGGCTGCTGCCGTCGACCCGGCTGCGGGTGACCGCGCGGCTGGCGCCCGCGTTGACGGGCGGCGACCGGATCGCGGCGGTGCTGCGAGTGCGGGGCGGGGCGGAGCCGAGGGTCGTGGCACCGGCCTCGGCGGCGCAGCGGGCCGCGGGGCGGTTGCGCGCCGGGCTGCGGGAGGCCACCGACGGACTGCCGGCGGACGCGCGGGCGCTGTTACCGGGACTGGTCGTCGGGGACACCTCGCGGATCACGCGGGAGCTGGACGAGGCGTTCAAGGAGACCGACCTGGCGCACACGCTCGCGGTTTCAGGGAGCAACCTCACGATCATCCTGGTGCTGCTCATCGGGCCGCCGGGCACGGCCCAGCTCGTCGAGCGCCGTGGGCTCGCGCCCCGGCTCGGGCTGTCGCTGCGGACGACCGCGCTGTGCGGCGGGGCGCTCACGCTGGCGTTCGTCGTGGTGTGCAGACCGGACCCGAGTGTGCTGCGGGCGGCGGCCTGCGGTGCCGTGGTCCTGCTCGCGCTGGCGACCGGCCGGCGCCGGTCCCTGGTGCCCGCGCTGGCGACGGCCGTTCTGCTGCTGGTGCTGTTCGACCCCTGGCTGGCCCGAAGTTACGGGTTCCTGCTGTCGGTGCTCGCCACCGGGGCGCTCCTGCTGCTCGCGCCGCGCTGGAGCGCGGGGCTGCGGCGGCGCGGGCTCGGTCCGCGGTGGGCCGAGGCGGTGGCGGCGGCGGGGGCCGCGCAGGTGGTGTGCGCGCCGGTGGTGGCGGTGCTGTCGGCGCGGGTGAGCCTGGTGGCCGTGCCGTGCAATCTGCTGGCGGAGTTCGCGCTCGCGCCGGCCACGGTGCTCGGGTTCGCGGCGCTGGCGACGGCGCCGGTGGCGATGCCGGTGGCCAAGGCGCTGGCGTGGGGCGCGAGTTGGCCGGCGGGGTGGATCGCGGACATCGCCTGGACCGGGGCGGCGCTGCCCGGCTCGGGGATCGACTGGCCGGGCAGCTGGGCCGGGGCGGGGCTGCTGCTCCTCGTCACGGTGGCCGGGCTGCTGGTCGGCCGGCGGCTGTGGCGGAACCCGTGGTGGTGCGGGGCGGCGGCGGTGCTGCTGGTGCTGGTCCTCGTGCAACCTCCGCCGCTGGTCCGGGCGATCAGCGGGTGGCCGCCGACGGGCTGGCGGATGGTCATGTGCGACGTGGGGCAGGGGGACGCGGCCGTGTTGGCGGCGGGTGAGGGCACCGGGGTGGTCGTGGACGCCGGACCCGACCCCGAGCGCGTCGACCACTGTCTGCGCGCGCTCGGCATCACCCGGATTCCACTGATCGTCCTGACCCACTTCCACGCCGACCATGTGGCGGGTCTGCCGGGGGTGCTGCGAGGTCGAGCGGTGGGGGCGATCGAGACGACCGGGCACGAGGAGCCGGTGGAGCAGGCGGAGTTCGTCCGAGGTCAGGCCGCGGCGCGGGGGATCCCGGTGACGCGGGCCGTGGCCGGGGAGCGGCGGCGGACCGGGGAGCTGTCCTGGCGGGTGCTGTGGCCGCCGCCCCGTCCGGCGCCGGAGCCGGAGGGCCCGAACGACGCCAGCGTGACACTGCTCGCGGAGGTGGCGGGGTTGCGGTTGCTGCTGCTGGGGGATCTCGAACCCCCGGCCCAGCGGGCGCTGTTGGGCTCACCGGCCGGTGGGCTGCTGGACGGGGTGGATGTGCTGAAGGTGGCCCATCATGGGTCGGCGTACCAGGATCCGGAGCTGATACGGCGGGTGGCGCCGCGGCTGGCGTTGATCTCGTGCGGGGAGAACTCGTACGGGCATCCGGCGCCCGGCACGGTGGCCGCGCTGCGGGCGCTGGGGGCGACGGTGCTGCGGACGGACGAGGACGGGGCGCTGGCCGTCGTGGGCGAGGACGGCCGGCTGCGGGTGGCGGGAGACTGAGGGCATGAATTCCACAGAGGTTGATGCCTATCTGGACCGGCTCGGTGTGAAGCACCCGGCGTGGCCCACCGTCGATGTCCTGCGCGAGCTGCATGTGCGCCATCTGCAGACCGTGCCCTTCGAGAACCTGTCGATCCACCTCGGCGAGGAGATCGTGCTGGAGGAGAAGCGGCTGCTGGACAAGTTGGTGGGGGCGCGGAGGGGAGGGTTCTGCTACGAACTGAACGGCGCGTTCGGGGCGTTGCTGGCGGCGCTGGGGTACGAGGTCACGCTGCTGGCGGGGCGGGTGTACGACGGGGAGGGGCGGCTGGGGATCCCGTACGACCACATGGCGCTGCGGGTGCGGACGGTCGACGGGGGAGAGTGGCTGGCCGACGTCGGTTTCGGGGCCCACAGTCATTTCCCGCTGGCGCTGGAGGCGCGGGGTGAGCAGGAGGATCCCGGGGGTGTGTTCCGGATCGTGGAGGCGGGGCCGGACGCGGCGGGCGTGCGGGGCGGGTACCGGGTGCCGGAGGCGGCGGACCTGGACGTCGTGATGAACGGCAGGCCGGAGTACCGGTTGGAGATGCGGCCGCGGGTGCTCGGTGACTTCGTCGCCGGGGCGTGGTGGCAGTGCACGTCGCCGGGCTCGCACTTCACGCGGTCGCTGGTGTGTTCGCGGGTGACGGAGGAGGGGGGCCGGATCACGCTGAGCGGGCGGACGTTCAAGACGACGGCGGCTGACGGGAGGCGGGAGGAGCGGCATCTCCGTACGGACGAGGAGGTGTTGACCGCGTACCGGGAGCGGTTCGGGATTGAGCTGGATCGGGTGCCGGGGGTGCGGAAGGCGGGTGCTGTACAGGTCACGCCGCAGGGGTGAGCGGCTGATGGAGGGTGCGTGGCTGGAGAATGGCCGCGTGAGTGATGTGAGACATGTGCTGGTGCTGCCTGACCGGGACGCGGCCGATGAGGTCGTGGAGGCGCTCGGGGAGCGGTTCGGGGTGGATGAGGAGCCTCGGGTGGTGCGGGACGCGTTGGCGGGGGAGGACGACGCGGAGGACGCGCAGTGGCTGGTTCTGCTGCGGGACGAGCGTGGGGTGCTGGATCCTGCGGAGCTGAACGAGTTCGTGGGGGAGTGGGATGGGTGGCGGGAGGAGCCGTAGCGGGCGAGCGCGGCGTGACTGAGGCGGGGGTCGTCTGTAGCTGGTGCGCTGGGGCTGGGACTGGGTGGGTTCCGCTCGCCCGCGCTTGCGGTGTGCCTCTCCCCAGAGGCGCGACCCAGCCCACCCGTGCCGCCCTAGAGGCGCGACCCAGCCCACCCGTGCCGCCCCCAGCCCACCCCGGTCCCGCCCCGGCGGCACGGCTGCTCGCGCTGTGCGCGCAAGCTCGGCGGCGTCCGTCGTTGTCAGTGGCCCGTGTCATCCTTGTCGCGATGGCCAGGAAATCTGCTTCCGATGATCTGCTTGCCCCGGTGACCGTTGCCGTGGGGCAGGAGGAGTTGTTGCTCGATCGGGCTGTGCAGGAGGTCGTGCGGGCAGCCAAGGCCGCCGACGCCGATACCGATGTGCGGGATCTGGCTCCCGACCAGTTGCAGCCGGGCACGCTCGCCGAGCTGACCAGTCCCTCCCTGTTCGCCGAGCGCAAGGTCGTCGTGGTGCGCAACGCCCAGGACCTGGGCGCCGACACCGTCAAGGACGTCAAGGCCTATCTCGCGGCGCCCGCCGAGGAGATCACCCTGGTGCTGCTGCACGCCGGGGGAGCCAAGGGCAAGGGCCTGCTCGACGCCGCCCGGAAGGTCGGGGCCCGAGAGGTCGCCTGCCCCAAGATGACGAAGCCCGCCGATCGGCTCGCCTTCGTCCGGCAGGAGTTCCGGGTCACCGGGCGGTCCGCCACCCCCGAGGCCTGTCAGGCGCTGGTGGACGCCATCGGGAGTGATCTGCGGGAGCTGGCGTCCGCCGTGTCGCAGCTCGTCGCCGATGTCGAGGGGACCATCGACGAAGCCGTGGTCGGGCGGTACTACACCGGGCGTGCCGAAGCCTCCAGCTTCACCGTCGCCGACCGGGCCGTCGAGGGACGGACCGCCGAGGCGCTGGAGGCGCTCCGCTGGTCCCTGGCCACCGGTGTGGCGCCCGTCCTGATCACCAGCGCTCTAGCCCAGGGCGTCCGGGCCATCGGCAAGCTCTCCTCCGCGCGCGGTGGACGCCCCGCCGATCTCGCCCGTGAGCTGGGCATGCCGCCCTGGAAGATCGACCGGGTGCGCCAGCAGATGCGCGGCTGGACCCCCGACGGAGTCGCCGTCGCCCTCCGCGCCGTCGCCGAGGCCGACGCCGGCGTCAAGGGCGGCGGGGACGACCCCGAGTACGCCCTGGAGAAGGCCGTCGTCACCATCGCGCGAGCCGCTCGGTCCCGGGGACGGTGACCGGGCACCGGCACGAGCTGCCCCGGAGGAGCTCACCGCCGCGCGGGGGCCCTCTCCAGAGGACGCCGTCCCCGTCCCGGAGGAAAATCGTGCGTATCAGCCATCCAGCGCCGAGCAGACGAGAGGTGGCGGTCGCCATGGCTGAACACCCCCACGCACAGTTGGTACGCAAGGGCTACGAGGCGTTCCAGCGCGGAGACATGGACGCCCTGCGCGGGCTCATGGCCTCGGACTGTACGCAGCACGTTCCCGGCAGCCACCCGCTCTCGGGTGACTACAAGGGGCAGGACGCGATCATCGAGATGTACGGCCGTCTCTACGAGGAGACAGCCGGGTCGATGAACGTCGATCTGCTCAACATCATGGTCGACGGCCGCGGCCACGCCGTCGCCGTGCACCACTTCACCGCCCAGCGCAAGGGAAAGAGCATCGCGGAGAACGCCTGCATCGTCTTCCGGATCGTCGGCGACAAGGCCACCGATCTCGACGAGTGCGTCTCGGACATCGACAAGGCCAACGACTTCTGGTCGTGATCGTTGGTCCGCAGCAGCGGACGCCGAAGGCCCCGGTGGCCGCCCTGGGGAAGGGCGAGGCACCGGGGCCTTCGGTTCAAGCTGGGCGAGCTCGCACCCGCGTGGCGAACGCAGGCCGCGTGCGAGCTCTGGGTGCCGGTCGGGAGCGGATGAGAGAGGGCCCGCTCTGGGTCCTTCCGGCGATCAGATCAAGAAAGGGGTTCAGCCCTTGAGGGAGGCGACCTTCGAAGCAAGCGCCGACTTCTTGTTGGCGGCCTGGTTCTTGTGGATGACGCCCTTGGAGACGGCCTTGTCGAGCTGACGCGCGGCAGCGCGCTGGTACTCGGTGGCCTTCTCGACGTCACCCGCGGCAGCGGCCTCGCGGGCCTTGCGGATCGCGGTCTTCAGGGAGGACTTGACGGCCTTGTTGCGCAGCCGAGCCTTCTCGTTGGTCTTGATCCGCTTGATCTGGGACTTGATGTTCGCCACGAATGAGCCTCTACAGGTTCTGGCACGGGGCCGCACGGGAGCCGCACGGAATCCGCACCGGGTGATTTTCTTGGGTTGTGCCTCGCGCTGAGAGGGCATGAGACACAGCCACCCAGACTACCAGCGGCCCTCCGGCCACCCAAAACCGGCCTGCGCAGCCCGCCCTCGCGGCCCAAACCGGTCTCCGGTCGCCACCCGTGGGACCATGGAGCCTGCGTATAGACCCGATCGTTCCGACCCGAGACCGCAGACGGCTGCGGACACCTCAAGAATCAGGACCCTGCGTGCCCGCGATCCCTAGCCATGTGCCCGAGCCGAGCCGAACCGACCCGGCTCTGATCCGCAATTTCTGCATCATCGCGCACATCGACCACGGCAAGTCCACGCTCGCCGACCGGATGCTCCAGCTGACCGGTGTGGTCGAGCAGCGGCAGATGCGCGCTCAGTACCTCGACCGCATGGACATCGAGCGCGAGCGCGGCATCACCATCAAGTCCCAGGCCGTGCGTCTGCCCTGGGCGCCCACCACGGACCCGGGCAACACGCACATCCTCAACATGATCGACACGCCGGGGCACGTCGACTTCACCTACGAGGTGTCGCGGTCGCTCGCCGCCTGTGAGGGCACCATTCTCCTGGTCGACGCCGCCCAGGGCATCGAGGCGCAGACCCTCGCCAACCTCTACCTGGCGATGGAGAACGACCTCACGATCATCCCGGTGCTCAACAAGATCGACCTGCCGGCCGCGCAGCCCGAGAAGTTCGCCGAGGAGCTCGCCAACCTGGTCGGCTGCGACCCGAGCGACGTGCTGCGGGTCTCCGCCAAGACCGGCATCGGTGTCGACGCGCTGCTCGACAAGGTGGTCAAGGAGGTCCCGGCGCCGGTCGGCGTCAAGGACGCCCCCGCCCGGGCGATGATCTTCGACTCGGTCTACGACTCCTACCGCGGTGTCGTCACCTACGTCCGGGTCATCGACGGCCAGCTCAACAAGCGCGAGCGCATCAAGATGATGTCGACCGGCGCCACCCACGAGCTGCTGGAGATCGGGACGAACTCGCCCGAGATGCTGGGCGCCGACGGCCTCGGCGTCGGTGAGGTGGGGTACCTCATCACCGGTGTGAAGGACGTCCGCCAGTCCAAGGTCGGTGACACCGTCACCAGCCAGCAGAAGGGGGCCACGGAGGCGCTCGGGGGCTACAAGGACCCCAAGCCCATGGTCTTCTCCGGTCTGTATCCGCTGGACGGCTCCGACTACCCGGAGCTGCGCGAGGCCCTGGACAAGCTCCAGCTCAACGACGCCGCGCTGGTCTACGAGCCGGAGACCTCCGCCGCGCTCGGCTTCGGCTTCCGCGTCGGCTTCCTCGGCCTGCTGCACCTCGACGTGATCCGCGAGCGGCTCGAGCGCGAGTTCGGGCTCGACCTCATCGCCACCGCGCCGAACGTGGTCTACCGGGTCGTGATGGAGGACGGCACCGAGCACACCGTCACCAACCCGAGCGAGTTCCCCGAGGGCAAGATCAACGAGGTGTACGAGCCCGTCGTACGCGCCACGATCCTCGCCCCGACCGAGTTCATCGGCTCGATCATGGAGCTGTGCCAGACCCGGCGCGGCACCCTCCTCGGCATGGACTACCTCTCCGAGGACCGGGTCGAGATCCGCTACACCCTGCCGCTCGCGGAGATCGTCTTCGACTTCTTCGACCAGCTGAAGTCGAAGACGCGCGGTTACGCGTCGCTGGACTACGAGCCCACCGGCGAGCAGACGTCCTCCCTGGTCAAGGTGGACATCCTGCTGCACGGCGACAAGGTGGACGCCTTCTCGGCGATCACCCACAAGGACGCGGCGTACGCCTACGGCGTGCGGCTCGTCGCCAAGCTGCGCGAGCTCATCCCGCGGCAGGCCTTCGAGGTGCCCATCCAGGCCGCCATCGGCTCCCGGGTCATCGCCCGCGAGACCATCCGCGCCATCCGCAAGGACGTCCTCGCCAAGTGCTACGGCGGTGACATCTCCCGTAAGCGGAAGCTGCTGGAGAAGCAGAAGGAGGGCAAGAAGCGGATGAAGATGGTGGGTTCCGTGGAAGTTCCGCAGGAGGCCTTTATCGCCGTACTGAGCAGCGATGACAGCGCGGGGTCGGGCAAGGGCAAGAAGTAACCGTCGGTTACACCCGCTTGGCCCGGCAAAACGGGCAGTCAGGGGTCCGTCGTACGAAAGTGCGGCGGGCCCCTGCGCGTATGCGGGGTAGCTCTCTGTAGGAAGTGACAGGGCGCGACCTCTTACGCCCTGGCCGGTCGCGCTTTACTCTGATCCCTGCTCGATAGTTACTCGCGAGTTAAACAACGGCACGCGAGTGTGAACCAGCCGCACCCTGAGCCAGCCGCATCGTCGCGGGCCCCGGAGGACGTCGTGAGCGACACACAGACTTTGATCGAGAACCGTCCGCCGAGCGTGGCGGCCCTCTTCCTGGAGCGCGTGGCGGCCACGCCGGAGGCCGAGGCCTACCGCTATCCGGTGCCGAACCCGGCCGGGGAGGGCCCGGACGACTGGAAGTCGCTGACCTGGGCCCAGTCCGCCGAGCGGGTCTACGCCATCGCCGCGGGCCTGATCGAGCTCGGGGTGTCGCCCGAGCAGCGGGTGGCGCTCGCCTCCTCCACCCGGATCGAGTGGATCCTCGCCGACCTCGGCATCATGTGCGCGGGCGCGGCCACCACGACGGTGTACCCGCAGACCAACGCGGACGAGTCGGCTTTCATCCTCGCCGACTCCGACAGCCGGGTGCTGATCGCCGAGGACGCGGCGCAGCTGGCCAAGGCCGTCGAGAAGAAGGCCGAGCTGCCCGACCTCACGCATGTCGTGGTGATCGACCCGGCCGGGGTGGAGACCGCGGACTGGATCCTCACCCTGGACGAGCTGGAGAAGCGCGGCGCCGCCCGGCTCGAGAAGGACCCCGAGCTGGTCACGAAGCGGGTCGGCGCGATCACCAAGGACCAGCTCGCCACCCTGATCTACACCTCCGGCACCACCGGCCGCCCCAAGGGTGTCCGGCTGCCGCACGACAACTGGTCGTACATGGCCAAGGCGATCGCCGCGACCGGTCTGGTCGGCCCCGAGGACGTGCAGTACCTGTGGCTGCCGCTGGCGCACGTCTTCGGCAAGGTGCTCACCTCCGGGCAGATCGAGGTCGGGCACGTCACCGCCGTCGACGGCCGGGTCGACAAGATCATCGAGAACCTTCCGGTCGTCCAGCCGACGTACATGGCGGCCGTGCCGCGCATCTTCGAGAAGGTCTACAACGGGGTCGCCGCCAAGGCCCGGGCGGGCGGCGGGGCCAAGTACAAGATCTTCCAGTGGGCCGCCGAGGTCGCCCGCGAGTACGCCAAGGTCAGCCAGGACAACTTCCGGCGCACCGGCACCGCGTCCGTGCCCTTCGGGCTCGGCGCCAAGCACAAGGTCGCCGACACGCTCGTCTACTCCAAGCTGCGCGAGGCCTTCGGCGGGCGGCTGCGGGCCTGCGTCTCCGGCTCGGTCGCGCTGGCCCCGGAGATCGGCTTCTTCTTCGCCGGCGCCGGCATCCACATCCTGGAGGGCTACGGCCTCACCGAGTCCTCCGCCGCCTCCTTCGTGAACCCGGGCGAGGCGTACCGCACCGGTACGGTCGGCAAGCCGCTGCCCGGCTGCGAGGTCCGGATCGCCGACGACGGCGAGATCCTGCTGCGCGGCCCCGGCATCATGGAGGGCTACCACGGGTTGCCGGAGAAGACGGCGGAGGTGCTGGAGCCGGACGGCTGGTTCCACACCGGTGACATCGGCGAGCTGTCGCCCGACGGCTACCTGCGGATCACCGACCGGAAGAAGGACCTGTTCAAGACCTCCGGCGGCAAGTACGTCGCGCCGACGGAGATCGAGGGCTCCTTCAAGTCCGTCTGCCCGTACGTCTCCAACATCCTGGTGCACGGCGCCGACCGGAACTTCTGCACGGCGCTCATCGCGCTGGACGAGGCCGCCCTCATGGGCTGGGCCGAGGAGAACGGGCTGGGGGGCAAGTCGTACGCGGAGGTCGTCGCGGCGCCGGAGACGGTGGCGATGGTCGAGGCGTACGTCAAGCAGCTCAACGAGAACCTGCAGCGGTGGCAGACCATCAAGAAGTTCCGTCTGCTGCCCCGTGACCTCGACGTGGAGCACGGCGAGATCACGCCCAGCCTGAAGCTGAAGCGGCCGGTCGTGGAGCGCGAGTACAAGCACCTCCTCGAAGAGATGTACGAGGGGACGCGCGAGGCGTAGGGGTTCACTCCCGCCCTCTGTTCACCAGCTCCCTCAGTTCCCGGACCTCCGCCCTCAGCGCCTCCAGCTGGAGTTGCTTGCGGTGGAGGTCCAGGAACACCCTGACCTTGGCGCGGAGGATCCAGGGGTCGAAGGGCTTGGTCAGGTAGTCCGCGGCGCCGGTCGCGTAGCCGCGGAAGGTGTAGCCCGCGTCGTCCTCCGCACCCGTGAGGAAGATGATCGGGACGTCCTTCGTCTGGTCCAGACGCTTGATGTTGGCCGCCGTCTCGAAGCCGTCCATGCCGGGCATGCGGATGTCGAGCAGGACCAGGGCGAACCGGCGTCGGAGCAGGGCCTTCATCGCCTCCTCGCCGGAACGGGCGCGGACCAGCGGCTCGTTGAGCGAGCCCAGGACCGCCTCCAGCGCGATGAGGTTGTCCTCCATGTCGTCGACGAGGAGGATCCCGGCGCCCTCGTCGTGTACGTCTGCGGCGTTCATGGCGTGGTCTCGTCGGCTCCCTCCGGGTCCAGCAGGGCACACACGACGGTCAGCAGCCGGTCGACGTCCACCGGCTTCGGTACGTAGTCGTTGGCGCCGCGCGCGATGGACTTCTCGCGGTCCCCGGGCATCGCCTTCGCGGTCAGCGCGATGATCGGCAGACCCACCCAGCGCGGGGTGTGGCGGATGGCGGCGATGGTCTCGTAGCCGTCCATCTCCGGCATCATGATGTCCATCAGGATGAGTTCGACGTCCGGATTGCGCTCCAGCGTCTCGATGCCCTCACGGCCGTTCTCCGCGTAGAGCACCGGCATGCCGACCCGGCCGAGCACATGGGTCAGCGCGAAGACGTTGCGGATGTCGTCGTCCACGATCAGCACCCGGCGCCCGGACAGCACCTGTCCCGCCCGCCCCGTCTGCCACTCCTCCAGCCTGGTCGGCGCCGGCCAGGCGTCGTCCGTCTCCGGTACCGCGGACACCTGCTCCGGCACCAGCACGGCGCCGCGGTCCTCGGCCACCGGATGGCCGGGGCTGACGACGGGGACGTACAGGGTGAAGGTGGAGCCCTTGCCCGGCTCGCTCTCGGCGACGATACGGCCGCCCAGCAGGCCCGCGATCTCCCGGCTGATGGACAGCCCGAGCCCGGTGCCGCCGTACTTGCGGTTGGTGGTGCCGTCGGCCTGCTGGAACGCCTCGAAGATCACCGGGAGCTTCTCCGGCGCGATGCCGATGCCGGTGTCGGACACCTCGAAGGCGATCACCTCGCCGCTCTCCCGGATGCCCGCGTGCTCGGGGTCCTTGACCCGGCCGACCCGGAGCTCGACCCGGCCCGAGGCGGTGAACTTGATGGCGTTGGACAGGAGGTTGCGCAGGATCTGCTGCAGCCGCTGCTCGTCCGAGTACATCTCGCGCGGGACGTCCTCGCCGACCGACACCTCGAAGGCGAGCCCCCGGTCGTGGGTGAGCGGGCGGAAGGTGGCGTGGACGTAGTCGAGCAGCTTGATCAGCGGCAGCCGCTTGGGGCGTACGTCCATCCGGCCGGCCTCGATCTTCGACAGGTCCAGGATGTCGTTGATCAGCTGGAGCAGGTCGGAGCCGGAGCGGTGGATCGTCGTGGCGAACTGCACCTCCTGGTCGGAGAGATGGCGGTCCGGGTTGTCCGACAGCAGCCTCGCCAGGATCAGCAGGGAGTTCAGCGGGGTGCGCAGCTCGTGGGACATGTTCGCCAGGAACTCCGACTTGTACTGGGAGGAGGTCGCGAGCAGGGCGGCCTTCTCCTCCAGTTCGGCGTTCGAGCGCTGCAACTCCGCCTGTTGCTTTTGCAGTTCGTCGGAGCGCTCCTGGAGCTGCATGGCCAGACGCTGGGACTCGCCGAGCAGGGACTCGGTGCGGGAGTTGGCGATGATGGTGTTGATCGCGACACCGATGGTGTTCACGAACTGGTCGAAGAAGGCCAGGTGGACGTCGGAGAAGCGGGAGAAGGAGGCCAGCTCGATCACGCCGAGCAGCTTGTCCTCGAAGAGGATCGGGATGATCACGATGGTGGTGGGGGCCGCCTCACCGAGCCCGCTGTTGATCTTGATGTAGTCCGGCGGGGCCTCCTCGACGAGGATGCGCTTCTTCTCGCGGGCCGCCTGCGCCACCAGACCGTGCACCGGGAGGGCGCCCGTCTCGACGGTCGCGCCCTGCGCGGCGCCGTACCCGGCGATGAAGGCCAGGCCCTTCGTGGGGGCGGTCGTGCCGTCCTGCTCGGGATCCGCCAGGTAGAACGCGCCGTACTGGGCGTTCACCAGCGGGGTCAGCTCGCGCAGGATCAGGTCGGCGACCTCCATCAGGTCCCGGTGGCCCTGCATCAGGGCGGCCAGCCGGGCGAGGTTGGATTCCAGCCAGTCCTTGGCCCGGGTCGTCTCGCGCAGGTTCGCCACCATCAGGTTGATGTTGTCCTTCAGCTCGGCGACCTCACCGCGGGCCTCCACGGTGATCGAGCGGGACATGTCGCCCTGCGCCACGGCCGAGGCGACCTCGGCGATGGCGCGGACCTGGGTGGTGAGGTTCAGCGCCAGCTCGTTCACATTGGTCGTCAGGCGCTTCCAGGTGCCGTACACGCCCTCGACCCGGGCCTGGCCGCCGAGCTGGCCCTCGGTGCCGACCTCGCGGGCGACGCGGGTGACCTCGTCGGCGAAGGAGGACAGGGTGTCGACCATGGTGTTGATGGTGGTCTTGAGCTCCAGGATCTCGCCGCGCGCGTCCACGTCGATCTTCTTCGACAGGTCGCCCTGGGCCACCGCGGTGGCCACCTGGGCGATGTTGCGGACCTGCGAAGTGAGGTTGTCCGCCATGTAGTTGACGTTGTCCGTCAGGTCCCGCCAGACACCGGAGACGCCCAGCACCTGGGCCCGGCCGCCGAGCCGGCCGTCGGTGCCGACCTCCCGGGCCACGCGGGTCACCTCGTCGGCGAAGGCGCGCAGTTGCTCCACCATCGTGTTGACGGTGTCCTTCAGCTCCAGGATCTCGCCGCGCGCGTCGACGGTGATCTTCTTGGAGAGGTCGCCGTTGGCGACGGCGGTGGTGACCTGGGCGATGTTGCGGACCTGTGAAGTGAGGTTCAGGGCCATGAAGTTGACGTTGTCGGTGAGGTCCTTCCAGACGCCGCTGACGCCTCTCACCTGGGCCTGACCGCCGAGGTTTCCCTCGGTGCCGACCTCGCGGGCGACGCGGGTGACCTCGTCGGCGAAGGCGGAGAGCTGGTCGACCATGGTGTTGATGGTCGACTTCAGCTCCAGGATCTCGCCCTTCGCCTCCACGGTGATCTTCTTGCCGAGGTCGCCCTGGGCGACGGCGGTGGAGACGAGGGCGATGTTCCGCACCTGGGAGGTGAGGTTGTCGGCCATGAAGTTGACGTTGTCGGTGAGGTCCTTCCAGACGCCGCTGACGCCTCTCACCTGGGCCCGGCCGCCGAGGTTTCCCTCGGTGCCGACCTCGCGGGCGACGCGGGTGACCTCGTCGGCGAAGGCGGAGAGCTGGTCGACCATGGTGTTGATGGTCGACTTCAGCTCCAGGATCTCGCCCTGGGCGTCCACGGTGATCTTCTGGCTGAGGTCGCCGTTGGCGACGGCCGTGGTCACCTGGGCGATGTTGCGGACCTGGGAGGTCAGGTTCGACGCCATGAAGTTGACGTTGTCGGTGAGGTCCTTCCAGACCCCGGAGACACCCCGCACCTGGGCCCGGCCGCCCAGCTGTCCCTCGGTGCCGACCTCGCGGGCGACGCGGGTGACCTCGTCGGCGAAGGCGGAGAGCTGGTCCACCATCGTGTTGACCGTCAGCTTCAGTTCCAGCAGCTCGCCGGTCGCCTCGACGGTGACCGTACGGGTCAGGTCGCCGCGTGCCACCGCCGTCGTCACCAGCGCGATGTCCCGCACCTGGGCGGTCAGCCGGGACGCCATGGTGTTGACGGCCTCGGTGACGTCCCGCCAACTGCCCGACAGACCCTGCACCTTGGCCCGGCCGCCGAGCCGTCCCTCGGTGCCGACCTCGCGGGCCACCCGGGTCACCTCGCCGGTGAACAGCGAGAGCTGGTCGACCATCTTGTTCACGGCCCGGCCCAGGCGCCGCAGATCACCGCGCAACTGCCGGGAGCCGTCGTGCAGATCGACCCGCTGGGTCAGATCGCCGCCCGCCACCGCGTCCAGCACGCGTGTCGCGTTCGCCGCCGGGGCCACGATGGCGTCGAGCAGCTGGTTCACGTCGTTGACCCGGGCGGTCCAGGCACCCTGGCCCGGGCTCGCGGTGAGCCGCTCGTCGAGCCGGCCGTGCCGGACGAGCTCTCTTCTGACGCGCTGCACTTCGGAGTTGAAGTGCAGGCTGCGGTTCATTATCTGGTTGTAGGACGCGACGAGTTCGGCCACCAGACCCGTGCCCGGATCCGACACCGTCCGGAAATCGCCGTCCCGCGCGGCCGTCATCGCGGCGAGCAGAGGACGCAGATCCGATGCTCGAATCTGTCCGTCTTCGAGCACGCGTGTACCACTGTTCTCACTCATGGCGGCCCACTTCGGTAACTCGGCGCTTATGGGCGTGGTCAGTCTGTCACTCTGTCCGCGTCGACCGAGGCTAATCGTCCGAACCGCTCGGGGAGCTGTTTATGGGGGCCATTCCGACGCAACGGGAAATTGCTTCCCGTGGCTCTGATGTGCCTGTGCACCAGAGCGCGCGCCCGCGCGCCTGGAGTCGCGCGACCCTGCCCGGAAGCCCCCTCGCGCCGGGGTCCGCCCGCGCGCTCGTGCGCGCGGCGTTCGCCGACTGGTCCGAACTCGGCCTGCCCGGCACCGAACAGCACACCAAGCGCCTCGCCGACGACGCCGTCCTGGTCGTCAGCGAACTCGTCACCAACGCCGTCGTCCACGCCGGAACCGATGTCGAGCTGGTCTGCCGGATGGAGGAGGATTCCGGTGCCGTAGTCCTGGAGATCTCCGACCAGCATCCGTCGCGCGCCCCGCGCGACGGCGCGCCCGACCCGGGGCACGTCCGGTCCCGTCGGGTCCACGACCTGTCCGATCCGGCGCACGGCCGGTCGGATCCGGTCCGCGGCCCGTCCTCTCCGGCGCGCGGCCCCTCCGATGCGCCCCACGTCCCGTCCGATCCGGCGCGCGGCCCGGTCGACCCGACCCGCAACCCGTCCGAACCGGCGCACGCCGCGCACGAGTACGGGCGTGGGCTGAACCTCGTCGCGCGGCTCGCCGAGTCCTGGGGGGTGACCTATCGCACCGGCATGAAGACGGTGTGGGCGCGGATGGCCGTCGAAGGGCACGTCGAGGGGGACGGGGTTCCGCGCCCCTGCTTGATACCGGGCCCCGGACCGGCCGTCGGCCGAGAGCCGTCCCGGCCCCCCGAACGCGACCAGGACTGGCTCAACCGCGGCGCCCTGTCCTTCCTCGCCGAAGCCTCCGACCTGCTCGCCGGACAGCTCGACGAGAACCTGGTCGCCGCGCTCACCGGGCAACTGCTCGTGCCCCGGCTCGCCGACTGGTGCGCGATCTGGCTGGAGGACGAGGCCACCGGCCGCGGCTGGGCGCTGCCCGGCACCGCGGGCGCCGGGCCCCGGCTGGCCCGCGTCTGGCACGGCCGCGAGAACCGCATCGAGGAACTGCGCCTGGCGCTGGAGAAGGAACCGCCGCGCCCGCCGGACGATCTGCGCTCCGGCCCCGTGCCGCACCCGTGGCCGGCCGCGGCGCTGGAGACGGAGGGCACCGCCCTGGCGTACCGGCTGGTCGCGGGCGGCCGCCCGCTGGGCACCCTGGTGATCGGGCGGACCGGCGTCCCGCGCTTCGCCGACGAGGTCACCGGGCTCGTCGAGGACCTCGGCCGCCGGGTGGCGCTCGCCATCGGCGCGGCCCGGCAGTACGCCCGACAGGCCACCATCAGCGCGGTCCTCCAGCGCGGGCTGCTGCCCGGCGCCGTCGCCGAGATCCCGGGCGTGCGCAGCGCCCTCGTCTACGAGCCCTGCGACAAGGGCGGCCCCAGCGGCGACTTCTACGACCTGTTCCCGGCCGGCGACGGCCGCTGGTGCTTCGCGGTCGGCGACGTGCAGGGCAAGGGCCCGGAGGCGGCGGTCGTGATCGGTTTGGCCCGACCCTGGCTGCGGCTGCTCGCGCGTGAGGGGTACGGCGTCGCCGACGTCCTGGACCGGCTCAACCAGCTCCTCCTGGACGACGCCACGGAGGCCGCGGACGCCTCGGCGCGGGCCCTGGTCGGACCGGCCGCCCCCGGCGACGGCCCGCAGACCCGCTTCCTGTCCCTGCTCTACGGCGAGCTGGCCCCCTTCGACGGAGGCGTCCGCTGCACCCTCGCCTCGGCCGGACACCCGCTGCCGCTGCTGCTCGGCCCCGACGGCGGCGTCCGGACGGCCGCGCAGCCGCAGACACTGCTCGGGGTCGTCGAGGACGCCACGTACACCAGCGAGACCTTCGAGCTGCTTCCCGGCGACACCCTGCTGTGCGTGACCGACGGGGTGACGGAGCGGCGCAGCGGCTCCCGCCAGTTCGACGACGGCGACGGGCTCGCGGCGGCGCTCGCCGGGTGCGCGGGGCTGAGCGCGGCGCTGATCGCGGAGCGGATCAGGCGGCTGGTGCACGAGTTCGGGGGCCGCCCGCCGGAGGACGATCTGGCGCTGCTGGTGCTCCAGGCGGAGTAACCGCCGCGGTGCTGGACAATGGAGGGCATGCCTTCCGCACTCCCCGACGGTGAGCCCGTCCCCGACGACGGCGCGCTCCCGTTCGCCGCGCTCGCCGGGGCGGCCGACCGACCGCTCGGCTTCTACCTGCACGTTCCGTACTGCGCGACCCGCTGCGGGTACTGCGACTTCAACACCTACACCGCGACCGAGCTGCGCGGCACGGGTGGCGTTCTGGCGTCCCGTGACAACTACGCGGACACGCTGACCGACGAGATCCGGCTGGCGCGGAAGGTGCTGGGCGACGACGCGCGGGCGGTCCGGACGGTCTTCGTCGGGGGCGGTACGCCGACCCTGCTGGCGGCGGACGATCTGGTACGGATGCTGGGCGCGATCCGGGACGAGTTCGGCCTCGCGCCGGACGCGGAGATCACCACGGAGGCGAACCCGGAGTCGGTGGACCCGGCGTACCTCGCCACGCTGCGTGAGGGCGGCTTCAACCGGATCTCCTTCGGCATGCAGAGCGCCCAGCAGCACGTGCTGAGGATCCTGGACCGCACGCACACGCCGGGCCGCCCCGAGGCCTGCGTCGCGGAGGCGCGGGCGGCGGGCTTCGAGCACGTGAACCTGGACCTGATCTACGGCACGCCCGGCGAGTCGGACGACGACTGGCGGGCGTCGCTGGAGGCGGCGATCGGCGCCGGACCGGACCACGTCTCGGCGTACGCCCTGATCGTCGAGGAGGGCACGCAGCTGGCCCGCCGGATCCGCCGCGGCGAGGTCCCGATGACCGACGACGACGTCCACGCGGACCGGTACCTGATCGCGGAGGACATGCTGTCCGGGGCGGGCTTCGACTGGTACGAGGTCTCGAACTGGGCCACCTCGGAGGCCGGTCGGTGCCTGCACAACGAGCTGTACTGGCGGGGCGCCGACTGGTGGGGCGCGGGTCCGGGGGCGCACTCCCACGTGGGCGGGGTCCGCTGGTGGAACGTGAAGCACCCGGGCGCGTACGCGTCGGCGCTGGCGGCGGGGCGCTCGCCGGGGGCGGGACGCGAAGTGCTCTCGGCGGAGGACCGCCGGGTCGAACGGATCCTGCTGGAGCTACGGCTCCGGGAGGGGGCGCCGCTGGACCTGCTGCGGCCGGAGGGCTTGGCGGCCTCCCGCCGGGCCCGGTCGGAGGGGCTGCTGCAGGAAGGGCCGTACGAGGAGGGGCGCGCGGTGCTGACGCTGCGCGGGCGGCTGCTGGCGGACGCGGTGGTGCGGGACCTGGTGGACTGATCACTCCGTGACGAAGTCGATCAGCTGCTCCACCCGGCCCAGCAGCTCCGGCTCCAGGTCCTTGTAGGAGCCCACCCGCTTCAGGATCGCCTGCCACACCGCGCCGGTGTTCTCCGAGGGCCAGCCCAGGGCCCGGCACACCCCCGTCTTCCAGTCCTCCCCGCGCGGCACTCGTGGCCAGGCCTCGATACCCAGGGACGACGGCTTCACCGCCTCCCAGACGTCGATGTAGGGGTGGCCGACCACCAGGGCGTGTTCGCTGGTCACCGACTGGGCGATGTGCCATTCCTTCGTGCCGGGGAGCAGGTGGTCCACCAGGACGCCCAGGCGGGCGTCGGGGCCGGGCGCGAAGTCCGCCACGATCCTCGGCAGGTCGTCCACGCCCTCCAGGTACTCCACGACGACGCCCTCGACGCGCAGGTCGTCGCCCCAGACCTTCTCGACCAGTTCCGCGTCGTGGCGGCCCTCGACGTAGATGCGCCCGGCGCGGGCCACCCGGGCGCGGGCGCCGGGGACGGCCACCGAGCCGGAGGCGGTCCGGGCGGGCCGTCGCGGAGCCGGTCCGGACGGTCGTACGAGCGTCACCACGCGCCCCTCCAGCAGGAAGCCGCGCGGCTCCAGGGGAAACACCCGGTGCTTGCCGAAGCGGTCCTCCAGGGTCACCGTGCCGGCCTCGCAGCGGATCACCGCGCCGCAGAAGCCGGTGCCGGGCTCCTCGACTACCAGGCCGGGCTCCGCCTCGACCTCGGGTACGGGCTTGGGCTTCTTCCACGGAGGGGTCAGGTCGGCGGAGTACTGGCGCATTCGGATGACGATAGGAGAAGCGCCCCGGCGGTCACCGCGACACGCCGAAGCGGGCCGCCAGCTCGTCCCGCTGCCGCCGTACGAACCGCGCGTCCACCACCGCTCCGTGACCGGGCACGTACACCGCGTCCTCGCCGCCCAGCGACAGCAGCCGGTCCAGGGCCGCCGGCCAGTGGGAGGGTACGGCGTCCGGCCCCGCCTGCGGTTCGCCGGACTCCTCGACCAGGTCGCCGCAGAAGACCACCTCCGGGTCGCCGGGGACCAGCACCACCAGGTCGTGGGCGGTGTGCGCCGGGCCGACGTTCGCCAGCAGGACCTGACGGCCGGGGCCGAGGTCGAGGGTCCACTCGCCGGAGACGTGGTGGCGGGGCGGCACCAGGGTGTCCGCGGCCTCCTCGGCCTCGCGCGCGTCCAGGCCGTTGCGCACCGCGTCCCCGCGCAGCTCCGCCCGGCCGTGCGGGCCGTACACCGACTCGATGCCGACCGCGCCGAAGACCTCCGCCCCCGCGAAGGCCGCCGCCCCGAAGACGTGGTCGAAGTGCGGATGGGTCAGCGCGAGATGAGTCACACGGTGCCCGGCGAGCGCCTCCGCCCGCAGCCGCAGCCGCGCCCCTTCGGCCAGGCTCGACCCGGCGTCGACCACGAGGGCCTTACCCTCCCCGACGACCAGCCCCGCCGTGCAGTCCCAGCCCGGTAGCCGGCACCTCCCGACCCCGGCCGCGACCCGCTCCCATCCGAGCTCTTCCCAAGTCACCGTCATACCGCGACGCTAGCTGTACAACCCGTCACAGCAGGACCGACCTTGCCCGGGGTGTACCCCACCGCCGTACACTGGGGCCGGGAACGCTGGCACTCGGACGGACAGAGTGCCAGGCAGGCGCCCCGGGGGACTGGGGGACGACTTCTGGAGGTGTGCGCGGATGCTGAGTGAACGCAGGCTGCAGGTGCTGCGCGCCATCGTCCAGGACTATGTGGGCACCGAGGAGCCGGTGGGGTCGAAGGCCCTGACCGAGCGGCACAACCTCGGCGTCTCCCCGGCGACCGTCCGCAACGACATGGCGGCGCTGGAGGACGAGGGGTACATCGCCCAGCCGCACACCAGCGCCGGGCGCATCCCGACGGACAAGGGCTACCGGCTCTTCGTCGACAAGCTGGCCGGCGTCAAGCCGATGACCGCGCCGGAGCGGCGGGCCATCCAGAACTTCCTCGAGGGCGCCGTCGACCTCGACGACGTCGTCGCGCGGACGGTACGGCTGCTCGCGCAGCTGACCCGGCAGGTCGCGGTCGTCCAGTACCCGTCGCTCACCCGCTCCACCGTGCGTCACGTCGAGCTGCTCTCGCTCGCCCCCGCGCGCGTGATGCTCGTGCTGATCACGGACACCGGGCGGGTCGAACAGCGGATGGTCGACTGTCCGGCGCCGTTCGGCGAAACGTCCCTGGCCGATCTGCGGGCGCGGCTGAACAGCCGGGTCGCGGGCCGGCGCTTCACCGATGTGCCGATGCTCGTCGAGGACCTCCCCGAGGGCTTCGACATCGAGGACCGGGGCACGGTCTCGGCCGTTCTCTCCACCCTGCTGGAGACGCTGGTCGAGGAGAACGAGGAGCGGTTGATGATCGGCGGCACCGCCAATCTCACCCGCTTCGGACATGACTTTCCCCTCACGATCCGGCCGGTCCTGGAGGCCCTCGAGGAGCATGTCGTGCTCCTCAAACTCCTGGGCGAGGCCGGGGATTCGGGCATGACCGTACGCATCGGTCACGAGAACGCCTACGAGGGACTCAACTCCACGTCCGTGGTGTCGGTCGGCTACGGTTCGGGCGGCGAGGCAGTCGCCAAGCTCGGCGTGGTCGGACCGACCCGCATGGATTACCCGGGAACGATGGGAGCGGTACGCGCAGTGGCACGGTACGTCGGACAGATCCTGGCGGAGTCGTAAGTGGCCACGGACTACTACGCCGTTCTCGGCGTGCGTCGCGACGCGTCGCAGGAAGAGATCAAGAAGGCCTTCCGGCGGCTCGCGCGCGAGCTGCACCCGGACGTCAACCCGGACCCGAAGACCCAGGAGCGGTTCAAGGAGATCAACGCCGCTTACGAGGTGCTCTCGGACCCGCAGAAGAAGCAGGTCTACGACCTCGGCGGCGACCCCCTCTCGCAGGCGGGCGGCGCGGGCGCGGGCGGCTTCGGCGCCGGTGGCTTCGGGAACTTCTCGGACATCATGGACGCCTTCTTCGGTACGGCGTCCCAGCGGGGTCCGCGCTCGCGTACGCGGCGCGGCCAGGACGCGATGATCCGGCTGGAGGTCGAGCTCGACGAGGCGGCCTTCGGCACGACGAAGGACCTCCAGGTCGACACGGCCGTCGTCTGCAACACCTGCAGCGGCGAGGGGGCGGCGCCGGGTACCTCGGCGCAGACGTGTGACATGTGCCGGGGCCGTGGTGAGGTCTCGCAGGTCACGCGGTCCTTCCTCGGACAGGTCATGACCTCGCGGCCCTGCCCGCAGTGCCAGGGCTTCGGCACGGTGGTGCCGACGCCGTGCCCCGAGTGCGCGGGCGACGGGCGCGTACGGTCCCGCCGTACCCTCACGGTCAAGATCCCGGCCGGTGTCGACAACGGCACCCGGATCCAGCTGGCCGGTGAGGGCGAGGTCGGGCCCGGCGGCGGTCCCGCCGGTGACCTGTACGTCGAGATCCACGAGCTGCCGCACTCGACCTTCCAGCGGCGCGGGGACGACCTGCACTGCACGGTCACGATCCCGATGACGGCGGCGTCCCTCGGCACGAAGGTGCCGCTGGAGACCCTCGACGGCATGGAGGAGGTCGACATCCGCCCGGGCACCCAGTCCGGCCAGTCGATCCCGCTGCACGGCCGGGGCGTCACGCACCTGCGCGGCGGCGGCCGGGGCGACCTGATCGTCCACGTCGAGGTCCAGACCCCGACCAAGCTCGACCCGGAGCAGGAACGCCTCCTGCGCGAGCTGGCCAAGCTACGCGGCGAGGAACGGCCCCAGGGCCAGTTCCAGCCGGGTCAGCAGGGGCTGTTCTCTCGGCTGAAGGACGCGTTCAACGGCCGCTGAGGCGGGCTGCTGGGGGTCCGGGGGTCGCTCCCCGGGTAAGCGCAGTCAGCCGGGTCAGCAGGGGCTGTTCTCTCGGCTGAAGGACGCGTTCAACGGCCGCTGAGGCGGGCTGCTGGGGGTCCGGGGGTCGCCCCCCGGGTAAGCGCAGTCAGCCGGGTCAGCAGGGGCTGTTCTCTCGGCTGAAGGATGCCTTCAACGGTCGCTGAGACCCCGTGTTGCCGTAGGTCCATGCCACACGGACGGGTGGATTCGGACTTGTTCGGAGGACGTGACAACATGCCGTCATGTCCTCCGCGCTGACCGATCTCTTTCCTCTTCCGATCGTGCAGGCCCCCATGGCGGGCGGGGTCTCCGTGCCGACGCTCGCCGCCGCCGTGTCCGAGGGCGGCGGGCTCGGGTTTCTCGCCGCCGGGTACAAGACCGCCGATGGCATGTACCAGGAGATCAAACAGCTGCGAGGCCTCACCGGGCGTCCGTTCGGCGTGAACCTCTTCATGCCGCAGCCGGAGTACGCCGACGCCGCGGCGATCGACGTGTACGCCCATCAGCTCGCCGGTGAGGCCGGGTGGTACGAGACCGAGCTGGGGGACCCGGACAGCGGACGGGACGACGGCTACGACGCCAAGCTCGCGGTCCTGCTCGACAACCCCGTGCCGGTGGTCTCCTTCCACTTCGGCGTCCCGAGCCGGGACGTCCTGGACTCCCTGCGCCGGGCCGGCACCTTCACCCTCGTCACCGCCACCACCGCCGAGGAGGCCCTCGCCGTGGAGCGCGCCGGTGCCGACGCGGTGATCGCCCAGGGCGTCGAGGCCGGGGGACACCAGGGGACCCACCGCGACAACCCGGAGACCGACGGGTCCGGGCTCGGACTGCTGTCCCTGATCGCCCAGGTCCGGGAGACCGTCAGCATCCCCGTCGTCGCCGCCGGCGGCATCATGCGCGGCAGCCAGATCGCCGCAGTGCTCGCCGCCGGTGCCGCCGCCGCCCAGCTCGGCACGGCCTTTCTCGCCACCCCCGAGTCCGGCGCCCACGCCGTGCACAAGCAGGCGCTCACCAACCCCCTGTTCGCCCGTACGGAGTTGACCCGGGCGTTCTCCGGCCGCCCCGCGCGCGGTCTGGTCAACCGGTTCATGCGCGAGCACGGCCCGTACGCGCCCGCCGCCTACCCGGAGCTCCACCACCTCACCTCGCCGCTGCGCAAGGCGGCCGCCAAGGCGGGCGACGCGCAGGGCATGGCGCTGTGGGCCGGACAGGGCCACCGGATGGCACGGGACCTGCCCGCGGGACAGCTGGTGGAGGTGCTGGCGGCCGAACTCGCCGCCGCCCGGACAGCGTTGTCGACCTCGCGGGACGGGGGTGCGGTGCGATGACCGCGCCGGTCTTCGTCGTCGAGCGCCTCGACTCCGGCCCCGGCGCGCAGTACGTCCTCGACGGCCCCGAAGGGCGGCACGCCGTCTCCGTGAAGCGGTTGCGGGCCGGCGAGGACGTCGTCCTCACCGACGGCGCCGGGCGCTGGGCGGACTGTGTGGTGCTGGAGACGGAGGGCAAGGACCGGCTGGTCGTCCGGATGGACGCCGTGACCGAGGAGCCCGAGCCGCGCCCCCGCATCACGGTCGTACAGGCCCTGCCCAAGGGCGACCGCGGGGAGGTGGCCGTCGAGACCATGACCGAGGTCGGGGTCGACGCGATCGTGCCCTGGTCGGCGTCCCGGTGCATCACGCAGTGGAAGGGCGAGCGCGGGCTCAAGGCGCTCGGCAAGTGGCGGGCCACCGCGCGGGAGGCCGGCAAGCAGTCCCGGCGCGTCCGCTTCCCCGAGGTCGCCGACGCCGCCTCCGCCAAGCAGGTCGCCGCGCTGCTCGCCAAGGCCGACTTCGCCGCCGTGCTCCACGAGAGCGGCACCGAGCCGCTGGCCGCCGCGGAACTGCCCGCCGACGGGGAGATCGTGCTGGTCGTGGGACCCGAAGGGGGCGTGTCCCCGGAGGAGTTGGCGCTGTTCGCCGAGGCCGGGGCGCGGCCGTACGTGCTCGGCCCCACCGTGCTGCGCACCTCGACCGCCGGGACCGCGGCGGCCGCGCTGCTCCTCGGCCGCACCGGCCGCTGGGGCTGACGCCGGGTCAGCACCGGTTCGCCGGGAGCAGCTGTACGTCCTCCCGGCGGACCGCGAAGGACTCCTGGATCGTGCCGTTGTGGCGGGCCGGGTCCCAGAGCCAGATCCAGTCGCCCGTGGTGCCGAAGGACAGCACCTGGTGGTCGGTGGGGGCCGGGCCGTTGTCGACCGCCAGCGGCTTGGCGGCGTCCACCGGGCGCACGCAGACGAAGTGGCCGTAGACGCCGAAGTAGTCCGGCGGGCGGGCGCCCTCGCGGGCGACGTTCTCCGCGGCCCGGCCCGCCGCGGAGGCCGCGTCGCGGGTGCCGATGCCGATCGCGGACAGGGCGAAGACCACGCCGAGCAGGGTGGCCAGGACCACCGCGAAGAGCCGGTTGCTGCCGTCCCGGCCCAGGTGGAAGTGGCGCAGCCAGCCGAGGACCGCCACGAAGAACACCGCGCTGCCCAGGGCGAGCCCCATCGGCTCGGCCGCCGCCGCGTACCGGCCGAGGGTCGACACCGGCACGGCGTCCGCGCGGATGTCGAAGCGGTCCAGGTACGCCGCGTGCATCTGCCCGCCCAGCCAGCCCACCATCGACCAGAGCACCGGCACGGACAGCGGCACCAGCCAGGCCGCGTGCCGGGTGAAGAAGGTGCGCCGGACGGCCAGCACCACTCCGGCGCCCGTGAACAGGCCGAGGGCGAGCACCAGGACGCCCGCGCGCAGTTGCTGGGGGGTGCTGCCGTGGCCCACCAGGGCGCCGAAGGCGGCCAGCGCCGTGGTGCCCGCGAGGCCCGCCGCCCACTGGGTACCCCGGCCGCTCGCGCGGGTCTCCTTGGCGGTCCGGCCCAGGGGCAGCGCCCCCGCCGTGCTCAGCAGCGCGGGCAGCAGCTTCCAGGCGCCCTCGGCCCAGACGACGTACATCCCGCAGACCATCGCGCCGACCAGTCCCGTCATGGCCGCCCACAGCCACACCAGCCGGACCCGGCGCTCGTGCGGGGTCTCGTCGCGCGGCGGGTCCGCGTCCGAGTGGCCCGGGACCCGCAGCGCGTGCGCCGCCGCGTCGAAGGGACGGCCGCCCAGGGCGCGGGCCGTCAGCTCGGCCTCCGCCTCCTGCCGGGAGTCCGGGCCCGCCGGCACGGTCACCGCCCGCTGCTCGTCCGCACCGCCGAGCCGGATCCACACCCGGCCCAGCGTCGGCAGCGCGCGGTGCACGTAGTACGTCGTCCGGGCCGGGCGTTCGTGCTCGACCAGGGCCGCGTCCCGCACCAAGGCGCCCAACTCGGCCTGTTTGACGAGCCGTTCGACCTCCATGGTGGCCGTGCGCAGGGCGCCGAGGCGGGCGCCGTGCAGCCGGACCTCGACGACGAGGGCGGTGCGGTGGGCAGCGGGGGAGGGCTCCTCGGCCGGGCGTACGGCCCAGCCGCGCTCCTCGAACAGGGCCGTGACATACGCCACTTCGTCCGGCTGATCGACCACGTCGACGAGCATGCGCACCCGGCGCCGGCGCGGCGGCGCGGGCGGTCCGGCCGCCGGGTCGGGCCCGGGCTCGGTACTCTGCTGGGGCTCGTCGGGGACGCGTGGTCCCGGCACGAGTCGGGGCGAGCGGATCCGCGGCGGTGTCAACGATCGCCCGGTGCGGCGGCAGTTGGGCGGCACTCGATTGTGACGCGCGGGAGTGCTGAGTGACCGTATGCGCTCTACCGCGTCGGGCCGGACAGTGGGAGGCTGCCCTCCATGGGGGTATTGAGGCGGATTTGGGCTCGCCCGCGTGGGGCACGTGTGGCGGGAGCGGCGGGACTGGTCGTGCTGGCCGTCGGCGGGGCGGTCGCGTGCGACGCCGTCGGCATGAGCACCGCGTCCATCGCGTGGACCACCGACAAGACGGTGACCGATGAGCTGGAGCGCCAGAAGGCGGATGTCCAGTGGCTCACCTGCCGGGCCTCCTACGGCGACGGGTCGACGCCGAGCGCGGGTGAGGACACCGTCGCCGAGGTCGACTGCACCGGCAAGACCAAGGACGGCAAGGAGATCACCGTCGACGGCCTCGTCACCCGCGCGATCGACAACAAGTGCGTACGCGGACACCTCACCGCGAAGGTCGACGGCAAGACGTGGTTCGAGGTCGACGGTCTCGGTGACTGCGACGGCACGCCCTCGCCGATCACCCCGCCGAGCGGCGGAGCCCAGCAGCCCGAGCCCACGGTGACGGTGACCGTCACCAAGACGCTGTGGTGCAAGGAGGATCCGCAGTGCTGGCCCGAGGGCAAGTGATCGGAAACCCCGCACCCGCGATGACCTGTCTGCGTAGGGTGATCGGGTGACAGCCGCCTATCTCCGGTTCCCGCATCCGCACGGCGAGTCCGTCGCCTTCACCGCCGAGGACGACGTCTGGCTCGCCCCCCTGGACGGCGGCCGGGCCTGGCGGGTCAGCGCCGACAACATGCCGGTCGCCCTGCCGCGCGTCTCGCCCGACGGCACCACCGTCGCCTGGACGTCCACCCGCGACGGCGCCTCCGAGGTGTACACCGCCCCGGTGTCCGGCGGCCCCGCCACCCGGCTCACGCACTGGGGCGCCCGGACCCGGGTCCGCGGCTGGACCCCCGACGGAGACGTCCTCGCGGTCAGCAGCCGGGGCCAGGCGAGCCGGGACCGGACCTGGGCGCACGCCGTCCCGCTCGGCGGCGGACCGGCGACGACCCTGCCGTACGGGATCGTCGGGGACGTGGCCCACGGGCCGCACACCGTGCTGCTGTCCGCGACCATGAGCCTGGAGGCGGCCCACTGGAAGCGCTACCGGGGCGGCCGTGCGGGCAAGCTGTGGATCGACCGGGACGGGCAGGGCGAGTTCGTCCGGCTGCACGAGGAACTCGACGGGAACATCGAGTACCCCGTCTGGGCCGGTGACCGGATCGCCTTCCTCAGCGACCACGAAGGCGTGGGCGCGCTCTACTCCTCCCTCGGTGACGGCTCCGACCTGCGCCGCCACACCCCCCTGGACGGCTTCTACGCCCGGCACGCGGCCGGGGACGGCACCCGGATCGTCTACGCCTCGGCCGGTGAACTCTGGCTGCTCGACGACCTGGACGGCGCCGAGCCGCGCCGGCTGGACATCCGGCTCGGCGGCCAGCGCACCGACCGCCGCCCCCACCCGGTCAACGCCGCCCGCTGGTTCGGCGCCGCCGCCCCCGACCACACCGCGCGCGGCAGCGCCGTCCTGGTGCGCGGTTCCGTCCACTGGGTCACCCATCGCTCGGGCCCCACCCGGGCGCTGGCCGCCGAACCCGGCGTACGCGCCCGCAAGCCCCGTACCTTCCGCGTCGACGGCGAGGAGTGGGCGGTGTGGGTGACCGACGCCGAGGGCGACGACGCGCTGGAGTTCGCCCCGGCGACCGGACTCGCCCCGGGCGCCACCCCGCGCCGGCTCGCCGCCGGACAGCTCGGCCGGGTCCTCGGCCTCGCCATGGCCCCCGACGGCAGCCGGGCCGCCGTGGCCGCGCACGACGGACGCGTCCTGCTCGTCGAGCGGGAGACCGGCGAGGTCCGCGAGGTCGACCGCAGTGAGGACGGCGACGTCTCCGGCCTCGTCTTCTCGCCCGACTGCGCCTGGCTGGCCTGGTCGCACCCCGGGCCGGCCCCGCTGAGCCAGCTGCGCCTGGCCAACACCACGGACCTGTCCGTCACCGAGGCCACCCCGCTGCGCTTCCAGGACTACGCCCCGGCGTTCACCCAGGACGGCAAGCACCTCGCGTTCCTGTCGGCCCGCTCCTTCGATCCGGTCTACGACGAGCACGTCTTCGACCTGGCCTTCGTGGCGGGCTCCCGCCCGTACCTGATCACCCTGGCCGCGACGACGCCCTCGCCGTTCGGACCGCAGCGGCACGGCCGCCCCGTCGACGCGCCCGACAAGGACGAGACGCCCGACAGCGACGGCGCCCCCAGCACGCGGATCGACCTCGAAGGACTCGCCGACCGGATCGTGCCGTTCCCGGTCGAGGCCGCCCGCTACACCCACCTGCGGGCCGCCAAGGACGGCGTGCTGTGGCTGCGCCACCCGGTCACCGGGGAACTCGGCGCCTCCCGGGCCGCCCCGGACGACCCCGACCCCAAGACCGAGCTGGAGCGCTACGACCTCGTCCAGCAGCGCGTGGAGCATCTGGCCGCCGACGCCGACCACTTCGAGGTCAGCGGCGACGGCAAGCGGGTGCTGCTGTGGACCGAGGGCCGGCTCAAGGTCGTGCCCAGTGACCGGCGGGCCTCGGGCGACGAGGACAGCGACAGCAACATCAGCGTCGACCTCGGACGGGTGCGGCACCTGATCGACCCGGCCGCCGAGTGGCGCCAGATGTACGAGGAGACGGGCCGCGTCATGCGGGACCACTTCTGGCGCCCCGACATGAGCGGCGTGGACTGGTCCGGCGTACTCGACCGCTACCGTCCGGTGCTGGACCGCGTGGCCACCCACGACGACCTGGTGGACCTCCTCTACGAGGTGCAGGGCGAGCTCGGCACCTCGCACGCGTACGTCATCACGCGCGGCGGCTCCGGAGGCCCTCGCCAGGGCCTGCTCGGCGCGGACATCTCCCGTCACGAGGACGGCACTTGGCGCGTCGACCGCGTCCTTCCCTCAGAGACCTCCGACCCCCAGGCCCGGGCCCCGCTCGCGGCACCCGGGGTGGCGGTACGGGCCGGGGACGCGATCGTCGCCGTCGGCGGGATCCCGGTGGACCCGGTGACCGGACCCGCGCCCCTGCTGGTGGGCACGGCGGGCAGGCCCGTCGAGCTGACCGTCTCCCCGGCGGGAGGCGGAGACCCGCGGCACGCCGTGGTGATCCCGGTCGCCGACGAGGAACCCCTGCGCTATCACGACTGGGTGGCCTCCCGGCGGGCCTACGTCCACGAGCACTCCGGCGGCCGCCTCGGCTACCTCCACGTCCCCGACATGCAGGCCCCCGGCTGGGCCCAGATCCACCGCGACCTGCGCGTCGAGGTGGCCCACGAGGGTTTGATCGTCGACATCCGCGAGAACCGGGGCGGCCACACCTCCCAACTGGTCGTCGAGAAGCTGGCCCGCCGCATCGTCGGCTGGAGCGTCCCGCGGGGCACACGCCCCTACAGCTACCCCGAGGACGCACCGCGCGGCCCCGTGGTGGCCGTGGCCGACGAGTTCTCCGGCTCGGACGGCGACATCGTCAACGCGGCCATCAAGGCGCTCGGCATCGGCCCGGTGGTCGGCACGCGCACCTGGGGCGGTGTGATCGGCATCGACAGCCGCTACCGCCTGGTCGACGGCACGCTCATCACCCAGCCGAAGTACGCGATCTGGCTCGAGGGTTACGGCTGGGGGGTGGAGAACCACGGGGTGGACCCGGACGTGGAGGTGGTGCAGCGGCCCCAGGACTACGCGGCGGGCCGGGACGCCCAGTTGGACGAGGCCGTGAGGATCGCGCTGGAGGCGTTGGAGGGCACTCCGGCGAAGGTGCCACCCGCGTTGCCGTGACCCGCTCGCTACGATGCACCCCGACACCTCAGGCGAAAGGAACGTCATGGCAGGGGAACCCCAGGACGACTGTCTGTTCTGCAAAATCGCTCAGGGCCACGTCCCCGCGACGATCGTCCGCGAGACCGACACGACCGTCGCCTTCCGGGACATCAACCCCCAGGCGCCCACCCACGTCCTGGTGATCCCCAAGGCGCACTACGCCAACGCCGCCGAACTCGCCGCCGCCGCACCCTCCCTCGCCGCCGATGTGCTGACCGAGACGAAGGCCGTCGCGGACGAGGAGAAGCTCGAGGCCTACCGGGTCGTCTTCAACACCGGCGCCGGCGTCGGCCAGACCGTCTTCCACGCGCACGCCCACGTCCTCGGCGGCCGTGGCATGCAGTGGCCGCCCGGGTAAGTCGCCGTGTCCGTACGTGAACTGGTGGTCCTCGGCACCGCGAGCCAGGTCCCGACCCGGCACCGCAACCACAACGGCTACCTCCTGCGCTGGGACGGAGAGGGCATCCTCTTCGATCCCGGCGAGGGCACCCAGCGCCAGATGCTGCGCGCCGGAGTCGCCGCGCACGACCTGAACCGGATCTGCGTCACGCACTTCCACGGCGACCACTCGCTCGGCCTCGCCGGGGTCATCCAGCGGATCAACCTCGACAAGGTGCCGCACGAGATCACCGCGCACTACCCGAAGTCGGGCCAGCGCTTCTTCGACCGTCTCCGCTACTCCACGGCCTACCGCGAGACCGTGGGCATCACCGAGGCACCGGTGAGCGAGGACGGCGACCTCGCGGCCACCCCCGCCTACGTGCTGCAGGCCCGCAAGCTCTCGCACCCCGTCGAGTCGTACGGCTATCGCCTGGTCGAGCCCGACGGCCGCCGCATGCTGCCCGAGCGGCTCGCCGCGCACGGCATCAAGGGCCCCGACGTCGGACGGATCCAGCGGGAGGGCGCCCTCGGGAGGGTGCGGCTGGACGACGTCAGCGAGGTGCGCCGGGGGCAGCGGTTCGCGTTCGTCATGGACACCCGGCTCTGCGACGGCGTGCACGAGCTGGCCGACGGCTGCGACCTGCTCGTCATCGAGTCGACCTTCCTCGACGAGGACACCGACCTCGCCGTCGAGCACGGCCACCTCACCGCGGGACAGGCGGCGCGCGCGGCCCGGGACGCGGGCGTACGGCATCTGGTGCTGACGCACTTCAGCCAGCGCTACTCCGAGCCCGACGAGTTCGAACGGCAGGCGCGGGCGGCCGGGTTCGAGGGGGAGCTGACGGTGGCGCACGATCTGCTGCGGGTGCCGGTTCCGAAACGTCGCTGAAACGCCCGTACGATGCCTTGATGCCCCTCCCGAAAGCAGAACTGCACCTCCACATCGAAGGCACCCTGGAGCCCGAGCTGGCCTTCGAACTGGCCGCGCGCAACGGCGTCGAGCTGCCGTACGCGGACACCGAAGAGCTGCGCAAGGCGTATCAGTTCGAGGATCTCCAGTCCTTCCTGAACCTGTACTACGAGCTCATGGCCGTCCTGCGCACCGAGCGGGACTTCGAGGACCTCGCCGCCGCCTACCTCGCCCGGGCCGCAGCGCAGGGCGTGCGGCACGCGGAGATCTTCTTCGACCCGCAGGCGCACATCGCGCGCGGCGTTCCCATGGGCACGGTCGTGGAGGGGCTGTGGCGGGCACTGGGCACCAGCGAGTCCACGCACGGCGTCTCCACGCAGCTGATCATGTGCTTCCTGCGTGACGAGTCGGCCGAGAGCGCGCTGGAGACCTTGGAGGCCGCGAAGCCGTACCTCGACCGGATCGTCGGGGTCGGCCTCGACTCCGCCGAGGTCGGGCATCCACCGGTGAAGTTCCGCGAGGTGTACGAGGCAGCGGCTGCCCTGGGACTGCGGCGAGTGGCGCACGCCGGTGAGGAGGGGCCGCCGGAGTACATCACCGAGGCCCTGGACGTCCTCGGCGTGGAGCGCGTCGACCACGGGCTGCGGTGCATGGAGTCCCCGGAGCTGGTGGAGCGGCTCGTCCGGGACCGGGTCCCGCTGACGCTCTGCCCGCTGTCGAACGTCCGCCTGCGCACGGTGGACGTCCTGGCGGACCACCCCCTCCCGGCGATGCTGGAGGCGGGCCTGCTGTGCACGGTCAACTCCGACGACCCGGCGTACTTCGGCGGCTACGCGGGCGACAACTTCGACGCGGTGCGCTCGGCGCTGGGCCTGGGCGACGAGCGCCTGCGCGAGCTGGCCCGGAACTCGTTCGTGGCGAGCTTCCTGGAGCACGACGAGGAGCGCCGGGCGCGATACCTGGCCGAGGTCGAGGCCTACCGCTTCTAGTGCCGCCTGACGCGGCACTAGGCGGCTTTGGCGGTGTCGTAGGCGGGTGTCTCCACCGGGATCTCGACCACCGGCAGCGCCCGCCGCCCCGCCCCCAGCGCCACCAGCGTCATCGGGACGGCGATCACCAGCAGGCCCGCCGCCAGCACCGCCCCCATCATGGGGAACCCGGCGGCGGCCGACAGCACACTGCCCGTCAGCGGTCCCGCCGCCGTGCCCAGGGACGACGCCGAACCCACCAGCACCGCCCAGCGACCCCGGCCGTCGAGGGACGCGGCGAGGCCGATGACGTAGGACAGGACGATCGGGTAGAGGGCGTTCCAGGCGATCTCACCGGCCGCGAAGGTCGTGAGGTCCGTCGCCGACGCGCTCACCGCGATGCAGGCCGCGATGACCGTCGTACCCGCGCCGATGGGGAGCGCGAGTCCGAGCCGGGGCCCGATCGCGCTCGCCGCGACCACGCCCAGCAGGCCCGCGCCCAGCGCCACCGCGAACACCGCGCCGACCGTGACCTCGCTCAGGTGCGCCTGCGTGAGCCCGATCCGGCCGCTGACCCCCCACAGGGAGTTCTGGGCGAGGGACCAGCACATCAGGGCCGCGCCGAGGACGAGTCCGGAGCGCGGGTGGGGGAGGCGGCCGGTGTCGTCGTGCCGGGGCCGGGCTCCGGTTCCCGCGGCCGGCAGCCGACCCGTGAGCGGCCAGACCGCCAGCGCGGTGAGCGCGATCGCCGCGAGCGGCTGGCCGTGGCCGGGGCCGAGGTGCGGGACCGTCAGGTACACCGCGCCCGCGAGGGCGGAGACGCCGAGCAGGCCGTACGTCGTGACGCGGTGCGGGTCGGGGCGGCCCGCGATTCCGGTGGCCGCCACCGCCGTCGCCGTACCGGAGCCGAAGCCGCCGGCCAGCGCGCCGGCCACCACGGCCGGGACGGAGTGGGTCAGTGCGGCTCCGCCGTAGCCGAGGACGGCGAGGGCGAGGCCCAGGCGGGCGAGAAGGCGGGGGCCGACGCGGTCGACGCGGGAGGCGAGCAGGAAGCCCGCCGCCGCCGAACTCAGCAGCAGCGCACTGCCGACGGCGCCCGCCTGGGTGGCGGTGAGAGGAAGCCCCGAGTCGAGCCTGCCGACGGTCGTCGGGAGGAGGTAGGGGGCGAGGTACCCGGCCGTGAAAAGGGCGACGAGGGGCCAGGGCAGGGTGGTGCGGGGGGCGGACACGGGCGTTCCCAGGGCATGCGAAAGAAGCGGCTCAAAAAGGGGGATTGGGCGACGACCGTCGACGGACAGGAACGCGCGGGCAATTTGTATCAAGCGGGGGCAGGCGCGAAGAAGGGGGGATGGTGTGATCCGGGGCACATCCTGTTTGGCGCGGGTCGGGTGGGGTAGCGGAGGCCGCCGACTTCGGCGCGATACCGGTCCTGGCGCCGGTGCGAAGCCTGCTAACGCCAGTGCACCGAGCCGCCGCCGGACCCGCCGGACGGCAGCACGGCCTCGATCTTCGCCCGGATCTCGCGCATGACGGCGACGATCCGCTCCTCGTGCCCGGGGGTCAGCCGGGCCACCGGTACCGAGCAGCTGATCGCGTCCTGGGCAGGGCGGTCGTAGCGCAGCGCGAAGCCGAAGCCGACGATGCCGGTGACCGCTTCCTCGCGGTCGACGGAGTAGCCGCGCTCCCGCACCTGGGCGAGGTCGGCCGCCAAGGACGCGCGGTCGGTGTGGGTGCGTGGGGTGCGCGCCTCGTACGGCCCCTCGGGCAGCTCGGTGTCGGGGCGTTCGGCCAGCAGCGCCTTGCCGAGCGCGCCCACGTGCGCGGGCAGCCGGCGGCCCACCCGGCTGATGGTGCGCAGGTACTCGTGCGACTCGCGGGTCGCCAGGTAGGCCACGTCCCGCCCGTCCAGGCGCCCCAGGTGGATGGTCTCGCCCAGCGCCTCGGACGCCTCGTCGAGGTACGGGCGCACCGCCCGGACCCGGGGGTCGGAGTCCAGGTAGCCGGTGCCGGTCAGTAGGGCGTGGATGCCGATGCCGTAGAGCGAGCCGGTGACGTCGGTGCGGACCCAGCCGCGCGAGATCAGAGTCCGCAGCAGCGCGTACATGGAGCTGCGCGGGACATCCAGCTCGTCCGCCAGTTCCTGGAGCCGGGCGGGGCGGTCGCCACGGGCGGCGAGAAGTTCGAGCAGTTCGACCGTGCGCGCGGCCGACTTCACTTCGCGGACGCCGCCTGACTCTGACATGGGCCGATCGTAATCCGGCGGTGTCGCGCCATTGACGGCCATCGTTCGCGTATCTAACCTCCATCCATATACATGGATGATGTCTGCATGGGGAGATGGATCCGGTGGTCCTCGATACCGAAACGCTGGCGGGCGGGGTGCTGTCGTTCCCGCTGACGAGCTTTCACGACGACGGCTCCCTCGATCCCGACGGCTTCCGCGCCCATGTCGCCGAGTGCGTCGCCGCCGGACCCGCCGCCGTCTTCCCCGCCTGTGGCACGGGGGAGTTCTTCTCGCTGGACGAGGCGGAGTACCGGACCGTCGTCACCCTGGCCGTGGCGGATGCGGGCGGCCGGCTGCCCGTGGTCGCCGGCATCGGGTACGGCTGGGCGCAGGCCGTACGGTTCGCGCGCATCGCCGAGGAGGCGGGCGCCGACGCCCTGCTGGTCCTGCCGCACTATCTGGTCGCGGCGCCGCAGGAGGGGCTGGTGGCGCAAGTGGAGCACATCGCGGCCCGGACCGACCTGCCGCTCATCGTCTACCAGCGCGGTCAAGCGGCCTTCACCGCCGAGTCGGTGCGGCGGATCGCCGCCCTCCCGAACGTCGTCGGGCTCAAGGACGGCAACAGCGACCTCGACCGCCTCCAGCGCCTCACCCTGGCCGCCCCCGAGGGCTTCCTGTTCTTCAACGGCGCCGCCACCGCCGAGATCCAGGCCCGTGCCTACGCCTCCGTCGGCGTGCCCGCCTACTCCTCCGCCGTGCACGCCTTCGCGCCGGAGATCGCGAACGCCTTCTTCGCCGCCCTGCGCGACGGCGACGACTAGACGGTGGAGCGGCTGCTGCGCGACTTCTACGTGCCGCTCGTCGAACTCCGCGACCGGGTGCCCGGATACGCGGTGTCGCTGGTCAAGTCGGCGGCACGGCTGCGGGGCCGTCGGGTGGGCCCGGTGCGCGCCCCGCTCACCGACCCCTCGGCCGCCGACCTGGCCGAGCTCGAGGCCCTGCTCACCACCGGACTGCACCTCGTAGGAGCCGCGCTGTGAACCTCGCCATCACGGACGTCCGGCTGACGCCGATCCTCGTCGCCGACCCGCCGCTGCTCAACACCCAGGGCGTCCACCAGCCGTACACGCCCCGGCTGATCGTGGAGGTGGTGACCGCCGACGGTCCGACCGGGGTCGGGGAGACGTACGGGGACACCAAGTACCTGGAGCTGGCACGGCCCTTCGCGGAGAAGCTGATTGGCCGTCAAGTAAGTGATCTGAACGGCCTCTTCACCGTCGCCGAGGAGGTGGCCGTCGACCGCTCCCGGATCTCCGGGCAGGTGGACGTCGGCGGTCTGCGAGGTGTGCAGACCGCCGACAAGCTGCGGCTGTCCGTGGTGTCCGGCTTCGAGGTGGCGTGTCTGGACGCCCTGGGCAAGGCGCTCGGGCAGCCCGTGCACGCGCTGCTCGGGGGCAAGGTGCGGGACTCCGTGGAGTACAGCGCCTACCTGTTCTACAAGTGGGCCGACCACCCGGCGGGCGTGGCCGCCGAGAAGGACGACTGGGGTGCCGCCGTCGATCCGGCCGGGGTGGTGGAGCAGGCGCGGAAGTTCAGGGAGCGGTACGGGTTCAGGTCGTTCAAGCTGAAGGGCGGGGTGTTTCCGCCGGAGGAGGAGATCGCGGCGGTTCGGGCGCTCGCGGAGGCCTTCCCCGGCCATCCGCTGCGGCTGGACCCCAACGGCGCCTGGTCGGTGGCGACTTCGCTGACCGTGGCGAAGGAACTCGCGGACGTCCTGGAGTACCTGGAGGACCCGGCGCTCGGCACTCCCGCGATGGCGGAGGTCTCCGCCGGAACCGACGTGCCGCTCGCGACCAACATGTGCGTGACGACGTTCGCCGAGATCAAGGAGGCGTTCGTCAGGGACGCGGTCCAGGTGGTCCTGTCGGACCACCACTACTGGGGAGGGCTGCGCAACACCCAGCAGCTCGCCGCGATCTGCCGCGCCTTCGGGGTCGGGGTGTCGATGCACTCCAACACCCACCTCGGGATCTCCCTGGCCGCGATGACCCACGTGGCGTCGACCGTGCCCGACCTCCACCACGCCTGTGACTCCCACTACCCGTGGCAGTCGGAGGACGTGCTCACCGAACGCCTCCGCTTCCGGGACGGCAGGCTCGCCGTCTCCGACGCCCCCGGCCTCGGCGTCGAACTCGACCACGACCGGCTGCGGTTCCTGCACCAGCGCTGGCTCGACGACGACGGCGCCCTGCGCGAGCGCGACGACGCGGCGGCGATGAGGGCCGCTGACCCGGAGTGGGTCACGCCGTCGGTACCGCGCTGGTAGTCGCCGCTCGGCACGCTGCTCGCGGTGTTCTCGTCGCCGTGGGCGGGGGTCGGCGCCCTGTGCCTGGCCGCGAGGGGCTTCACACCGGCGTCCCCGATCTTCCGGGCGATCCCCCAGAGCTACCCCGACGCCCGCGCCGCCGCCCCCGGCATCGCAGTTCGGTGACCGGATCCGTGCGTCGCCCGGCGGAGGCGACCGCGGTCCGTGCGGCCGGGGCGGCACCCGAGGCGCACGGGTGGCACGCCCGAGGGCTGGGGTGGTCTGACGCGACCCCTGGTCGAGGTGTGCGCGGCGGCGTGTTGTCAGCGGTGTGGTGCACACTGGCCTGATCCGCACCACGTCAGGGAGCGCACCGTGATCGCGTCCGCCGCGTCCACCGGAAAGGGACCTTCCGCCACCTTCGCCGGGGCGCCGCAATGCCAGGCCCAGGTCGATCCCCTGGCCGCGCTGCGCACCCCCGCCGATCCGCCCTGGGACGTGTATCTCACGGGCACCGTCTTCCTCGACATCATCTTCACCGGGCTCGACTCCGCCCCGGTGCGCGGGACCGAGTCCTGGGCGCGCGGGATGGGGTCGAGCCCCGGCGGCGTCGCCAACATGGCGACCGCGCTGGCCCGCCTCGGCCTGCGCACCTCCCTCGCCGCCGCCTTCGGGGACGACCACTACGGCGAGTACTGCTGGGACGCCCTGGAGCAGGGCGAGGGCATCGACCTCGCCCCCTCGCGGACCGTCCCCGGCTGGCACTCCTCGGTGACGGTCTCCATGGCCTACGAGGGCGAGCGCACGATGGTCTCCCACGGTCACGAGCCGCCCCCGGAGGAGCCCGCCCCCGACTGCCCCCCACGCGCGCGGGCCGCCGTGGCCTCCCTGGAACCCGGCAAGCGGGCCCCGTGGATCGCGCAGGCCGCCGCCAAGGGCACCCGCATCTTCGCCGACGTCGGCTGGGACGAGACCGGCGCCTGGGACCTCGCGGGCCTCGCCGACCTCGAACACTGCGAGGCCTTCCTGCCCAACGCCGAGGAGGCCATGCGCTACACCGGCGCCACCTGCCCGCGCGCCGCCGCCCACGCCCTCACCGAACACGTCCCGCTCGCCGTCGTCACCCTCGGTGCCGAGGGCGCCTACGCCGTGGACAGGCGGACCGGGGAGACCGCCGAGGTGCCCGCCATCGCCGTGGAGGCCCTCGACCCCACCGGCGCGGGGGACGTCTTCGTCGCCGGCTTCGTCACGGGCACCCTCGCGGACTGGCCCCTCGCCGACCGCCTCGCCTTCGCGGGCCTCACCGCCGCCCTCTCCGTCCAGGAGTTCGGCGGCTCCCTCTCCGCCCCGGGCTGGGCCGAGATCGGCGCCTGGTGGCGGAAGATCCAGTCCTACGACGACCAGGACCCGGCGGCCCTGCAGCGGTACGCCTTCCTCGCGGACCTGGTCCCCGCGGAACTGGCCCGCCCCTGGCCGCTGCGCCGGGCCGTCCCCACGATCGGCTTCGGCCGCTCCTCCTGAGGCACGAACTCGCGGAGCCCGGGGCACACCCCTGCGGAAAAGGCCTACGGCCTTGTCAGTCCCCCGGCGTACCCTGGAAATCGCCAGGCCGCCCCTGTGGCGGACGCACCGTATCGAGGAGGACGAGCAAGGCCTACAGAGCCGGCCCATGACTCAGACACCCACAGCTCACACACCCGCGCAGGGGCGGGAGAGAGCACAGTTCACCGTCCCCGCCCAGCACCCCATGGTGACCGTGCTGGGGTCCGGCGACTCCCTCCTGCGTGTGATCGAGAAGGCCTTCCCGGCGGTCGACATCCATGTCCGGGGCAATGAGATCAGCGCGGTCGGCGACCGAGCGGAAGTCGCCCTTGTCCAGCGCCTGTTCGACGAGATGATGCTGGTGCTCCGCACCGGACAGCCGATGACGGAGGACGCAGTGGAACGCTCGATCGCCATGCTCCGGGCGAGCGAGAACGGCGAGGGCTCACCCGAGACCCCCGCCGAGGTGCTCACCCAGAACATCCTCTCCTCGCGCGGACGCACGATCCGCCCGAAGACCCTCAACCAGAAGCGGTACGTCGACGCGATCGACAAGCACACGATCGTCTTCGGCATCGGCCCCGCCGGTACCGGCAAGACCTACCTCGCCATGGCCAAGGCGGTGCAGGCCCTGCAGTCCAAGCAGGTCAACCGCATCATCCTGACCCGCCCCGCGGTGGAGGCCGGCGAGCGCCTCGGCTTCCTGCCGGGCACGCTGTACGAGAAGATCGACCCCTACCTGCGCCCGCTGTACGACGCGCTGCACGACATGCTCGACCCGGACTCGATCCCGAGGCTGATGGCGGCGGGGACCATCGAGGTCGCCCCCCTCGCGTACATGCGAGGAAGGACCCTGAACGACGCCTTCATCATCCTGGACGAGGCCCAGAACACGAGCCCCGAGCAGATGAAGATGTTCCTCACCCGTCTCGGGTTCGACTCGAAGATCGTCATCACCGGTGACGTGACCCAGGTCGACCTCCCCAACGGCACGAAGTCCGGCCTGCGGCAGGTGCAGGACATCCTGGAGGGCCTCGACGACGTCCACTTCTCGCGTCTGACGTCCCACGACGTCGTACGGCACAAGCTGGTCGGCCGTATCGTCGACGCGTACGAGAAGTACGACAGCCACCACGGCACGGAGAACGGCACCCACAAGGGCGGCCGCAACAAGCGGAAGTAGACAGACCAGCCACATGTCGATCGACGTCAACAACGAATCCGGCACCGAGGTCGACGAGCAGGCGATCCTCGACATCGCCCGCTACGCACTCGCGCGGATGCGCATCCACCCGCTCTCCGAGCTCTCGGTGATCGTCGTGGACGCCGACGCCATGGAGCAGCTGCACATCCAGTGGATGGACCTGCCCGGGCCGACCGATGTCATGTCCTTCCCGATGGACGAGCTCCGGCCGCCGTCCAAGGACGACGACGAGCCGCCGCAGGGGCTGCTCGGCGACATCGTGCTCTGCCCGGAGGTCGCCAAGAAGCAGGGCGAGGACGCCCCGACGCAGCACACCATGGACGAGGAGCTCCAGCTGCTCACCGTCCACGGTGTGCTGCACCTGCTCGGCTACGACCACGAGGAACCGGACGAGAAGGCCGAGATGTTCGGCCTCCAGGCGGCCATCGTGGACGGCTGGCGCGCGGAGAAGGGCCTGACCGGTCCCTCCCCGGCTCCGACCGTCTCATGAGCCCCCAACTCGTCCTCGGCGCCATCGCGCTGGTCGTCGTGGCCTGGCTCGCCGCCTGCGCGGAGGCGGGCCTGGCCCGTGTGTCCAGCTTCCGCGCCGAGGAGGCGGTCCGGTCCGGCCGACGCGGCAGCGCCAAGCTCGAGCAGGTCGCCGCCGACCCGACGCGCTATCTCAACGTGGCGCTGCTGGTCCGCGTGGCCTGCGAGATGGCCGCCGCCGCGCTGGTCACGTACGCCTGCCTGAACGAGATCGACGGCACCACCCAGGCGCTGCTCGCCGCGATCGGCGTGATGGTGCTGGTCTCCTACGTCGCCGTCGGTGTCTCCCCGCGCACCATCGGCCGCCAGCACCCGCTGAACACCGCGACGGCGGCGTCGTACGTCCTGGTGCCGCTGGCCCGGATCATGGGCCCGATCCCGTCCCTGCTGATCCTCATCGGCAACGCCCTCACGCCCGGCAAGGGCTTCCGTCGCGGTCCCTTCGCCTCCGAGGCGGAGCTGCGCGCGCTGGTCGACCTCGCCGAGAAGGAGTCCCTGATCGAGGACGACGAGCGCCGGATGGTGCACTCGGTCTTCGAGCTCGGCGACACCCTCGTGCGGGAGGTCATGGTCCCGCGGACCGACCTGATCGTGATCGAGCGCTACAAGACCATCCGCCAGGCCCTGACCCTGGCCCTGAGGTCCGGTTTCTCGCGTATCCCGGTGGTCGGCGAGAGCGAGGACGACGTCGTCGGGATCGTCTATCTCAAGGACCTCGCCCGCAAGACGCACATCAGCCGGGACGCCGAGAGCGAGCTGGTGTCGACCGCGATGCGTCCCGCCGCCTTCGTGCCCGACACCAAGAACGCCGGTGATCTGCTGCGCGAGATGCAGCAGGACCGCAACCACGTCGCCGTCGTCATCGACGAGTACGGCGGCACCGCGGGCATCGTCACCATCGAGGACATCCTCGAGGAGATCGTCGGCGAGATCACCGACGAGTACGACCGTGAGCTGCCGCCGGTGGAGGAGCTGGGCGAGGACCGCTACCGGGTCACCGCCCGGCTGGACATCACCGACCTCGGCGAGCTGTACGGCCTCGACGAGTACGACGACGAGGACGTGGAGACCGTCGGCGGACTCCTCGCCAAGGCGCTCGGCCGGGTCCCGATCGCCGGTGCCTCGGCCCGGGTGGAACTGCCCGACGAGCGGGAGCTGCGGCTGACCGCGGAGGCCGCGGCGGGCCGCCGGAACAAGATCGTGACCGTGCTGGTGGAGCCGGTGGACCCCCCGGAGGAAGAGGCGAAGGACGAGTGACCCCTCAGGAGCTGCGCGGGTTCTGCCTTTCGTTCAACGCCGCGGTGGAGGAGTTCCCGTTCAACCCGGAGACCTCGGTCTTCAAGGTGCTCGGCAAGCTCTTCGCGCTGACGAACCTGGACGCGCGGCCCCTGACGGTCAACCTCAAGTGCGACCCCGAGGACGCGATCCGGCTGCGTGCCGAGCACGAGGGCCTGATCGTCCCCGGGTACCACATGAACAAGCGGCACTGGAACACGGTGACCGTCGACGGCGGGCTCCCGGACCGGATGGTCCGTGAGCTCGTCGAGGACTCCTACGACCTGGTCGTCGCCGGCCTGCCGCGCGCCGAACGCCTCCGCCTGGACCGGTCCTAGGGTTTGCGGGACAGGACGAGGTCGGTCTGCCATGCCTGGCCGACCTGGTCTCCCGGCTCGTCGAGGTCCAGGGAGTACACCCCTTCGAGCCGGATCCGTTCACCGGCGGACGACGACTGCAGCACGTTGCATACGTCCGGCACCGAGGTCACAGCGGTGTCCTTCATCGCGGTGATCACGTCTCCCACGCCGAGGTTGGCCTCCTCTGCGGGGGAGTTGCTGGACGTGTTGACGACGAACAGGCCCTGGACCCCCGCCTCCACGAGCTGCGCCTGTGCGTCGGCGACGGCTTGCTGGTCCTGCGGGTCCTCCCAGAGAGTGCTGAGGGCGGGATCCTCCAGGGAGTTGACCCACCATCCGGGAGCGTTCTTCCTGTCGCCGTCCACCAGCGGGTCGAGGAAGCGCTGAGCGTGTTCGCTGGTGATGGAGTAGTACTGGTTCTCGACATCGCTGTTGCCGAGACTGTTGATGCCGACGACCTTTCCGTCACTGTCGAGCAGGGGCCCTCCCGAGTTGCCGGGGTTCACCGTGGCGGAGTGCTGGATCGTGGCCGGGTAGTGCGGCAGGGCGTACGGGTCGGGGTCGGCGGAGACCTCGGGGGACTGCACCGCGCCCGAGGTGAACACCGGCTTCTCGGCGGCCGTGTCGGACTGGAGGGACTGCGGGTAGCCAATGGCCGTCACGGTGTCCCCGGCCTCCACCTCGTCGCTGTCGCCGAACTCCAGCTCCTTCAGGTCCTCCGGTGGGGTGTTGAGCTTCACCACCGCCAGATCCTCACAGGGATCGCTCCCGAGCACCCGCAGCGGGACGGGGCTCCCCCCGTCGATGACCCCCTTCAGGACGGACTCCCCTTCCACGACATGCGCGTTGGTCAGGATGAGGCCCTCTTCGGCGTCATAGACGAATCCGGTTCCGCTGCTCATCCCGCCCAGGATGTGCACGGTGGCGGGAGAGGCCTCCTCGAAGACCTCCTGAGGTGACGGATCGCCTGCGGGCAGACCGTACGCGGTCGTTCCGCTCACCGCGAGCAGAAGAACCGAGGCACATGACGCAAAAGATCTCGCAACCAGACCCATGAGCTGCCGTCCTTCTCATGCGTTGCTGATTCCACTCTAGATCCGCGTCTCGGGCCTGTCGTGTGGGAGACGGCAGGCCCACGACGGGGGCACGCCCGTCCGCCTACGTATCCTCGACCCATGACCGACACCAACGCCCTCGACCCCGAGGACCGCAAGATCGTCACCCTGGCCCGTTCCGCGCGGGCCCGCAACGGCGTGCCCGAGGGTGCCGCCGTACGCGACGACACGGGCCGTACGTATGTCGCCGGGACCGTGGAGCTGGACTCGCTGAAGCTGAGCGCGCTGCGTACGGCCGTGGCGATGGCCGTGGCGTCCGGGGCGAAGTCGCTGGAGGCGGCGGCGGTGGTGACCGAGGCGGAGAGCGCGGCGGCCGAGGACCTGGCGGCCGTACGGGATCTCGGCGGGGCGGGGACGCCGGTGCTGCTCGCGGGGCCGGACGGTGCGGTGCGGCTCACCGTGGCCGCGGAGTAGTCCGGTCTGAAAACGGGGTAGTCCGGATTTCATCCTTGTCGGCGGTCGCCTCTCGCGCATCAATGGGACCGTACGTTCCGACGGACCGTCAGATTCGGCCCTCCCGCAGTGTGTCCGCACCCACCTGCCGAGGACGGGCCGTCGGTCCCCCCACACCCGAAGGGATCCCGACCCCCATGAGAGGTACACGCTCAGGCACCGGTGCGGCACTCGTGGCCGGCACGCTCGCCCTGACCGGACTCGTGCTCGCGCCCACCGCCGCGGCCGTGACCCCCACCTCGACCACCATCGACGCCGACTGCGGCAGCTTCGGCGGCGGCGCGGCAACCCTGACGGCCACCCAGGACGGGACGGCCGCCACCATGACCCTCGACTCCTCCGCCATCACCGCGCCGATCGCACTCGGCGCGGACTCCATCACCTCCACCCTCACCCTGGTGAAGGCGGGCGGCGGCACCACCGTCTTCCGGGCCACCGAGAACCCGGCGATGGCCGCCGGCGACCCGGTCCGGGTGGGCCCGCTGCCCGGCACCGTGGCCTCCGGCGACAGCCTGGAGGCCTTCGGCGGCTCGCTGACGATGACCGTCTTCGGCATCACCCTCACCTGCACGGCGACGGCACCGCAGGCACCGGGCCCGTTCGTCTTCGACTGATCCTTCGATCAGAAGCGCGCGGGCGGGCGCGGCTCCTCACAGAGCGTCGGGGCCGCGCTCACCCGTCCGCACCCGTACGACGGTCTCGACGGGCAGCGCCCAGACCTTGCCGTCGCCGATCTTGCCGGTCTGCGCGGCCTTCACGATCGCGTCGATCACCGCGTCGGAGTCGGCGTCCTCCACGACCACCTCGATCCGGACCTTGGGCACCAGGTCGACCTGGTACTCGGCGCCCCGGTACACCTCGGTGTGGCCGCGCTGACGGCCGTAGCCGCTCGCCTCGGTCACGGTCAGGCCGTGCACGCCCAGCTCCTGGAGCGCCGACTTCACCTCGTCGAGTCGGTAGGGCTTGACGATCGCGGTGATGAGCTTCATGCCTTGGCCTTCTGGGGGGTGGGGACGGAGGCGGAGACCGGGGCGCCGTGGCCCAGGACGCCGTGATCGTATGCGCTCTCGGCGTGCACCGTAAGGTCCAGGCCGGTGTGCTCCTGCTCCTCGCTCGCGCGGAAGCCCAGGGTCTTGTCGATGAGCTTGGCGAGGCCGTACGACACGGCGAAGGCGTACGCGCCCACGGCCACCACGGCGACGAGCTGCTTGCCGAGCTGGCCCAGTCCGCCGCCGTACAGGAGGCCCTCGGCGCCGCCGGTCATCTCGGCGACGGCGAAGACGCCGATCAGGACGGTGCCGATGACGCCGCCGACCAGGTGGACGCCGACGACGTCCAGGGAGTCGTCGTAGTTGAACCTGAACTTCCAGCCCACGGCACAGGAGCAGACGACGCCCGCGGTGAGGCCGACGACCAGGGCCCCGAGCAGGGAGACCGAGCCGCAGGACGGGGTGATCGCGACCAGGCCCGCGACCGCGCCGGAGGCGGCGCCGAGGGTCGTGGGGTGGCCGTCGCGCCGCTGCTCGACGAAGAGCCAGCCCAGCAGGCCGGTGCAGCCGGCGGCGAGGGTGTTGAGGAAGGCCGCGGCGGCCAGGCCGTTCGCGCCGAGGGCGGAACCGGCGTTGAAGCCGAACCAGCCGAACCAGAGCAGACCGGCGCCGAGCATCACCATGGGCAGGTTGTGCGGGCGCATCGCGTCCTTCTTGAACCCGAGCCGCGGGCCGAGGACCAGGCAGAGGGCGAGGCCCGAGGCGCCGGAGGTGATCTCGACGGGGAGCCCGCCCGCGAAGTCGAGGGCGCCGAGGTGGTTCAGGATCCAGCCACCCGGGCCCCAGGTCCAGTGGGCCACCGGAACGTATACGAGCAGCGCCCACAGGGGGACGAAGACCAGCCACGCGCCGAACTTGGCGCGGTCGGCGACGGCGCCGCTGATCAGGGCGGCCGTGATGATCGCGAAGGTGAGCTGGAAGGTGGCGAAGAGGACGGTGGGGACGGTGCCCTGGACGCTGTCGGGTCCGATGCCGGACATGCCGAGGTGGTCGAGCCCGCCGATGAGCCCGGCGCCGGCGTCCTCCCCGAAGGCGAGGGAGTACCCGGCGGTCAACCACACCACGGTGACCAGGGCGATCGCCACGAAACTCATCATCAGCATGTTGAGGACGCTCTTCGTGCGGACCATGCCGCCGTAGAACAGGGCCAGGCCCGGGGTCATCAGCAGGACGAGGGCGGTGGCGGCGAGCAGCCAGGCGGTGTCGCCGGTGTCGATGCCTTGCGCGGCGAGAGGCACGGTGGTCTCCAACGGGGTGGGGGTGCGTCAGAGATTCACCGGTGTGCGTTTCCGGACGCGTACCGGTGTGTTTCGGGGGTGTTTCATTGCGTGCGGGTTTCCGGACGCTCACCGTGCGGCGCCGCTCCGGGGATCAGGGAGAATGGTCGGCATGAGCGTGCGTACCCAGTCATCCGAGCAGCCGTCCGAGGCCCCCCATCGCGCCGGCTTCGCCTGCTTCGTGGGCCGTCCCAACGCGGGCAAGTCCACCCTCACGAACGCTCTGGTCGGGCAGAAGGTCGCGATCACCGCGAACCAGCCGCAGACGACGCGGCACACGGTTCGGGGGATCGTGCACCGCCCGGACGCCCAGCTGATCCTGGTGGACACGCCAGGGCTGCACAAGCCGCGCACGCTGCTGGGCGAGCGCTTGAACGACGTGGTCCGTACGACGTGGGCCGAGGTCGACGTGATCGGCTTCTGCCTGCCCGCGAACGAGAAGATCGGGCCCGGCGACCGCTTCATCGCGAAGGAGCTGGCGGGGATCAAGAAGTCCCCGAAGATCGCCATCGTGACGAAGACGGACCTCGTCGACTCCAAGGCCCTCGCCGAGCAGCTGATCGCGATCGACCAGCTGGGCAAGGAACTGGGCATCGAGTGGGCGCAGATCGTCCCGGTGTCGGCGACCGCCAACAAGCAGGTGGACCTGTTGGCGGACCTGCTGATCCCGATGCTGCCCGAGGGCCCGGCGCTCTACCCCGAGGGCGACCTCACCGACGAGCCCGAGCAGGTCATGATCGCGGAACTGATCCGTGAGGCGGCCCTGGAGGGCGTCCGCGACGAGCTCCCGCACTCCATCGCGGTCGTGGTCGAGGAAATGCTCCCCCGTGAGGACCGCCCGGCGGACAAGCCCCTCCTCGACATCCACGCCTTCCTCTACATCGAACGCCCCAGCCAGAAGGGCATCATCATCGGCCCCAAGGGCAAGCGCCTGAAGGAGGTCGGCATCAAGAGCCGCAAGCAGATCGAGGCGCTGCTGGGCACGCCGGTCTTTCTGGATCTGCATGTGAAGGTGGCCAAGGACTGGCAGCGGGATCCGAAGCAGTTGCGGCGGC
>NZ_JBSFOK010000015.1:0-78189 GCF_053587635.1 Streptomyces sp. NPDC003635 | reverse complement strand
GTTTTTGAGGGCGGGGTTGTTGCGGGTGGGCGGGGGTGGCGGCGGAGCCGTCTGGGCAAGCGCCTGATGGAGGTCGGGGTCTCGTCGCGCGAGCAGTTCGAGGCGCTGCTGGGCACGCCGGTCTTTCTGGATCTGCATGTGAAGGTGGCCAAGGACTGGCAGCGGGATCCGAAGCAGTTGCGGCGGCTCGGTTTCTGAGCCGTTGGGGTCAGGGCCGGCTAGTCGACGGCCTTGATCCGGCCCACCAGCACCGCCCCTGCCAATCCGATCGCCGCCGCCAGTGCGTACAGGACTCGGTAGCCGCCCAGGTGGGTCACGATGGGGGCCGCCAGGGCGGGGGCCGCCACCTGCGGGAGGGCGTTGGCCACGTTGATCACGCCCAGGTCCTTGCCCCGGTCCAGGGCCTTCGGCAGGACGTCCGTCATCAGGGCGAAGTCGACCGACATGAAGACGCCCAGGCCCACCCCCAGCAGCGCCGCCACCACGATCGCGCCCGGCCAGGTCTGCCACACCGCCAGCAGGGCCGTCGCCGCCGCGATCAGCGCGCCGGACCAGCGCACGAACGGCTTGCGCCGACCCACCCGGTCCGACCAGACCCCGCCCACCACGACCGTGGCCAGCAGCGTCACGCTGTTCACCGCGGTCAGGATCAGGACCCCCTCGTCGGGGTCGTCGTACTTCAGGCGGTCCCGCAGGTAGTACAGCAGGTACAGGATCACCAGCGCGTTGCTCAGGTTGATCAGGAAGCGGGTCAGCCAGGCCCAGCCGAAGTCCGGATAGCGGCGCGGGCTCAGCCAGAAGCCGCGAAGGAAGGCCCGGGACGACCAGGGTGGGCGGTCCGCGGCCGCCAGACTCAGGTCCTTGTGGCGCAGCACGTACGGCAGCACCCCCGCCACCACGAACACCGCGCACGCCGCATACCCCGCCCCGATCCCGCCCACCGCGGTCGCGAGCCCCGTCCCGGCGACCGCCCCGAAGATCTGCGCCGCCCCCAACCAGCCGCCCACCGAGCCGCGTTGGAGCCGCGGCACCCGGTCCGGCACCGCCGCCGTCACCGCCGCGAAGGCCGCGTTCAGGGTCAGCTGCACCAGGCACCAGCCCAGCATCATCGTCCAGAGCCCGTCCGCGCCCCCGAGCAGCAGCAACGACAGCGCGCCCCCGCCCGTCCCGGCCGCGATCCACGGCGTACGGCGCCCCCAACGGGCCGTCGTACGGTCCGACAGCGCGCCGAACAGCGGGTTCGCGAGCAACGAGACCGCCGCGCCCACCCCCGCCACCCAGGCCAGCAGCGTCTCCTTCGACATCCCCGTGCCCGGCGCGAAGTCCTCGGCCTGCTCGGGCAACAGGATCTGCAGCGGCCCGTACCAGCCCACCCAGATCGCCCAGTTGGCGAGCGAGAGTGCCGTGGTCCAGCCCGGGCCGACCCGGTCGACCGGGTCGCTGAGCGCCCCGACCGTCATCCCTGCGCCCGCAGCACGTCCCGGAACCAGCCGTACGACGCCTTCGGGGTCCGCTCCAGGGTGTCGTAGTCCACGTGGACGAGTCCGAACCGGCGCGCGTACCCCTCCGCCCACTCGAAGTTGTCCAGCAGCGACCAGACGAAGTACCCGCGCACGTCCACCCCGGCCTCCCTCGCCCGGTGCAGCGCGCGGATGTGGCCGTCCAGGTAGGCGATCCGCTCCTGGTCGTCGACGCCCTCGTAGGAGCAGCCGTTCTCGGTGATGACGACGGGCGGGAGCCGGTCGCCGTAGCGCTCGTGGAAGCCGGTGAGCAGCTCGGTGAGCGCCTCGGGAACGACCGGCCAGCCGAAGTCGGTGACCGGGACGTCCCTGATCTCCTGCACGGAGAAGGGGAGTTCGGCCGGCAGCGACACCCCGCCGAACTCGATCTCCGCACCCCGCGGCGCGCCCACCTTCGTCGGCGCGTAGTAGTTGACGCCGTAGAAGTCCAGCGGCTCGCCGATCACCTTCAGGTCGGCCGAGACGTCTCCGGGCATCAACTCGCCGATCCCCACCGGGTATTCGCCCAGCAGCACCGGGTCCGCGAACAGCCGGTTGAGCAGTACGTCGTAGAAGTCCGCCGCCTCCACGTCCGCGGGGTCCTTCGACGCCGCCCACGTCGGCCCGTGCGAGTTGGCGATCCCGATGTCCGTGGCCCCGGCCGCGCGCAGCGCCCGTGCGGCCAGACCGTGGGCGAGAAGCTGGTGGTGGGCGGCGGGCAGCGCGTCGAACATGAGCTGTCCGCCGGGTGCGTGGAGGCCCAGCGCATGGCCCAGCAGGGTGTGCTCGGCGGGCTCGTTGAGGGTGATCCACTTGTGCACGCGGTCCCCGAGCCGCTCGGCGACCACCGACACGTACTCGGCGAACCGTGCGGCCGTGTCCCGCTCCAGCCAGTCGAGCCCGGCCGGCAGGTCCCAGTGGAAGAGGGTGGGGACCGGCCGCACGCCCGCCGCGCTCAGCTCGTCGACGAGACGGTCGTAGAAGTCCAGGCCGCCGGGGGAGTTGACCCGCGGCCACGAGACCGAGAAGCGGTACGCGCCGACTCCGAGCCCGGCCAGCAGGGCCACGTCCTCGCGGTAGCGGTGGTAGTGGTCGCAGGCCACCGCCGCCGTCGAGCCGTCCTTCACGCGTCCCGGCACAGCCGTGAAGGCGTCCCACACGGACGGCTCGCGCAGCTCGGCCGCGCCCTCGATCTGATGGGCCGAGGTCGACACGCCCCACAGGAAGCCCGCCGGGAACTGAGGTATCGCTTGCGTCGCCATGCGCCGGATCATCGGTACCCGGGGTAACGGAAGTCAACGGCCAGGCGTGAAGCTGCCGTTACGCCCCTTCCTTGAGGACGCGAGTGATCAGTTTCCGCTGCTCTTCGGTCAGCCGGGGGTCCGCGCAGTACACGGTCCTGCCGTCCACGGTGATCTGGTAGCTGAAGCCGTCGGGCACCCCGACAGGGGGCGTGCCCCGGCCTTCCGCGAGCGCTCGCTCGGCCAGGGTCCGCCACTGCTGGGCATCGGGCCGCCCCGAGACGTCCACCTCGGCGAACCGCTCGATGCCCGCGAAACCTCCGGTGCGCCTCACCTGAATCCGCATGGGTCCTGTCTAGTACGGAACTACAGCGTGCGCACGCCGACCTGCTCCCAGGCCTTCATGACCGCCTGGAGCTCCTCGCTGCCGTCGCCGTACCGCGCCTTCGCGGCGGCGCCCGTCAGCGTGGCGAAGTCGACGAAGAGGGCCTGCGCCTTCAGCTCGCCGCCGGTCAGCACGTCGTACCAGATCTGTCCGGCGCGCTCCCAGGCATGTCCGCCGAGGGCGGTGGCGGCCAGGTAGAAGGCGTGGTTGGGGATGCCGGAGTTGATGTGGACGCCGCCGTTGTCGCGGCCGGTGCGGACGTAGTCGTCCATCGTCGCGGGCTGCGGGTCCTTGCCGAGCACGTCGTCGTCGTACGCCGTGCCGGGCTCCTTCATCGAGCGCAGCGCCTTGCCCGTCACCCGCGGGGCGAGCAGCCCGGCGCCGATCAGCCAGTCGGCCTCGGCGGCGGTCTGGCCCAGCGTGTACTGCTTGATGAGCGCGCCGAAGACGTCCGACATCGACTCGTTCAGGGCCCCGGGCTGGCCGAAGTAGGTGAGGTTGGCGGTGTACTGCGTGACGCCGTGGGCGAGTTCGTGTCCGATGACGTCGATCGGGATGGTGAAGTCGAGGAAGATCTCCCCGTCCCCGTCGCCGAACACCATCTGCTCGCCGTTCCAGAAGGCGTTGTTGTAGTCCTGCTCGTAGTGGACGGTCGCGTCCAGCGGCAGACCGTTGCCATCGATCGAGTCGCGCTCGTAGGCCTTCAGGAACAGCTCGAAGGTGGCGCCGAGGCCCGCGTAGGCGCGGTTGACGGTGGCGTCCTTGCCGGGCTCCTCGCCCTCCGCGCGGACCTTCCCGCCGGGCAGGTCGGTGCCGTGCCGGGCGTCGTAGATCGTGCGGGAGGGCTTGTCGGGCTCGGCGTCTGCGGGCGGGGCGACGGCGGGCGCGCCGAGCACGGTGGTCAGCCGGCGGTGGGTGCGCTCGTAGGCGTCGCGCTGCAGGGTCCGGCGGGCCGGTCCGGACAGCGCGGGGTCCTCGGCCTGGGCCAGTTTGTCGAGGACATGCGGCGGTACGACGGTGCAGAAGACGGGCTCATGGCCCCCGTGGTTCGTCATGCCCGGCACCATTGCACTGTGTTATGCCGCTGTCACTAGCCGCAACCATGATTGGTGAAATGTGCCGACAAGGCCGTCGCGTGACGGTCGCGGAGTGGTATAGCGCACTTTTTGTCCCATTCGCCCCCATCGCCCGAGGGGATCCCGCATACTGATACGCACCGCCGCATCGCGGGCGGCTCGGCTAGCATGCTGCGCATCATGCTTTTCGGGCTGCTTCTTCTTAGCTGCCGCGGCGAGGGCCTGTAGTCCAGGTCGACTCCCTCCCCGCGGAGCTTCGCGTTGCGTCGTCGGCCGTCCTTCCGGACATCCTGAGGAGCCCCGCAATCATGGCGAACCGCCAGCAGCCCACTTCCATGCCGATCCACAAGTACGGTCGCTACGACCAGGTCGACATCCCGGACCGCACCTGGCCGAACCAGCGCGTCACTCAGGCCCCCCGCTGGCTCTCCACCGATCTGCGCGACGGCAACCAGGCCCTGATCGACCCGATGTCGCCCGAGCGCAAGCGCCGGATGTTCGACCAGCTGGTCAAGATGGGCTACAAGGAGATCGAGGTCGGCTTCCCCGCCTCCGGCCAGACCGACTTCGACTTCGTACGGTCGATCATCGAAGAGCCCGGCGCGATCCCCGACGACGTCACGATCTCGGTGCTGACCCAGGCCCGCGAGGACCTGATCGAGCGCACGGTGGAGTCCCTGAAGGGCGCCAAGCGGGCCACCGTCCACCTGTACAACGCCACCGCGCCGGTCTTCCGCCGGGTCGTCTTCCGCGGCTCCAAGGACGACATCAAGCAGATCGCCGTGGACGGCACGCGGCTGGTCATGGAGTACGCGGAGAAGCTGCTGGACCCCGAGACGGAGTTCGGCTACCAGTACAGCCCCGAGATCTTCACCGACACCGAGCTGGACTTCGCGCTGGAGGTCTGCGAGGCGGTGATGGACGTCTACCAGCCGGGGCCGGGCCGCGAGATCATCCTCAACCTGCCCGCCACCGTGGAGCGTTCGACGCCGTCCACGCACGCGGACCGCTTCGAGTGGATGCACCGCAACCTGTCCCGCCGCGAGTACGTCGTCCTGTCGGTCCACCCGCACAACGACCGCGGCACCGCCGTCGCCGCCGCCGAGCTGGCGCTGATGGCCGGCGCCGACCGCGTCGAGGGCTGTCTGTTCGGGCAGGGCGAGCGCACCGGCAACGTCGACCTGGTCACCCTGGGCATGAACCTGTTCTCGCAGGGCGTCGACCCGCAGATCGACTTCTCCGACATCGACGAGATCCGTCGTACGTGGGAGTACTGCAACCAGATGGAGGTCCACCCGCGCCACCCGTACGTGGGCGACCTGGTCTACACGTCCTTCTCCGGCTCCCACCAGGACGCCATCAAGAAGGGCTTCGACGCCATGGAGGCCGACGCGGCGGCGCGCGGGGTCACCGTGGACGACATCGAGTGGGCGGTGCCGTACCTGCCGATCGACCCGAAGGACGTCGGCCGTTCCTACGAGGCGGTCATCCGGGTCAACTCGCAGTCCGGCAAGGGCGGTATCGCGTACGTCCTGAAGAACGACCACAAGCTGGACCTGCCGCGCCGGATGCAGATCGAGTTCTCCAAGCTCATCCAGGCCAAGACGGACGCGGAGGGCGGCGAGGTCACGGGCTCCGCCATCTGGTCGGTGTTCCAGGACGAGTACCTGCCGAACCCGCAGAACCCGTGGGGCCGTATCCAGGTCCGCAACGGCCAGTCGACGACGGACACGGACGGCGTGGACACGCTGAAGGTGGAGGCGACGGTCGACGGCACGGACACCGTGCTGACGGGTACCGGCAACGGTCCCATCTCGGCCTTCTTCGACGCGCTGCAGTCGATCGGGATCGACGTACGGCTGCTGGACTACCAGGAGCACACGATGAGCGAGGGCGCCTCCGCGCAGGCCGCTTCCTACATCGAATGCGCGATCGACGGCAAGGTCCTGTGGGGCATCGGTATCGACGCGAACACCACGCGTGCCTCGCTGAAGGCGGTTGTCTCCGCCGTGAACCGGGCGGCCCGGTAACAGCGGACTGCTGAGGTGCCTGCGGGGGCTGTGCGCCGGCTGCGCGTGCGTCGCGGCTTGTCGCGCAGTTCCCCGCGCCCCTGGGCAGGCCTCCCTTGCCCGGCGTATACAAGCCAATCTCTGTGCAGGTCACGGAAAGGTCTCGTCCTGGGTGCTGACTAGGCCCGGGGGATGTGGCTAACATCACGCAAGCGCGGCGACGTTGCCGCGGGTTTCGCGGAGGTGCGACGTGCTGCCAGGACGGGGACGAAACGGCCGTGCCGTGAGGCCTGCCCGCATCCTGGGCACACGGACCGCGTGGACGCCCGTCGGGGACGGTGAGTTCTTCTGCCCCGGCTGTGGCGGTGACCGCAACTACCAGCGGCTGACCGGGCGCCGCCGGTTCACCCTGCTGGGCGTGCCGGTGCTGCCGCGCGGTGAGACCGGACCCGTGGTGGAATGCGCGGCCTGCCGTCGCCACTTCGGCACCGACGTCCTGGACCACCCCACCACCACCCGTTTCTCCGCGATGCTCCGCGACGCCGTGCACACCGTCGCCCTCGCGGTCCTGGCCGCGGGCGGCTCCTGCGCCCGTACGGCCCTGGAGGCCGCCGCCTCCGCGGTCCGCGCGGCCGGCTTCGAGGACTGCACCGAGGAACAGCTCGACGCCCTCGTCGAGGCCCTGGCCGCCGACACCGGCCGCGTCCTGGGCGAGCCCTGCGGAGCGGGCCTGGCCATAGAGCTCCACGAGGCCCTGGACCCCCTCGCCCCGCACCTCGCGGCCCCCGGTCGCGAGTCGATCCTCCTCCAGGGCGCCCGCATCGCCCTCGCGGACGGCCCCTACACCCCCGCCGAGCGGGAGGTCCTCGCCACGGTGGGCGCGGCCCTGACCATCTGCGCCGACGACGTGACCCGCCTGCTGGCGGCGGCGCGTACTCCGTCGTAGTACTCCCCGGGGAGTAACGGGCCCCTTCCGCCGCCCCCGGAAGTACCGCCCAACTCGCCCTCCCGTCCGACGAACCCGCCCCCTTCCCCCGGAAGTCTGGAAGCCGAACCAGAGCATCCGACCGGAGGGAGGCCCGTGTCATGGGGGCCGTAAGGACATCCGTACGACGGCGGCGGGGCGTTCCGTGGCTTGTGCTCGGGCTGTGGATCCTCGTGCTGGCGATCGCCTCGCCGTTCGCCTCGAAGCTCGCCGATGTGCAACGGGACCGGGCCGTCGACTACCTGCCGGCGAGCGCCGACTCGACCCAGGTCGCCAAGATCCAGGACCAGTTGCCCGGCGGTGAGACCACGCAGATGGTCGTGGTCTACCACCGGGACGGGGGGCTCACCGCCGAGGACAGGAGCGTCGCCGCCGAGCAGGTCGCCGAGATCGCCGGTTCCTACCGGCTGACCGGGGAGCCCGTCGGCGTGCCCTCCAAGGACGGCACCACGCTCATGTATCCGGTGGCCAGCAACGAGCCCGGCACCGACGAGGAGGCCCGGGACGAGCTCGTCAACGGCGTGCGGGACATCGCCCAGGGGAGCGGCGGGCTCGACGTGGAGGTCGGCGGTGAGGGCGCGCTCGCCACCGACGCCGCCGAGGTCTACAACTCGCTCGACGGGCCGCTGCTCTACACCACCGTCGCCGTCGTCGCGCTGCTGCTGATCATCATCTACCGCAGCCCCTTCCTCTGGCTGGTGCCCCTCGTCGTCGCCGGGGTCGCCAACTACCTGTCGATGGGCGTGGCCTACGGCCTCAACCAGTGGTTCGGTACGTCGGTCTCCGGTCAGAGCTCCGGGATCATGACGATCCTCGTCTTCGGCGCCGGAACCGACTACGCCCTGCTCCTCGTTTCCCGGTACCGCGAGGAACTGCGCCGCATCGAGCGGCCGTACGAGGCCATGGTCGCCGCCCTCAAGGGCTGCGGGCCCGCCGTGCTCGCCTCCTCCGGGACCGTCGCCGCCGGGCTGCTCTGTCTGCTCGCCGCCGACCTCAACTCCAGCCGGGGCATGGGCCCGCTCGGAACGGTCGGCGTGCTCTGCGCGCTGGTCGCCATGCTGGCGCTGCTGCCCGCCGTGCTGGTGCTGCTCGGGCGCCGGGTGTTCTGGCCGATCGTGCCCCGCTACGGCAGCACGCCCAAGGCGCGCCGGTCGCTGTTCGCCGCGATGGGCAGCTCCGCCGGTCGGCGTCCGGTGGCCGTGCTCGTCGGCGGTGGCCTGCTGCTCGGCGCGCTCGCGCTCGGCACGTTCAACCTGCCGGGCGATCTCAAGCAGGAGGACTCCTTCACCAGCAAGCCCGACGCGGTCGCCGCCATGGAGACGCTCGCGGCCGCCTACCCCGAGCGCGGCACCCAGGCCATCACCGTCATCACGCCGGCCGACCGCGCCGAGTCCACCCTCGCCGAGATCCGCGGCACCGGCGGGGTCGACAGCGCGGAGCGGGGGCGCAGCGCAGACGGCTGGGCGGAGATCTCCGTCATCGCCAGGAGCGCTCCCCAGTCCGCGGGGGAGACGGCGACCATCGAGGATCTGCGGGACAGGCTCGACGGCTCCTACGTGGGCGGTCCGAGCGCCGAGCAGATCGACCTGAAGGACACCAACGCCCGGGACCGGCTGATCGTCGTGCCGATCGTGCTGCTGTCGGTCCTGCTGATCCTCGTCGCCCTGCTGCGCTCGCTCGTCGCGCCCCTCATCCTGGTCGCCGCCGTGGTCGCCGTGTGGGGCGCCGCGCTCGGCATCGGCGGGCTCGTCTTCGGCCCGGTGTTCGGGTTCGAGGGCACGGACCCGGGGCTCGGCCTGCTCTCCTTCGTCTTCCTGGTCGCCCTCGGCGTCGACTACGGCATCTTCCTGATGCACCGGATGCGCGAGGAGTCCCTGAAGGGCGCCGAACCGGACGTCGCCGCGCTCACCGCGCTGCGCACCACCGGCGGGGTCATCGCCTCCGCCGGCCTCGTGCTCGCGGCCACCTTCGCGGTGCTCACCAGCATGCCGATGGTGCAGCTCGTCGAACTCGGCTTCGTCATCGCGGTCGGGGTGCTCCTCGACACCTTCCTGGTCCGCACCTACCTCGTGACCAGCGCGAGTGTCGCCCTGCGCCGCAAGGTGTGGTGGCCGGGCGCCCTGTCCAAGGAGCCCGGGCACCCCGCGCCGCCGAAGGAACCGGAGCGGGTGACCGCGGGAGCCCACTGACCGACCGGCGCCCCTCCCTCCCGGAGGGGCGCCCTCCTAGCGGAAGATGATCCCCGTGGAGCAGTCAACCAGTCCCCGTATCGGCGAGCGGATCATGGCCGCGGTCAACCGCGACCCCACGACCGCCCGGCACGGCACCCGCAACGACGTGCTGCTGGCGGTCGCGGCGGCCGCCACCGCCGTGTGCCTGGCGCTGTCCACCGACGCCGGCCGGCGGCCCGACGCCGTCGGCTGGGCGCTGCTGATCGGCGCCCATGTGCCGCTGGCGTGGCGGCGCCGCCGTCCGCTGCTCGTGTTCGCCGCGGTGGTGGCACTCGTCCTGCCCTACCACGCCCTCGACAACAACCACCAGGCGCCCGTACCCGCCTCGTTCATCGCGCTGTACACGGTCACCGTCACCCAACGCCCGTTCCGCACCCTCGTGGTCACCGCCACGGGCCTCGGCCTCTCGCTGGCCGCGATGCTCACCTTCGGCGGCGACAAGCAGGCCGCCGAACTGCTGCGCATCTACGGCTGGGTCCTCGCCGTCATCTTCGTCGGCATCGCCACCCGCTACTACCGCCAGTACATCGCCGCGGTCATCGAACGCGCCGAGCGCGCCGAACGCACCCGCGAGGAGGAGGCCCGCCGCCGGGTCGCCGAGGAACGTCTGCGCATCGCCCGGGACCTGCACGATCTGCTCGCCCACAGCATCACGCTCATCGGCGTGCAGACCTCGGTCGCCGCCCATGTCCTCGCGGCCGACCCCGAGCGCCTGGACCGCGAGACGGTCGCCAAGGCCCTCGACGACATCGCCGAGACCTGCCGTACCGCGCGCGGCGAGCTGCGCACCACCCTGGAGGTGCTGCGCGAGGACGGCCCGGCCGACGCGCGCGGCCCGCTGCCCGGACTCGACGGCCTGCACGACCTGGTGGCCGCCGCCCGGCTCGCGGGCGCGCGCGTGGAGCAGACGGTGCGGGTGCGGCAGGCGCCCCCCGCAGTCGGCGCCGCCGCCTACCGCATCGTCCAGGAGGCGCTCACCAACGCCGTACGGCACGCGGGACCCGAACCGGCCGTCCTGGTGGACCTGCACGAGTGCGACGGTGCCCTGCATGTCGCGGTCACCGACGACGGCACCGGGCCGACGTCCGGCAGGGCACCGGGGTTCGGACTCGTGGGAATGCGCGAGCGGGCCCGCAGTGTGGGCGGCACACTCGACGCCGGGCCGTGCGACAGGGGCGGCTTCCGGGTGACCGCCGTACTCCCGCTCCCACCTCTGGAAGGAACCGCGTGACCATCCGTGTCCTGCTCGCCGACGACCAGACCCTGGTCCGGGCCGCGTTCGCCATGCTCGTCGAGTCCGCGCCGGACATGGAGGTCGTCGGACAGGCCGGCACCGGCCGGGAGGCGCTGGAGCTGGCCCGCAGCGAGCGCGCCGACCTCGTCGTGATGGACATCCGCATGCCCGAGCTCGACGGCATCGAGGCGACCCGGCTCATCGCGGCGGACGAGGACCTGGCCGGCGTACGGGTGCTGGTGCTGACCACGTACGACACCGACGAGCACATCGTGGACGCGCTGCGGGCCGGGGCCTCCGGCTTCCTGGTGAAGGACACACGTCCGGCTGAACTCCTCGACGCCATCCGCACGATCGCCGCGGGTGAGGCCCTGCTGTCGCCGGGGCCCACGGCACGGCTGATCGCGCGATTTCTGCGCAGTCCCTCGACGCCGGCGGTGGGCGGCCCCGACTGCCTCTCCGAGCGGGAGCGCGGGGTGCTCACGCTGGTCGCGCGAGGACTCAACAACACCGAGATCGCCGACACCTTGGGGCTCAGCCCGCTCACGGCGAAGACGCACGTCAGCCGTATCATGGGCAAGCTGGGGGCGCGCGACAGGGCGCAGCTGGTCATCGTGGCGTACGAATCGGGTCTGGTGACTCCGGGAACCATGTGACGGACAGGTCAATGTCTGACACTCCGTCAAGGGAGCTCGATGACCCTCCTGAGCCGTACTCTTCTCGTCACCGCAGTCCTCCTCACCCCGCTCACCGCGACCGGCAGAGCCTCGGCCGCCGCCGAGTGCACGTCCTCGGTGCCCTATGTGTCGGGGCAGGGCGGCTACGACACGTACCGCATCCCCGCGACGGTCAGCACCCGCCGGGGCACGCTCCTGGCCTTCGCCGAGGGACGGCACAACAGCGCGGGCGACACCGGCGACATCGATGTCGTCCTCAGACGCTCCGCCGACGGCGGCTGCACCTGGGGGCCGCTGACCGTGGTGGCCGCCGGGGGCGGTGACACCCGGGGCAACCCGGCGCCGGTGGTGGATCCGCGGACGGGCGCGATCGTGCTGGTCACGTCCTACAACAGCGGTGCCGTGACGGAGGGGCAGATCATGCGGGGCGAGGTGACGCCGGAACAGGGTCGCCGGGTCTTCGTCCAGAAGAGCTGGGACGACGGCCTGCGCTTCAGCGGGCCGCGCGAGATCACCGACCAGGTGAAGCGGCCGAACTGGCGCTGGTACGCCACCGGGCCGGGCCATGCCGTGGCGCTCCGGTTCGGCGCGCACGCCGGACGGCTCGTGGTCCCCTCGAACCACTCCGCGGCCCCGCCGCCCGGCTCGGCCGACTCCGGGCAGGAGCCCAAGTACTACGGCGGCCACGCCATCTACAGCGACGACGGCGGCACCACCTGGCGCACGGGCTTCGTGGATGACGTGTACGACGGCCGGCACAACGCCAACGAGACCACCGCGGCCGAACTCCCCGACGGCAGGCTCTACTTCAACGCCCGAGACCAGCACGGCTCCGTCATCGGCAACCGCCTGGACGGCTGGTCCGCCGACGGCGGCCGCACCCTGTTCCGCCCCTACGCCGTCCAGCCCACCCTCAACGAGGTGCCGGTGGTGCAGGCGAGCGCCCTGCAACTCCCCGGATCCGGCGCCCCCTTGCTGTTCTCCGGCCCGTCCGTGCCCACCTCCCGGCAGGCCATGGCGGTGTGGCGCAGCGGCAACGGCGGAGCGACCTTCACCAAGGTGGCGACGCTGTCCCGGCAGCGCGCCGCCTACTCCGACCTGGTCCGCGTCGACCCGAACACGGTCGGGGTGCTGTACGAGACGGGAGTGAGCAGCCCGTACGAGGCGATCGAGTTCCGTCGGCTGCCGCTGAGCACCCTCTAGCCCGCCGGCCCCCGGCACTTCGTTCGTTCAGAGCAGCCCGGCCGCCGCGAGGTGCTTGCCCACCCGCTCCACCTCCTCCGGTGACAGCGGCACCTGGGGTTCCGCGGTCGCCGGGCAGTCGATGACCCCGCGCAGGTGCAGGGCCGCCTTGAAGGCGCCGAGCGCGGCCGAGCTGCCGCCCATCCGGGTGGGGTCGCCGACCCGCACCATGCCGAACAGGGCGCACAGCCGGTCCTGTTCGGCCCGGGCCCGGTGCCGGTCACCCTCGCGGCTGAGGCGGTCCAGACGGACGTAGCCGTGCGGGTCGACGTTGGCCAGTCCGGGTACCGCCCCGTCCGCGCCCAGCGCCAGGGCCGCGTCGGCGAACAGTTCGGAGCCGGTGAGCACGCTGAAGTCCCTGATGCCGGGACGGGTCCGGGCGCCGGTGACGACCTCGCGGAACCCGGCCAGATCGCCGCTGGAGTCCTTCAGCCCGGCCAGCACCCCCTCGGCGGCCAGTTCCAGCACCAGCTCGGCGGGGAGCTTGGTGTGCACGGCGGCCGGGATGTCGTAGGCGAGGACGGGGACCGGGCTCTCGGCGGCGAGGAGGCGGTAGTGGCGGGCGATCTCGGCGGGGTGGGTGGCCGCGTAGAAGGGGGCGGTCGCCACCACGGCGTCCGCCCCGGCCGCCGCCACCTTCGTCACGTGGTCCAGCACCCGGGGCGTCGTCATGTCGATGACCCCGGCCAGCACCGGCAGCCGGCCGCCCACGTGCAGGGCCACCGTCTCGACCACGAGCCGTCGCTGCCGGTCCGTCAGATACGCGGCCTCCGATGTCGAGCCGAGCACGAACAGGCCGTGCACTCCGCCCTCCACCAGATGGTCGACCAGCCGGAGCAGCGAGTGGACGTCGATCTCGCGGTCCGGGGTCAGGGGTGTGCACACGGGCGGGATGACACCGGTGAGCGGCTTCATGACGGCTCCCTTGCGGACTGTGCCAGGTCGCGGGTCGACCGGTCCTCCTCGACAGGATGGTGGCAGCGGTACCGGTGGCCGGGGGTGGACGCGTGGGAGAACCCGGGCATTTCTCGTGCGCACGGTTCCGTCGCCTTCCAGCACCGGGTCCGGAAGGGGCAGCCGCTCGGCGGACGGGTCGCCGACGGGACCGGGCCGACCAGCGGAATCGGGTCGACCGGATGCAGCAGTCCGGGCGTGGCGGAGAACAGGGCGCGGGTGTACGGGTGACAGGAGCCGTCGGTCACCCGGTCGGCCGGGGCCTCCTCGACGATCCGGCCGAGGTACATGGTGATCACCCGGTCGCTCATCCGCCGTACCGTCTGGATGTCGTGCGAGACGAAGACCAGGGCGAGGCCCAGACGCTCCTTGAGGTCCAGCAGGAGGTTGAGGATCTGGGCGCGGACCGACACGTCCAGGGCGCTGGTGGGCTCGTCGGCCACCACCAGGTCCGGGTCGAGGGCGAGGGCGCGGGCGATGGCGACGCGCTGGCGCTGACCGCCGGAGAGCTGTCCCGGCAGGGCGTCGGCGAGGGCCCGGGGCAGGCCCACCAGGGCCATCAACTCCCGTACGTGATCATCGCGTTCGCGCCGGGTGCCCTGCTCGTGCACGTCCATCGGGTCGCGCAGGATCCGCCGGACCGGCAGGCGGCGGTTCAAAGCGGTGGCGGGGTCCTGGAAGATCATGCCGGTGCTGCGGCCCACGGTCGTGCGGCGCTCGTCCGGCGGCATGGTCCACAGGTCGCGTCCCCGGAAGGACACCGTGCCGGCGGTCGGCCGCTCCACGCCCACCAGCACCTTCGCCAGGGTGGACTTCCCGCACCCCGACTCGCCCACCACGCCGACCGTCTCGCCCGGCAGCACGGTGAGGTCGGCGCCGGTCAGGGCGTGCACCCGGTCCCGGGTGAAGACGCCGCCGCTGCGGGCCTTGTGGACGACGTGGGCGTCGGAGAGCTCGACGATTGGGTGCATCGTCACGGCCTTGGTCGGGGCGTTCAATTGACGACCTCCGTCTCCACCAGTTCGATCGCCGGATGGTGGCAGGCCGCCGTATGGGTGGCGGTGCCGACCAGGTCGGGCGGGTGCGTCCGGCACACCTCGGTCGCCTGCGGGCAGCGGTCGGCGAAGCGGCAGCCGACGGGGAAGTCGGCCGGGGCGGGGACGACGCCCTTGATCTGCGTCATCCGTTCGGCGGCGCCCTCCAGCGACAGCACGCTGCCGAGCAGTCCGCGCGTGTAGTGATGGGCCGGGGCCTCGACCAGGTCGGCGGTCACCCCGGTCTCGACGACCTGTCCGCCGTACATCACCACCACCCGGTCGGTGACGTCGGCGACCAGGGCGAGGTCGTGCGAGACCAGGATCAGCGCGAAGCCCAGCTCCTCACGCAGCCGCAGCAGCAGCGCCATGATCTGCGCCTGGACGGTGACGTCCAGCGCCGTCGTGGGCTCGTCCGCCACGATCAGCTTCGGGTCCCGGGACAGGGCCATCGCGATCAGCACGCGCTGGCGCTGGCCGCCGGACAGCTCGTGCGGGTAGCTGCGCAGGATGCGGTCGGGGTCGAGGCCGACCAGGGTGAGCAGTTCCCCGGGACCGCGGCGGCCTCCACGCCGTACGACCTGCTTGAGCTGGGCGCGGATGGTCATCGCCGGGTTCAGGGAGGACAGGGCGTCCTGGTAGACCATCGCCATCTCGTGGCCGAGCAGCTTGCGCCGTACCCGCGTCGGCTCGGCCAGCAGGTCCCGCTGGTGGAAGCGGACCTGCCCGCGCACCCGGGCGCCCTTGGGCTGGAGGCCCATGACGGTCAGCGCGGTGAGGGACTTGCCGCAGCCCGACTCGCCGACCAGGCCCAGCACCTCGCCGGGCCGCACCTCGAAGCTGATCCCGTCGACGATGTCGACGCCCCGGTGGCGGTCCTCGAAGCCGATGGCGAGGTTCTCCACGGCCAGCACCGGCTGGACGCCGGCGGGCAACGGACGGGCCCTGGCGCGCAGGCGGCGGGCGGCCTCCGTCAGTCCGGGCAGCCGGGTGACCTCCCCGCTGCCGGGTTGCGGCGCCTCGATCCGGTCCGCGTCCTCGGGGACCTCGACCTCCCGGGCCGCCGGGGCCGCCCAGGCGTCCGAGACGCCCTCGGAGAGGACGTTCAGCGAGAGCACGGTGAACAGGATCACCAGGCCCGGGAAGACGGTCGCCCACCAGCCCCCGGTCAGCACCATGTTCTTGCCGTCCGCGATGACGCTGCCCCACGACGGGTCGGGGGGCCGCACCCCGGCGCCGATGAAGGACAGCGACGCCTCGAAGACGATGGCCTCGGCGACCTGCACCGTGCAGAAGACCAGGACCGGCGCCGCGCAGTTGACGGCCACGTGGCGCCAGACGATGTGCGGGGTGCGGGCGCCGATCACCCGTTCCGCGGTCACGTAGTCCTCGCCGTACTGGTCCAGGACGTTGGCCCGTACGACCCGCGCGACCGGTGGGGTGAACAGGAACGCGATCGCGCAGATCAGGACAGTGATCCCGCCGCCGAAGACGGCGACCAGGACGGCGGCCAGCGCGATGCCGGGGAACGCCATCACCACGTCCAGACACCGCATCAGCGTCTCGTCGACCGCCTTGCGGGAGGTCGCCGCCACCGCTCCGATCAGCGCGCCCGCCACCAGGGCCAGCGCGGTGGCGCCGAGGCCGATCGCCAGCGACCAGCGGGCGCCGTACATCAGCCGGCTGAGGATGTCGCGGCCCAGGCTGTCCTGGCCCATCCAGTGCTCGGGGGAGGGATGTCCGGTGCCGTCGACGGGCGGCTGCTGCTCCAGCGGATCGTGCGGGGCGAGCAGCGGCGCGAACACGGCGACGAGGACGATCAGGGCCAGGAAGCAGGCGGCCAGCTTCGACATCAGCGGCAGCCGGCGCCAGCCGCGCAGCCGGACGCCGGGGCGGGAGAGGGCCGCGGTGAGCTCCTTGCGGTTCATGATCATGCCGCTGTGTCCCTCAGTCGCGGGTTGACCAGCAGGTAGAGGATGTCGATCACGAGATTGACGATGACGAAACCGAACGCCGTGGTCAGGACGACACCCTGGACGACCGCCGGATCGCCGTTCTTCACGGCGTCGATCATCAGCTTGCCCATGCCGGGCAGCGAGAAGATCGTCTCGATGACGACCGCCCCGCCCAGCAGATAGCCGACCCGCAGACCGAGCACGGTGAGCGGGTTGACGAGGGCGTTCCTGAGGACGTTGCGGCCCACGACCACGCGCGGCGGCAGACCGCTGCCGATGGCCGTACGGACGTAGTCCTTGTCCAGTTCCTCCACCACCGAGGTCCGCACGATCCGGGTGAGCTGGGCCGCCACCGGCAGCGAGAGGGCGAGCGCGGGCAGCGTCATCGTCTTCAGCCAGCCGGTGAAGGAGTCCGCCGGGTTGATGTAGCCCCCGGTCGGGAACCAGCCGAGGTCCACCGCCAGGTACTGGATCATCAGCAGCGCCAGCCAGAAGCCGGGCGCGGCCACGCCGGTCAGCGAGACCACCCGGATGATCTGGTCCGGCAGCCGGTCACGGTAGACGGCCGCGGTGATCCCGCCGAGCAGCGCCAGCACCGTCGCGATGCCGAGGCCGAGGAAGGTGAGCTGCAGGGTGAGCGGCAGCGCGGTCATCACCTGGTCGACGACCTCGCCCCGGGTGAGCGCGCTGGTGCCCATGTCCCCGTGCAGCAGATCGCCCACGAAGGCGACGTAGCGCACGGGCAGCGGATCGAGCAGGCCGTTCTCCTCGCGGAACTGGTGGAGCTGCTCGGGCGTCGGGTTCGCGCCCTGGAAGAAGGCCGACGCCGGGTCGACCTTCGAGAAGCGCATCACCAGGAACACGAACAGCACGATGCCGAGCATCAGCGGGACGAGCAGGACGACACGGCGGATCAGGATCCGTACGACGGCGGTCATCCCGCTAGGCCCACTTCGCCTGGAGCAGGTTGATCCCCGGGTACGGCTGTGCCCTTATGCCGCTGAGCAGTCCGGCGTCCCAAGCCGTCATCAGCTCGTTGTGGACCACCGGGTAGAGCACGGCCTGCTCGGCGACGACGTCGACGTAGTCCTGGATCATCGTCTTCTTCCGGTCCGGGTCCGGCTCCCGCGTGGCTTGGTCCATGTCCTTGAACAGCTGCCTTGCGACCGGGTCGTTCGCCCACCGCGTGTAGCCCATCCACAGGTTGGTCGGGCCGTAGTTGTAACGCATGATCAGATCGGCGTCGAGACCGAACTGGTTGGGGTTCGAGGCGGCGACGACCACCTGGTAGTCCTGCTTCTGGTCCAGCTTGGTGAACACGGCCGTGGTCTCCTGCGGCGACAGCGTCGTCCGCACCCCGACGGCGTCCCAGGAGGACTTGATGGTCGGCAGGCAGTCGACGATCCAGCTGACGTTCACCGCCAGGATGTCGATCTTCAGCCCGCTGACCCCGGCCTCCTTCAGCAGTGCCTTCGCGCGGTCGGGGTCGTGGTCGTAGACCGTCTTGGCGCGCCGGTAGCTCGGGTTGGCCTCGTTCAGGAAGGAACTCGACGGCTTGCCGTGCCCCTTGAGGGCCACCTCGACCATCTGCTCGGTGTCGATGGCGTAGTGCAGCGCCTGCCGCACCCGTACGTCGTCGAACGGCTTGTGCTCGGTGTTGAACATCAGGAACAGGTTGTTCATCCCGGCCCCGCCCGCGACCGTGAGCCCACCCTGGGTGAGCCGGCCGACGTTGGCGTACGGGATGTTGTCGGCGATCTGCGCCCCGGCGCTCGACCCCGAGATACGGGCCACGCGGGGGGCCGCGTCCACGATCGTCAGCCAGTTCATCCTCTTGAAGGCCGGCCTGCGCGGGCCGTTGTACCCGGCGTACGCCTCGAAGGTCGTGTTGGACTTCGGGTGGTGCGCGGTCTGCCGGTACGGGCCCGAGCCGATCGCCTTGCCCGCGATGGCCTCGTCCCAGGCGCCGGGCCGGGAGTAGACGTGCTGGGGCATGACCTTGGCGAGGGTGAGCCGGGACAGGCCGTCGGGGAAGGGGAACGCGAGGACGAGCTCGACGGTCCGCGTGTCGACCTTGCGGGCCTCCTTCAGCCAGCCCGCGAAGAAGCCCTTGGCCAGGGTCTGGGTCTTCGGGTCGAGGATCCGGTCGAAGACGAACACCACGTCGTCGGCGGTGACCGGCTCGCCGTCGTGGAAGGTCGCGCCCTCGCGCAGGGTGAACCGCCAGGTGGTGGCGTTCGGATCGGCCGGCACCTGGGTGGCGAGCGCCGCGTACGGCTCACGCGAGATCGGGTCGGTGTCGAGGAGACCCTCGTAGATGTGGTTGTTGGCGGCCATGCAGAACGCCGACGCCGTCTGCGTCGGGTCCCAGCTGCCGTCGTTGCCGTAGCCGATCACCGCGGTCAGGGTCCGGTTCGGGCCGCCCGCCCCGCCCCCGGTGTCGTTGGTGGACTCCGGCCCGGCCGAACAGGCCGACAGGGACGCGGAGACCGCGGCGGCGGCGCCCAGCGCGCCGGTGTGTTTCAGGAAGGTCCGGCGACCGAGCGCCGGCACGTCGGGGGTCACGTCGCGCACGGTTCCTCCAGAAGGAAGGGTGGGGCTCCGGAAGGACCAGAGGGGGGAGTGGGGGGAGGGGAGATACGACGTCCTACGTCCTGACGGTCAGCCGCGACCATAGGAGCGGGGATGGGGGCGGTCAAGACATCACACACTAATGGCCTATTCCGGCACAGGTCGGACCAATGGCGGGGCGGAATGCCAGGAGTTGGCCCGGTTTCCTCCGGAGGAGGGACGTGGGACGTCCGTGGCGCTTACGATGCCGCGCATGGCCGGGGAGACCGGGAACAGTCGCATACGGCGCGCGGTGGTCCAGCTGATCCTCGACCGCCGGCTCGGCCCGGGCGCGCCGCTGCCCACCGAGTCGGAACTGATGGCGGACCTCAAGGTCAGCCGCAACTCCGTCCGCGAGGCGCTCAAGGCGCTCCAGGCGCTGGACATCGTGGAGATCCGGCACGGCTACGGCACCTATGTCGGCCACGCCTCGATGACCCCGCTGGTCGACGGGCTGACCTTCCGCGCGCTCGCCCGGCACGAGGACGACACCGGGGCGCTCGCCGAGATCCTCCAGGTGCGCGAGGTGCTGGAGGAGGGGCTGATCCGCCGGGTGGCGACGACGCTCACCGAGGCGGAGCTGGAGCGGCTGGAGGCGGTGGTGGACCGGATGGACGCGGCCGGGCGCGCGGGGCTGCCCTTCGACGAACTGGACCGCGCGTTCCACGAGTTGCTCTACGCCTCGCTCGGCAACGCCCTCGTGCCGCAACTGCTCGGCGCCTTCTGGACCGCCTTCCGGCGGGTCTCCGGCGCGCTCGGCCGACCGGACCAGCCGGCCCCCGACGTCACCGTCCGCCGCCATCGCGACATCGTGGACGCGCTGCGCGCCCGGGACATCGAGGGCGCGCAGCGCGCGATGGCGGTCCACTTCCACGGAATCGAGGCACGGACCGCCCCTGTGGTCAGCCCTGGCCCGTGACCCGGGTGGCCGTCATCCGGGACGAGGGCGTCCGAGGGGGGTGCCGACCCCTGTGCGGCACCCCCCTCGCAGGGCTCTTACGGCAGCGTCTTCTCGTAGTACTTGTCCGTGTCGGAGTCGTAGACGAGCTCGCCGTCCGCGTCGTAGCCCTTGATCCGGGGTGCCGCCGTGACCTGCTGGTCGAGGACGCCGGAGGCCACGAACCAGCCGTGGTCCAGGGCCGCTTCGCTGGTCGCGTCGCCGTAGGTGACGGTGACCTTCGCGACCGACGGCTCGAAGGTGCCGATCACACCCCAGCGGAAGGGCAGCCGCCAGCTGCCCTTGTCGAGGAAGGACTGCTGGTACAGCTTGCCGCCGTTCATGTCCGGCATGACGGCGGGGGCGTCCGGGATGCCGGAGTCGCCGCTGCTGATGTTCAGGCCCTGCGCCTCGCCCTCGCGGATGTTGCAGATCATCCGGGTCCCGCTCGGGTCGTCCTTGTCCACCGCGACGACGAAGATGCCGTCACCGGGCGCGTTGGAGTCGCCGGTGCTGTTCATCGCCAGGATGATCCGGTACCTGTCCGCCGGGCCCAGGTCCGTGTCCTGCGGGCCGAGCGTGTGCTGCTCGTCGTAGGCGAGGCACGCCTCCACCGCGTCCGCCGCCTGCTCGTAGGTGATCCCGTCCCGCAGCTGCTCCTCGGTGGCGGGGCGCGCCGGTCCGGACGGGCTCGGCGTCGGGGACCGGCTGACACTGACCGTCGGTGTCGGCGAGGCGGCGGTGGACACGCCCTTGCCGCCGTCCCCCGCGACCGCGTACGCCCCCACGGGCAGGGCGGCCAGCGTCACCAGCACCGCCCCCGCCGCCACCACCCGGCGCCGCCGCTCGACGACGCCCCGGCGGCGGATCTCCGGATACGGCACCGGCGAGGGGCGCAGGGTGGACGCGTCCCGCGCCAGCAGCTCGCGCACCTGCTCCTCGAAGTCCCGCTCGTCACTCATGTGTGGCTCTCCCCGTCGACATCTGGCTGTGCGCGAGCCCCGGAAACCTCCGCAGCTTCGCGAGCCCCTTGGACGCCTGGCTCTTGACCGTGCCGGGCGAGCAGCCGAGCGCGTCGGCGACCTCCGCCTCGGACAGGTCCTCCCAGTACCGCAGCACCACCACCGCCCGCTGCCGCGGCGGCAGCCCGGCCAGCGCGGGCAGCAGCGCGCTGCGCTCGTCGGCCCACACGTACGCCTCGTCCCGGCCCGCCGACTCCGGCGGCGCCGCGGTCAGCGCCTCGGGCACCCGCCGCTTGCGGAACCGGTCGCTGTTGCAGCTGACCAGCATCCGGCGGACGTAGGCCTCCGGGTTGTCGCTGCGCGCCACTCGCCGCCAGGAGCGGTACGCCTTGGCCAGCGCCGTCTGCGTCAGGTCCTCGGCATGGTGCGCGTCGCCGGTGAGCAGATAGGCGGTCCGCACGAGATGGGACCACCGGGCTCTGACGAACTCCTGGAACCGGTCTTCTAGTTCGACCTGCATCAAGCACCCTCCCTCGCCCTCCAGACCACCACCCGGCCGGATTCGGTTGCCCGCGATCCAGGACGGAGTTCGAATAGGTCCATGACGGTCGGTGGAGAGTGGGACGAACGGACACCAGGCGTACTGCGGCTGCCCTCGGGACGCCTGATCCGTGGCCGCGCCCTGCGCCGCCCCCTAGCCCCGGACGCGCCCCCGCCGTCGTACGGCGTCTACCTCCTGGGCCGGCGCCCGCCCGAAGTCCCCTGGGACTCCGGCTGGATCCGCTGGCCCGACTTCCGCCTCCCGGCCGACCGCGAGGCGGCCCGCACGGCGCTGGCCGAGGTCTGGCGCCGGGCGGCGGAGGAGCGCGTCGAACTCGCCTGCGGCGGCGGACGCGGGCGTACGGGGACGGCGCTGGCCTGTGTCGCGGTCCTGGACGGGGTGCCGCCCGGGGAGGCCGTCGCCTATGTCCGCCGCCACTACGACCCTCACGCGGTGGAGACGCCGTGGCAGCGGCGCTACGTACGGCGGTTCGGCTGAGCGTCAGCCGAGCGTTTCGGCCGGGACCGCGGCCGTCTTCGCGACCAGGGCGGTGTCCCGGGGCGCGTCCTGCTCGGGCTCGGTGGTCAGGACGGACAGGGCGCTCGGGACACCGGCCTCGGGGTCAGTCGCAGTAGACGTCGTGCTCCGGGCGGTCCCCGGTCGCGAGGAAGCGGGAGACCAGCCGGTCGCCGCACGGGGTGCCGTTGAGGAGGTAGGCGTCATGACCGGTGGAGTCGTTGACCATCATGACCGCGCGCCGGCCCAGCGCCTCGCGCAGCTTCAGGGCGCCACTGAGCGGGGTGGCCGGGTCCCGCTCGTTCTGGATCAGCAGGACGTTGGACGGGCCCTGGTCGGTGATCCGTACCGGCGCCTCCTTCGGCGGGAACGGCCAGGCGGCGCACAGCATCGCGTTGCGCGGCATGCCCGCCGTGAGCGGGTACTTGGCCCGGCTCTCGGTGACGTCCTTCTGGTAGACGGCCGGGTCCGAGGGCCACGCGGCGTCGTTGCAGATGGTCCCGGCGCCCATCCCCGCCATGTTCTGCAGCATCTCCTCGGGCGGTGACTGCGGCGCGGGCAGCCCCGTGCCCTTCTCGGCCGCGCGGATCAGCTTGGCCAGCGAGGGGAAGTCGTCCGGGTCGTACATCGCGTTGAGCATGGCCTGACGCAGCTCGTTGCCGCCCAGTTCGGGCGGGTTGGCGCCGGGCCAGGGCAGCGGCTCGCGGTCGAGACGGGCGGCCAGCTCCAGGAAGCGCGACCGCACCTCCTGGGGCGTACGGGCCACCCGGTCCGGGTTGCCGGGCCGCGACGCCCACTTGGCGAACTCGGGGAACACGTCCTCGACGCCCTGCTCGAAGGCGGCGAGCCAGGCCCGCTCGGCGTGGACGGGGTCGGGGTGGTCGTTGCTGTCCAGCACGATCCGGTCGGTGCGGTGCGGGAACAGTTCGAGGTAGGCGGCGCCGACATAGGTGCCGTAGGAGACCCCCCACGCGGACAGCTTGCGCTCGCCGAGCGCGATGCGGATGCGGTCGATGTCCCGGGCCTCGTTCTTGGTGCTGATGTGGCGGATCAGCTCGCCGCCGTTCTTCGCGCAGGCCTCGGACATGCGCTGCGCGGTGGCCATGTTCTCGGTGATCGAACCGTCCGCGGCGGGCCAGGGGCGGAGTTTGGTGAGGGCGAGGTCGCCGTGCTCCAGGCCGCAGGTGACGGCGGTGGAGGGGGCGTTCCCGCGTGGGGCGAACCCGACCAGGTCGTAGGCCTCCCGGACCTTCTTCGGCATCATCTGGCCCTCGTCTGAGGGGTGGGACAGGCTGTCGCCGCCGGGGCCGCCGGGGATCATCAGCAGGACGCCTCGGCGGGCCCCGGGGTTCTCGCTGCGGATCCGGGAGATGACGATGTCGACGGTCGGGCCGTCGGGATCGGCGTAGTCCATCGGGACGGAGACCGTGGCGCACCGCTGACGGGGGTCGAGGCCCTCGCCCTCGCACTCGGTCCACTTCAGCGACTCGGCGCGGGTGTCCGCGGCTGACGGGCGGACGCCGGCGGCGGAGGCGCCGGCCGGCACGGCGAGTCCGAGGGCGACACCGGTCGCGGTGATCAGGGCTGCGCACTTCGCGATCTGCTTCATACCCACGAGCCTCGCGGACCGAAGGCGCCCCACACATCCGGGCAACAACCCGTTTCACAGGGGGGTTTACCCCCAGTTGCCGTCTCCGGGAAACCCCTGGGTCTCACAGTCCCAGCGTCATCACCAGTCGGTCCTCGCCGGGCCCGAAGTACTGCTCGCGCACGCCTTCGTTGGAGGAGAAGCCGATCGACCGGTACAGCATGATGGCGGCGGCGTTCGCCGGTTCCACCGTCAGGCGGACCTCGCGCACGCCCTCGGCGCGCAGTCGGCGCAGCACTTCCAGCATCAGCCACCGGCCCAGGCCCCGCCCGCGCTGGTCCCGGGTCACGCCCAGGCTCATGATCCAGCCCTGGTGGCCGTCCGAGGAGACCGGGAACAGGACGTAGCCGTGCAGCCGTTCGCCGTCGTCCAGGACCAGCAGCCGGTCGCCGTGGAGGTCGTACAACTGCCGCAGGACGAAGTAGGGGTAGGGCTCCTCGGGGAACGCCTCGCGGTCCACGCGGACGAGTTCGGGCAGGTCGGACTCGGTGACGCCTCTCATCGTCAGAGGCCGGTCGATGAACGCCCGGTCGCGGACGAACACGTGACCGGCGCGGCCGCCGCGCGAAGGGAAACGTTCCTCTGGAAGAGCCGCCATACCGCCCCCTGCGGGTTAGGGTCAGGTGCGCGTTGACACTCGTACGGGTGGTACGAGCGAGACGCGAGGTGTCTGCCTTTCGGGTGTGTTCGGCAGAGTTCCGACCATCTTGAGCGGGACAATCCGGCCGTTCAAGGCCGGATCAGGTCGCGGGAATCCATTCGCCACCGTGCGCCCCCGGTGCGCCCCGCAGGGCCCTTTGTTTGTCACATTTGCGCGCGGGGGATCCCTCGCGCCCCCGGCGTTGGTACCGTTGATGAATGACCTTGAGATCCTCGGGGGATGCCCAGCTGAATGCGGATGTGTCCTGGGCGGCATTCGACCCGATCGCCTACGTTGATCACAACTACCGCGACTTACAGGCGGAGGACGCGGAGATCCTTTCTGTCATCCGGGATCATTTCGGCGATCATTTTCCGAAGCGTGGTGACCGACCTGTTTCGGGTATCGACGTCGGCGCCGGCGCGAATCTCTACCCCGCGCTGGCCATGCTGCCCTGGTGCGACGAGATCACGCTCTTCGAGCGCTCCTCGGCCAACGTCCGCTACCTGCGCTCCCAGGTGACCTCCTACGACGGCAACTGGGACCAGTTCTGGCGCGTGCTGTGCAAGAACGACGCCTACGGCGCCCTCGACATGGACCCGAGGGCCCGCTTCCGCGATGTCGTCGGGGTGGCGGAGGGCAACCTCTTCGACCTCGTGCGGTACGAGGGCCGGTGGTCGATGGGGACCATGTTCTTCGTCGCCGAGTCGATGACCACCTCGCGCGAGGAGTTCGACCGGGGCGTGGAGTGCTTCCTGCGCGCCCTGGCCCCCGGTGCGCCGTTCGCCGCGGCCTTCATGGAACATTCCAAGGGTTATCACGCGGGTGAGCATTTCTTCCCGGCCTGTGATGTGGGGGAGCCCGAGGTGAACGCGAGCCTGGCGCGATTCGCGGACGACTTCGAGACCGAACGCCTGAAATCCTCGGCCGCCGTGCGGGACGGATATTCCGGAATGATCGTCGCCTACGGCCGGCGGAATTCGGATTCCCGCATTCCGCCTCTGGGTGCCTGAAGCCTCGCGGCTGAAACCCTTGGGTGACTGAAAGCAGAAGAGGGATTTTTCCTCAATTCGATGGCAGTGCGGCCTGTGTGAGGGGCATGGGATGCAGATCAAGCCACGCCAGCATCTGCTGGACATCTGGCAGGCGCTCGGTCGTCACTCGTTCGAGGGCGGAGAGTGGAACTGGGGTGAATGGGGCGGCCAGAGCAGCGTCGCCGACGCGGAGCGGCTGCTCTGCCTGTTCTATCCGGCCACGGAGATTCCCGCGTTCCGGCTCGACGACCCGGACACCACTCAGGACGACGTCCAGCAGGTGCTGAAGAAGGCGGGCGGCAGGCTGGACATTCCGGCCAACCTCGTCACCGCCGCCGCCGAGTTCATGCGCACCCACACCGGCGAGGACAAGCGGCCCACCTTCGCCGGGGGGTACTACTTCGGCGCCCGCGACAAGACCGAGGAACTCACCGACGAGCAGCGTCAGCTCGGCGTCGTCGACTCCTACTCGATGTCCATCACGCTGTGCCTGGCCACCCTCGGCTTCCTCAAGATCTACGAGGGCAAGACCCGGCGCACCGACATCAGGGAGACCATCGCCGAGCTGCGCTCCGCCACCAGCAGTCGGCTCACCGCGGCCATGGTCAGCCTGCTGCGCTCCTTCACCGTCAACGTCTTCGACACCGACGCCTCCCAGGGCCAGACACTGTGCGAACTCCTCGGCCAGGGACGGCTCTCGCAGCGCCAGGTGCTGAAGAAGTTCCAGGACCGCTTCCGGCCGCTGCGGGCCGCGATCGTGGAGAGCCTCCAGCTCGGTATCGACGTCCAGGAAGGCCTGAAGGACGAGAGCCAGCTCTTCGAGTGCGGCTGGGCCTGGTCCCTGGTGAAGGACGCCCCCGAGGTCGAGACCGACGAACCCATCGGCCCCCAGCCCGAGGGCGTCGCCAACCCGGTGCCGTATCTGTACTTCACCGTGGTCGCCCTCGACGGTATCCAGGACCTGTTCTCGGACCGGACCCTCACGCTCGGCCTGCTCAACACCGAGCAGCAGAAGCTCGCCGAGGCGCTGCGGCTGCGCTGGGAACTGACCCAGCAGTACTGGTCCCGCATCGCCCGTTTCGACGCGGAGCGCTGGCCCCTGGAGGACATCCCCTGGCGTACGACGGGACAGAAGCTGGAGTCCGAGTACTTCTCCCTCTCCGTGGCCGCCATCCTCGTGCACGACCTGATGCGGCGCCGGGCCACCGACGACGACCTCAACCGCACGGTCACCGTCATGGAGCGCCTCGCCGAACGCGGCCGCATCACCAGCCGTATGACGATGGACGACCCCATGGTCCACACCCTGCACAACATCGGTGTCGCCCTGCCCCTCCAGGGCAGCGAGCGGGTCGGTCCCGCCATGACCTGGTCCATGAGCGACTTCTCTGCGCAGTTGCTCAAGCGGACCGTCCAACTGTGCACGCTCTCGCGGAACCTGGCCTCGCACGACCGGCTGCTCGGGCTCGCCGAGGCCATCTTCGACCACATGTGGCGCCGCCGGATCCGCGAGGGCGAGGGCGCGGGCCTGTGGGACAACGTCCACGCCGCCTACCCCGAGGCCGACATCCAGAAGCGGCGCGTCGCGGTGTCCTGGAGCATCACCGAGCGCGTCACCGAGGTCATGGTCCAGGCGCACCAGATGTACCAGCAGCCGCCGATCCGCAGCCTCGAACTGATCGAGCTGGCCAAGGCGTTGCTGTCCGAGGCCGCCCATCTGCTCGGCAACGAACAGATGGAACCGGCGCCCAAGGACGACGGCCGGCACGGCATGCAGCTGCGCAACATCGAGGTCAAGCTGCGCCGCGCCCGCGCGCTGGTCGACGAACAGCCGGGCACCTCCTACTCGTTGGCCCTCGACGTCCTCGGACAGCTGGACGCCCTCGGCCGGGCGCGCGAAGCCGCGGCCCAGGGGGTGTGACCCCGTGCTGATCTTCGCCGCCTCCGACAAGGGAGGCACCGGGCGCTCCGTCACCAGCGCCAACCTCGCCTACCACCGGGCGCTGGCCGGGGACGATGTCTGCTACCTGGACTTCGACTTCGGCTCGCCCACCGCCTCCGCCGTCTTCGACGTGCCCGACGCCCGCCAGGCCGCCGAGGACCGCGGACTGCACTCCTATCTCATCGGCGAGGTCGGCGAGCCGGTCCGGGTCGACGTCTGGGCGGACACCGAGCACCGCGTCCTGCGCAACCGGCCGCCGGGGTCGGGCCGGCTCGTGCTGATGCCGGGCGACCTCAGCGGCGGCGAGTTCGCCACCGACGACGACAACCTCCGCCGCTGCGTGGATCTGCTGCTGCGGCTCAACTCCGAGTTCGACCTGATCGTCGTCGACCTCAGCGCGGGCCGTTCGTACGCCGTCGACATGGCCCTGGAGGCCACCTCGCAGCCGGAGCTGCGGGGCGTCGAGGCGCGCTGGCTGATCTTCCACCGCTGGACCCGGCAGCATGTGACGGCCGCCGCCGGACTGGTCTTCGGCAAGCGCGGGATCGTCGCCGGCGGAGTCGCCCGCGGCCATGACGAGGACGCCCTGCGCGGCTCCATCCGGTTCGTCCGGGCCGCCGTACCCGACCCCAGGTCCGCGCTGTGGTCGCAGGTCTCGGCCACCCAGTCGGCGTGGATGCGCGAGTGCGACCGCGATCTGAAGCAGCTCGCCTCCTCCCACGGCATCGGCTACAGCCAGGTTCTGGGCGCCGTCCCCCTCGAACCCGTCCTCCAGTGGCGGGAGCAGCTGATCACCGACGAGGACGTGCTCGACAGCCAGATCGCCAACATGGAGACCTGGAAGGCGCTCAGCGATCTGGCCGGCCGGCTCACCGAGGACTGGGAGCAGGCATGAGCGACCTCGTCTTCCAGGAGACCAGCGCCGAGCCGCGCACCCAGTCCGTGCCGCTGTCCCACCTCTCCCTGGAGCTCGGCCACCTCTACATGGAGGACTTCGAGGCCGGACCCAAACGGCTCGGCGAGCACTTCGCCGAGGTGCGGATCTGGGTGGAGGCCGCCCGTGCCTCCGCCGCCCGCCGGGCCGGCGCGGGCCGGCCCAGGATCAGCACCTGCTTTCTCGTCGACGACTACTTCAGCCGCTTCTCCACCCCGGCCGAACTCGTCCCGCTGATCCTCAAGGAGGCCGAGGAGGCCGGGCTCACCATCGACTACCTGGCCCGCGAGTCCGGCTGCGCGGTCGCCGACCGGATAGAGCTCGCCGAGTCCGTGATGCACCGGCTCGTCGAATCCCCGCCGCCCGGCTCCTCCGGCCACCGCCCGCCCGTCAGCCGCACCGGCTGGCTCGCCAACGGCCAGCGCAGCCCCGGCCGGGGCGCCGCCCTCTCCGAGGTCACCGCCTGGCAGCCGCCCCAGGAGACGGCCGCCCGCAACCACTCCGTCTTCATGGACGTGGAGCTGTGGTCCGACAAGGACGGCCGCCGCCAGTGGTCCTGCCCCTTCCTGGCCGCCGTATGGCAACTGGCCCGGCTCGGACTCCTGCGCCACCTCGGCGAACCCGTGCTGACCCCGAAGCCCTGGGACGGCGGCGACTTCCCGCACGACTGGGACCGGCTGCCGCCGCTGCTCCAGCTCACCCCGGACGCCGACCCCTTCAGCGCCTACCGCACCTGCACCCTGATGCCCAACCGCTTCCTCGCCGTGGAGGACGCGGTCCGGCTGATCCTGGACCAGACAGACGTGGACGCCAAGGCTCTGGAGCAGGTCGAGAAGCGCTCGCGCGGCGAGCGGGTCGAGGTGCCCGCCGCGGTCGCCCAGCGCGCCACCTACGTCTTCTACGAGGAGCCGTCCGGGGAGCCCGCCGATCCCATCGCCGAGAGGACCTGAGATGACGGCCCCCGGACAGTCGGCGCGTCCGGTCCTCGTCTGCGGCGAGGTGCGCACCTGTCTGCTGCCGTCCTTCCAGGCGCTGGACGGCCGGGCCGCCGCCCAGTTGCTCCGGCTGCGCGCCGACGAGCACGTCCGGGTCTCCGAGCGGCCCAACCTGTACGTCCGCTCGCCCGAGGTGCTGACCGGCGTGGACTGCAAGCTGCCCACCGCCAACGGAGCCCGGGTGCGGGCCGTCGGCACGGTGGCCGCCCGCGCCGCGCTCACCGAGGGCCGGGTGCTCCAGGCGACCGCGTACTTCAGCGCCCCCGCCTCCGGGCCCGATCTGCGCCGGCCCTGGGGGCATTACCTGGTCCGGCCCGGGCTGGTCGAGCCGTTCGGCAAGCTGCCCGAGCAGGCCACCGCCGAGGGCGTGCTGCGCGGGGCCGGACGCGGGGAGCTGGACCTCGGGACGATCGCCGAGGGACTGCTCGGCCGACTCATGCGCCATCCTCTGCTCGACCACAAGGCGCCCTTCAAGTCCCGCCGTACGCACCTGCGGTGGACCGCGCGCCGGGCGTCGGCCGGTCAGGGACCGGCGCTGACGCGCTTCACGCTGGCCGAGGACGGGCTGCGGACCGTGGAGCTGCGGCTGCCGGAGGACATCCCGGCGGGCGCGGCGGCGGGTCTGTGCGAGGACCTCGCCCTGCACGACTGGCTGCTCACGACCGTCGTGCACCTGCTGGACAACAGCCGGCTCGGCGCGGCGGACGGGCCCTCGGCGGTGCTCGCGCTGCGCCCTGCCGTCGATCACCTGCTGCATCTGTGGATGCCGCGCGCCCATGTGGACCGCACGCTGGGTCATCTCTGGGACGAGCTGGAACGAGAACCGGGGTTCACCCGCCAGTGGCAGAGCCTCGTCCAGCGGATCCGCGACCAACTTGCCGTCCAGACCATTCCGTTGCTGCACCAGGCGCTGAGCACGCGCTGAGGGGCGGGCGGACGACACCACCCGACGGGGGAAACATGAACGGAGCGACGACAGGAGACGTAAGGACGGCACCACCGCCCCAGGACGAACGCGGCTCCAGGCTGTTCCGCAAGACGCTGGTCACGGTCTTAGTGGCGACAGGAACGTTCTTCCTGACCAATGTCCTCACCCCGGACGCGAGTGAGCAGTGGCAGTGGACGATGCCGGTGGTGGTCGGCAGCGCCGTGCTGATCATGCAGTACCTGGTCGATTTCGGGGAGCGCCTGGAGGCCGTGGAGGAGGCCCAGAAGCGGCGGATCCGCGGGATGCGGGACAGTCTCGCCGAGCATCACCGGGAGATGCGGTCGGCGGTCGACGAGAGCTTCGCGAAGATCAACGCGGCGACCGAGCTGTTCAGCCAGGTCGACCGGTCCGTGCTGCGCTCCGACGGGGTGACCAGGCTCGCCCGTAAGTACACGCAGGTCGGCGAGCACGGTTCGGAGATCGTGAAGCGGTTCGCGCAGGAGGAGATCGCCAGCCTCGCCCGGCTCATGGAGTGCCTGAGCAACGGCACGGCGGACTGCCCCGGCGAGAACAACGAGTGGCTGATCGACCTGACCGCGTGCACGAAGAAGACGCTCTACGCCATCAGCACCTCCGTCGACCGGGACTTCTGGTCCAGTGGCCCCGGCAAGCGGTATCTGGTCGCGCAGGACGACGCGATCAGGAAGCGGGGCGTGGAGGTACGGCGGCTGTTCCTCGTCGACAGCCCGGAGGAGATCACCGAGAACCTGCGCAAGCTGTGCGAGAGACAGCGCAGGTACGGCATCGACGCGCGGATCGTCGACCAGTCCGAGCTGGACATCGCGCCGGTGACGTCGGTGAGCGACTTCATCATCTTCGACGGCGAACTGTGCTACGAGATCGAGCCCGATGTGCGGGCCACGCCCACCAAGACCACGCTGAAGATGACGCCGGACCATGTCTCGGAGCGCATCGAGCGCTTCGACGCCCTGTGGGAGGCCAGCAGCCCCGACTGATCTTCCCGAGTGTAGGTGCGGAGTGTCGTCAGGGGGATGCGAAGAGTGAAACAGGGGAGGCCGGGGGAACCAACGGGACGGAGAGCAGTGTGAGCAGCGGGGAAGGAATGACTGCGGTGAAGCCACCCGTCGGTTCGTACGTCGTCGACACCCGGTCCGGCAGGATCGGCATCGTCATGGGCCACGAGGGCCCGTACGTCCAGCTCAGACCGTACGGCGGCGGCTGCGAGTGGGACGCGGCGCCGGATTCCGTACGCCATGCCACCCCCGCCGAGCGGGCCGGCGCGGCCACCGCACACCCCGGGCCACACAGCCGCGGTGAGGTGCCCTGACGCGGGGCGCTAGGGTGCGGCGGCATGGGGTTGTGGAGTTGGAGGAAGAGGGGCCCGAAGGCGGTCCGCCGGTATCCCGTGCCGCTCACCGCGCACCAGCTGTGGATGGTGTCCCTGAGCGCGCCGGTCAGCCGGGACGCGAACGCCTCGCGGACCACCCTGTACCCGTTCACGCGCATCGACGACGACAGCGCGCGGCGGTGGCTGGCCGAGCAGTGGGGCATCACCTCGCGCGCGGAGCTGGTCGACCGCCTCGACGACCTGTCCCGCACCGGCTACCGGGCGCGGGCGCACCGGCTCACCGGGGTCTCACCGCTCGCCTGGGACGCCGCCCTGTACGTCGACATCTCGCGCCGCGGGTTCGGCTGCGGGCTGCTCGACGAGGGCGACGCCTGGACCGCGCTGAAGAACATCGTGCCGTCGGTGGTGGGGACGTACGGATCCTGGCGCGAGTACGCCGACCACTACCTGCTCGGGCGCAGGGTGTGGCAGGACGGCCTGCGCGGCACCCCCGACGCGGGCTTTCCCGCCCCGCAGGCGACGGCCGACGCCCACCTGCGCTCCCTCCTGGACCCGGCGAACCGCTCCAGCCCCTGGAACCAGGCCCCCTGGACCACCATCAGCCACCCCGACCGCGTCCGCTGATCCGTGGCGTACGCGAGAATGACCCCATGAGTCTGTTCCGCGACGGCATCGTCCCGCGCACCGGAAGCTGGGTGAGGCGGACCGGATCATGCTGTGCTGTCCCGGGGGCCACCCCTGGGACCCCCGGCCGGTGGCTGCGGGGGGTGTGCGATGAGTCTGTTCCGGGATGACGGCATCGTCTCGCGCACCCGGAAGCTGGGTGAGGCGGACCGGATCATGCTGTGCTGTCCGGGGATCCACCCCCCGGACCCCCGGCCGGTGGCTGCGGGGGGTGTGCGATGAGTCTGTTCCGGGATGACGGCATCGTCCTGCGCACCCGGAAGCTGGGTGAGGCGGACCGGATCATGCTGTGCTGTCCGGGGATCCACCCCCCGGACCCCCGGCCGGTGGCCGCGGGGGGTGTGCGATGAGTCTGTTCCGGGATGACGGCATCGTCCTGCGCACCCAGAAGCTGGGTGAGGCGGACCGGATCATCACGTTGCTCACGCGCGGGCACGGGCGGGTGCGGGCCGTGGCTCGCGGGGTGCGGCGGACCAAGTCGAAGTTCGGGGCCCGGCTCGAGCCGTTCTCCCATGTCGACGTGCAGTTCTTCGCGCGGGGGAGCGAGCTGGTCGGGCGCGGGCTGCCGCTGTGCACGCAGAGCGAGACCATCGCGCCGTACGGCGGGGGGATCGTGAGCGACTACGCCCGTTACACCGCCGGTACGGCGATGCTGGAGACCGCCGAGCGGTTCACCGACCACGAGGGCGAGCCGGCCGTGCAGCAGTATCTGCTGCTCGTCGGGGCGCTGCGGACGCTGGCCCGTGGGGAGCACGCGCCGCACCTCGTTCTCGACGCCTTCCTGCTGCGCTCGCTCGCCGTCAACGGCTACGCCCCGAGCTTCGGTGACTGCGCGAAGTGCGGTATGCCGGGACCGAACCGTTTCTTCTCGGTGGGCTCCGGGGGCTCGGTCTGCGTCGACTGCCGGGTGCCGGGTAGCGTCGTACCCTCACCGCAGACCCTGGAACTGCTCGGCGCGCTGCTTACGGGAGACTGGGCCACCGCCGACGCCTGTGAGCCGCGGTACGTCCGGGAGGGCAGCGGGCTGGTCTCCGCCTACCTGCACTGGCATCTGGAGCGCGGCCTGCGGTCGCTGCGGTACGTGGAAAAGTAAGGCAATCAAGGGAGTCGAGGGGCACATGGTCGTACGCGGGATCCTGGGGCGGCAGCGCCGGGACTACAGGGCGCCGGAACCGCATCCGTCCGGGGCCCGTGCGCCGAAGCTCCCGGGCGAGCTGATCCCGAAGCACGTGGCGATCGTCATGGACGGGAACGGCCGCTGGGCCAAGGAGCGCGGGCTGCCGCGGACCGAGGGGCACAAGGTCGGCGCCGAGCGGGTGCTGGACGTGCTCCAGGGCGCGATCGAGATGGGCGTCGGCTCGATCTCGCTGTACGCCTTCTCCACCGAGAACTGGAAGCGCTCGCCGGACGAGGTGCGCTTCCTGATGAACTTCAACCGCGACTTCATCCGCAAGACCCGGGACACGCTCGACGAGCTGGGCGTGCGGGTGCGGTGGGTCGGGCGGATGCCCAAGCTGTGGAAGTCGGTCGCCAAGGAGCTCCAGATCGCGCAGGAGCAGACGAAGGGCAACGACAGACTGACGCTGTACTTCTGCATGAACTACGGCGGCCGGGCGGAGATCGCGGACGCGGCGCAGGCGATGGCCGAGGACGTGCGCGCCGGGCGGCTGGATCCGTCCAAGGTCAACGAGAAGACCTTCGCGAAGTACATGTACTACCCGGACATGCCCGACGTGGACCTGTTCCTGCGGCCGAGCGGCGAGCAGCGCACCTCCAACTACCTGCTCTGGCAGAGTGCCTACGCCGAGATGGTCTTCCAGGACGTCCTGTGGCCGGACTTCGACCGGCGCGACCTGTGGCGGGCGTGCGTGGAGTTCGCGTCCCGCGACCGCCGCTTCGGCGGAGCGATCCCGAACGAGGAACTGCTGGCCATGGAGGGCAAGCAGAGTTGAGGCTCCTACGGGGGTGCGCGGCGGGCCTGGTGTTCGGGTTCGCCGCGCTCGTCGTGCTGTTCTCCTTCGGCGGCACCATCGAGATGGAGACCTTCCCGGGGCTGCGGGAGAACATGGCCCCGCTCGTCGTCTACATGCTCGTGTTCGCCGTGCTGCTGTCCGTCGGCGCGCTCGCGCTGGCCGGCCGGCGGTCCTGGGCGGGATGGATCGCCGTCGGCTGCCTGGTCGCCGTCATGGGGCTGCGGATGTGGACGCTGACGCCGATGCTGCACTGCTGGTCCTACGACAGTGTGGGCCGCCTGGACGACGGCTCCTACTACTGCGTGAACCGGGGCGACTCCGGCGCCTGAGCCCCGCTCACGCCGCGGCGCACTCCGCGCAGGTGCCGAAGATCTCCACGGTGTGCGCCACGTTCACGTACCCGTGCTCGGCCGCGATCGACTCGGCCCACTTCTCCACCGCGGGGCCCTCCACCTCGACGGCCTTGCCGCAGACGCGGCAGACCAGGTGGTGGTGGTGTTCGCCGGAGGAGCAGCGGCGGTAGACGGACTCGCCGTCGGAGGTACGCAGGACGTCGACCTCGCCGGCCTCGGCGAGGGACTGGAGCGTGCGGTAGACCGTCGTCAGCCCGACCGAGTCGCCCTTGTGCTTGAGCATGTCGTGCAGTTCCTGCGCGCTGCGGAACTCGTCGACCTCGTCCAGGGCCGCCGCCACGGCGGCCCGCTGCCGGGTGGAACGGCCCTTCACGGGCGGTCCAGCGGTCGTCACGGGGTGCCTCCTCAGGTCTGCCTGCCGGGCCATTGTGCCAGCCCGGACCGTCGGCGCGGTCAGGCGCCGACCTTTCCGCCGCTGCCCCGACCGGCCGGAATCACACACTCCGCCGGGTCCCCGGCTCCCTGTGCGGCGACCAGGGCCCGCGCGCGTCGCCGGGCCAGCGGCGCGGCCAGCGCGGTCAGCAGGATGAACGCCCCGATGGTCAGCAGCACGATCGTCGCGCCGGGCGGCACGTCCTGGTAGTACGAGGTGACCGTGCCGCTGATCGTCACGGTGACGCCGATGGCCACCGCGATGGCGAAGGTCGCGGCGAAGCTGCGGCTCAGCTGCTGGGCGGCGGCCACCGGGACGACCATCAGCGCGGAGACCAGCAGCAGGCCGACCACGCGCATCGCGACCGTGACGGTCACCGCCGCCGTGACCGCGGTCAGCAGGTTCAGGGCCCGCACCGGCAGGCCCGTGACCCGGGCGAACTCCTCGTCCTGGCTCACCGCGAACAGCTGGCGGCGCAGACCGAGGGTGACCAGGACCACGAAGGCCGCCAGCACGCAGATCGCCGTGACGTCGGACTCGCTCACCGTCGACAGGGACCCGAAGAGGTACGAGGTCAGGTTGGCGTTGGAGCCGGTGGGCGCGAGGTTGATGAACATCACGCCGCCGGCCATGCCGCCGTAGAAGAGCATCGCGAGGGCGATGTCGCCGCGGGTCCTGCCGTACCAGCGGATCAGCTCCATGAGGACCGCGCCGACGATGGAGACCAGGGTCGCCATCCACACCGGGGACCAGGAGAGCAGGAAGCCGAGGCCGACGCCGGTCATCGCGACATGGCCGATGCCGTCGCCCATCAGGGCCTGGCGGCGCTGGACGAGGTAGATGCCGACCGCGGGGGCTGTGATGCCGACCAGGACGGCGGCGAGCAGAGCCCGCTGCATGAAGGCGTAGTCGAGGATTTCCATCAGCTCAGCAGTCCCGTGCGGATCGGTTCGGCGCCCGCGGGGGCGTGCGGGTGGACGTGGTCGTGGCCGGGCAGCGCGTGCTGGCCGACGGCCTTCGGCGGGGGCCCGTCGTGGACGACGCAGCCGTCGCGCAGGACCACCGCGCGGTCGATCAGCGGCTCCAGGGGGCCCAGTTCGTGCAGGACGAGCAGGACGGTCGTACCGGCCGCGACCTGCTCGCGCAGGGTCTCGGCCAGCACTTCCTGGCTGGCCAGGTCGACGCCGGCCATCGGCTCGTCCATGATCAGCAGTTCGGGTTCGGCGGCGAGCGCCCGGGCTATGAGCACGCGCTGGTGCTGGCCGCCGGAGAGCGCGTCCACGGAGTCCTTCGCGCGGTCCGCCATGCCGACCAGCTCCAGCGCCCGGCGCACGGCCTCGCGGTCCGCCTTGCGCAGCAGGCCGAAGCGGGCGCGCGAGAGGCGCCCCGAGGAGACGACCTCGGTCACCGTGGCCGGGACGCCGCCCGCGGCGGTCGTGCGCTGGGGGACGTAGCCGATCCGGTGCCAGTCGCGGAAGCGGCGGCGCGGGGTGCCGAACAGCTCGATCTTGCCGGCGCTCGTCTGCACCTGGCCGATGACGCTGCGCACGGCGGTCGACTTGCCGGAGCCGTTGGCGCCGAGCAGCGCGACGACCTCACCGCGCGAGACGGTGAGGTCGATACCGCGCAGGACGGGCCGCGAGCCGAGGTCGGCGCGGACGCCGCGCAGGGATATGACGGACTCGCTCACGAGGTCCTCCGGGTTGGTCACTTGGCGCCGAGCGCGGTCTGGAGCGCCTTGAGGTTGGCGTCCATGACCTGGATGTAGTCGTCGCCCGCGGACTTGTCGGTGATGCCCTCGATCGGGTCCAGGACGGCCGTCTCCAGGTTCGCGTCGGAGGCGAGGGTCTTCGCGGTCTTGTCGCTGACGAGCGTCTCGTAGAACACAGTGGTGACGCCGTCGGCCTTGGCCATCTTCTCGAGTTCCTTCACCCGGGCACCGCTCGGCTCGGACTCCGGGTCGAGGCCGCTGATGGCCTCCTCGGTCAGGCCGTAGCGCTCGGCGAGGTAGCCGAAGGCGGCGTGCGTGGTGATGAAGACCTTGGAGTCGGTGTTCCGCAGACCGTCCTCGAACCGGGTGTCGAGCTCGCCGAGCTTCTCGACCAGGGCCTCGGTGTTCTTCCTGTAGTCGGCGGCGTGGTCCGGGTCGGCCTTCTCGAAGGCCTTGCCGACGCCCTCGGCGACCTCGGCGTACTTCACCGGGTCGAGCCAGACGTGCGGGTCCTTCCCGCCGTCTTCGTGGTCGTGCTCTTCTTCCTCGTGCTCCTCCGCGTGGCCGCCGACCTCGGTGCCGTGCTCCTCCAGGGAGGTCAGCGTGGTGGCGTCGATCTTCGTGGCGACCTCGGACTGGGAGATCGCCTCGTCGACGGAGGGCTGCAGGCCCCTGAGGTAGAGGGCCGCGTCGGACTCCTGGAGCTGCGCGGTCTGCTTGGCGCTGATCTCCAGGTCGTGCGGCTCCTGGCCGGGCTCGGTGAGGCTGGTGACGTTGACGTGGTCACCGCCGATCTGCTCGGCGAGGTAGGCCATCGGGTAGAACGACGCGACGACGTCGAACTTCTCCGTGTTGCCCGCGGCCGCGCTGTCGGAGCAGGCGGAGAGAGTGCCGAGACCGAGAGCGGTGGCCGCCGCGACCGCGATCCCGGATATGTGGTGTCGTCGTACGTTCATGACTCTCATTTTCAGCAAGAATGGAAATGATTGTCAACAACCGTGATGGGCCGTCCACAGAGCGCTACCGATTTGGTCGAGGGGGAGTGCCCGCCGGTACGCTGAGGCATTCGCTGCCGTCCATTCGTCATGAAGAGAGCACCGTGGCCGCCGACAAGATCGACACCATCGTCAGCCTGAGCAAGCGCCGTGGCTTCGTTTTCCCTTGCAGTGAGATCTACGGTGGTCAGCGCGCCGCCTGGGACTACGGACCGCTGGGTGTCGAGCTCAAGGAGAACCTCAAGCGTCAGTGGTGGCGCTACATGGTGACGTCGCGCGAGGACGTGGTCGGTCTCGACTCGTCCGTGATCCTGGCCCCCGAGGTCTGGGTGGCCTCCGGTCACGTCGCCACGTTCACGGACCCGCTGACGGAGTGCACCTCCTGCCACAAGCGGTTCCGCGCCGACCACCTGGAAGAGGCCTACGAGGCCAAGCACAACCGCCTCCCGGAGAACGGCCTCGCGGACGTCAACTGCCCCAACTGCGGCAACAAGGGCCAGTTCACCGAGCCCAAGCAGTTCTCGGGCCTGCTCTCCACCCACCTCGGCCCGACCCAGGACAGCGGCTCGGTCGCCTACCTGCGCCCGGAGACCGCCCAGGGCATCTTCACCAACTTCGCCCAGGTGCAGGTCGCTTCGCGCAGGAAGCCGCCGTTCGGCATCGCGCAGATGGGCAAGTCCTTCCGCAACGAGATCACGCCCGGCAACTTCATCTTCCGCACCCGCGAGTTCGAGCAGATGGAGATGGAGTTCTTCGTCAAGCCGGGCGAGGACGAGAAGTGGCAGGAGTACTGGATGGAGCAGCGCTGGAACTGGTACACCGGCCTGGGCCTGCGCGAGGAGAACATGCGGTGGTACGAGCACCCGAAGGAGAAGCTCTCCCACTACTCCAAGCGCACCGCTGACATCGAGTACCGCTTCCAGTTCGGCGGCAACGAGTGGGGCGAGCTGGAGGGTGTCGCCAACCGCACCGACTACGACCTCACCGCGCACTCCAAGGCCTCCGGCCAGGACCTCGCCTACTACGACCAGGAGGCCCAGGAGCGCTGGACGCCGTACGTCATCGAGCCGGCGGCCGGTGTCGGCCGGGCGATGCTGGCGTTCCTCCTCGACGCCTACGTCGAGGACGAGGCGCCGAACGCCAAGGGCAAGATGGAGAAGCGCACGGTACTGCGCCTGGACCACCGCCTCGCCCCGGTGAAGGTCGCGGTGCTTCCGCTGTCCCGCAACGCCGACCTGTCGCCGAAGGCCAAGGGCCTCGCCCAGGCGCTGCGCCAGCACTGGAACATCGAGTTCGACGACGCCGGTGCCATCGGCCGCCGCTACCGCCGCCAGGACGAGATCGGCACGCCGTACTGCGTGACGGTCGACTTCGACACCCTGGACGACAACGCGGTCACCGTCCGCGAGCGCGACTCGATGAAGCAGGAGCGCGTGTCCCTGGACCAGATCGAGGGCTACCTGGCCTCCCGTCTGATCGGCTGCTAGTCACCGAAGGTCGACGAAAACCCCGGTTCCGTCACGGATGTAACGGAACCGGGGTTTCGCCCATCCTGGGCGCATTCGGCTCCGAAGTGCAGGACATGCGGGGCCCACCGGGGGCCGCGCGTCCTGTACGGGGGGCACCATGCGCAAGCAAGCAGTCATCGGGGCGGCCGTCCTGGCCCTGGCCATCGGTTCCGTCGGCTATGTCGCGGCGAGCGACCACGGCGGGCGGGACGGGTCGTCGGTCTCCACGCAGACCGGTTCCGGGGCCGGGTTCGCGGGGGTCGCGAGCGACCGGCTCCGCGCGGTCGGCCTGACCGCCGATCAGCGGCTCGTCAGCTTCCGCGTCGACCGTCCCGGTACCGTCCTGCCGCTGGGCAGGATCAGTGGCCTCAGGGGCGACACGAAACTCGTCGGCATCGACTACCGGGTGCAGAACAACAAGCTGTACGGCGTCGGCGACCGGGGCGGGATCTACACGGTCCGCGAGATCGGCGCCAGGGCGACCAAGGTCTCCCAGCTCGGCGTCGCTCTGCGGGGCACGTCCTTCGGCGTCGACTTCAACCCGGCCGCCAACCGGCTCCGGGTCATCAGCGACACCGGCCAGAACCTCCGGCACAACATCGACGACCCGGCGGGCGCACCCGCCGCGGGCGGCACCGCCGTCGACGGCACGCTCACCAACCCGCCGGTCCCGCCCGCGACGACCGGTACGACCGCGACCGGCGTGACGGGGGCGGCGTACACCAACAACGACCTCAGCGCCGCCACCGCCACCACCCTCTTCGACCTCGACACCGCCCAGGACCGGATCTCCGTGCAGTCCCCGGCGAACGCCGGCACCCTCGCCCCCACCGGCGGGCTCGGCACCGACGTCCCGCCCGACTCCGGCTTCGACATCCACAGTTCGGCGAGCCGGGGCACCAACACCGGCTGGGCGGTGACCGGTTCGCGCCTCCTCCGCGTCGACGTCCTCACCGGGGCGGCCACCTCCACGGGGTCCTTCCCGCGGGGGCGCCAGGTCGTGGACCTCGCGATACCGCTCCGGCAGGGCTGATTGGTCCGCCAACCGCGCGCCCGATTGGCTCTGTCAGCGGGCCGGTGACGAGGCCAGGGTGGCCGTATGAGCATCGCGTTTCTGCTGACCACCCTGGTCGTCGTCGCCACGCCCGGTACCGGCGTCGTCTACACCCTCGCCGCCGGGCTCTCCTACGGGCGGCGGGCCAGTGTCGTCGCCGCCTTCGCCTGCGCCCTCGGGATCCTGCCGCACATGGTGGCCACGATCACCGGGGTCGCCGCCCTGCTGCACGCCAGCGCCACGGCCTTCCAGATCCTCAAGTACGCCGGAGTCGCCTACCTCCTGTACATGGCCTGGGCCACCCTCCGGGACAAGGAGGCGATCACCGTGCAGGAGGCCTCGGCGCCGTTGTCCGCGGGGCGGATGATCGTCCGAGGTGTGCTGATCAATCTGCTCAACCCCAAGCTGACCATGTTCTTCTTCGCGTTCCTGCCCCAGTTCGTGGACCCGGACGGACCGCGTGCCGTGCCACGGATGCTGGCGCTCAGCGGGGTGTTCATGCTGGCGACCTTCGTCGTCTTCGCGGTCTACGGCGTCTTGGCCGCCTCCGTCCGCAGCAAGGTCGTCGCACGGCCCGGGGTGATGACCTGGCTGCGCCGGAGTTTCGCCGGGTCCTTCGTGGCGCTGGGGGCGAAGCTGGCCTTCACCGCCCGGTAGTCGCGTGGGCGACCGTGAACAGCCGCTCCGCGCCCGGGCTTTCGAGTTCGTCCAGGACCGCGAGGGCCAGATCCTCGGCACTGATCCAGGAGCGGCCGTCCGCGGAGGTGAGCAGGGTGTCGGTGCCGCGCCGGTGGCGTCCGGTCCGCTCGCCCGGCTCCAGCAGGGCGGGCGGCGCGAGGTAGACCCAGTCGCGGTGGGCGTACGCCTCGCAGGCCCGCAGCTGGGCCACCCCGGCCGCGGCGACCGGCCGCACCTCTGCGGGCACGTAGGCGGAGTTGTCGGCGATCAGCAGCGCGGGGTCCCCGGGGCTGCGCAGCACGCCGGCGCCGCCGACCACGAGGGTGCGTATGCCGGTGTCCAGCACGGCACGGGTCGTACGGACGAGGAAGTCCTGGTCGGCCGGCTCGGTCCGCACGGCGACCACCACGGCGTCGGCGCCCGCGAGGGCCTCGCGCAGGGCGTCCGGGTCGCCGGCGTCGACCGCGTACGGCGTCACGTTGGGGTCGTCGGCCGCGGGGTTGCGGGACAGCGCGCGCACCCGGTGTCCGCGGGCGGCGGCCTCGGTGACGACCCGGCTGCCGACCATGCCGGTGGCGCCGAGCACGGCGATGGTCAGGTGCTTGGTCATGGAATCCGCTCTCCTTGTGAACAGGTTTGTCAGATCAGGGGCGTTGAACTGCGCGGCGAGCAGCGCGGCGAGGGCGAGGACGAAGCCGACGACCTGGAGCGCGCCCAGCGTCTCGCCGAGTGCGAGGCCCGCCAGGGTCGCGACCAGCGGGGACAGCAGCACCAGCGGGGCGGACGCGCCGACCGGGAGCCGGCCGAGCCCCCGGAACCAGAGCGTGAACGAGATCAGCCCGCCCATCCCACCGAGCCAGAGGTAGCCGAGGGCGGCCTCGCCGCCGATCGCGGGCGGCGCGCCTTCGACGAGGACGGTGAGCGGCAGCAGCACCAGCCCGCCGACCGTCAGTTGCCAGCCCGCGAGGGTCACCGGACCGACCCCGGCGGGCCGCCCCCACCGTTTGGTCAGGACGACTCCGGCCGCCATGCCCGCCGTACCGCCGAGACCCGCGAGCACGCCCACGGCGTCCAGCCGGGCCTGCGGGCCGAGCACCACGAGCCCGACGCCGAGGACGCCGAGCACGCCCCAGCTCCATGCCCAGGCCGTGGCCCGCTGGTGGAGCAGCGGGATGGCCAACCCGGCGACCAGCAGCGGCTGGACGGCGCCGAGGGTGCCGGCCACGCCTCCGGGCAGGCGCTCCGCCGCCACGAACAGCAGGGGGAACAGCGCGCCGATGTTGAGGGTGCCGAGCACCGCGGCCTTCCACCACCAGTCGCCGCGCGGCAGGACCCGGGTGAACGCCAGCGCCAGCAGCCCGGCGGGCAGGGCCCGCAGCACCGCGGCGAACAGCGGGTGGCCGGGCGGAAGCAGCTCCGTGGTCACCGCGTAGGTGGTGCCCCAGGACGCGGGGGCGAGCGCGGTCAGCGCGACGGTCGAGGGCTGCCGGGCGGAGGAGTTCTGCATGTCCCGCAGTCTCGGCCTGCCTCAGCCATGTCTCCAAAGCATGGTTGCGATAGCAGTGATGAACGACAACGATGGATGCGTGGACCTCCAGCAGATGCGGTACGTCGTCGCCGTCGCCGAGACCCGCAACTTCACGCGCGCCGCCGAGCGCTGTGCCGTGGTGCAGTCGTCCCTGAGCCATCGGATCGCCGGTCTGGAAAAGGAGTTGGGGGTGAAGCTGTTCGCCCGGACCAGCCGGCGGGTGGAACTGACCAGCGCCGGGGAGGCGTTCCTGGTCGGCGCTCGGGAGTGCCTGGCCGCCGCCGACCGCGCGGCGGCGGACGCCGCCGCGGCGGCCGGGATCGTACGAGGACGGCTCGCCGTCGGTGTCATCGTGACGGCCGCCGCGGTCGACGTGCCGGAACTGGTGCAGCGCTATCGCGGCCTGCACCCCGAGGTCCGGGTCGTGCTGCGCTCCGGGCGCAGCGACGACTTGGTGGCGGCGATCCGGGACGGGGACCTGGACATCGCCTTCCTCGGACTGCCCGAGGACCAGCGGCCCACCGAGGTGGAGACACTGATCCTCGATCACGACGAGCATGTGCTGGTGGTGCCGGCCGGGCACCGGCTCGCGGGTGCCCGGCGGGTCGGGCTGCGGGACATCGCCGGTGAGACGTTCGTGGACTTCATGCACGGCACGCCCGCCCGCGCCCAGTCCGATCAGGCGTTCACCGCCGCCGGGCTGGTGCGGGACGTGGCGTACGAGGTCGGCGTCGTCGAGTTGATCACCCGGCTGACCGAGCGGGGGCTCGGGGTCGCGCTGCTGCCCTCGGCCTTCGTCCGGCCGCTGGCCGACCGGAACCCCGGGCTGGCGCTGGTCCCGGTGCTGGACGGGCCGCGCCGCGTCGAGGTGCTCGCGTGGAGCCGGTTCAATCCGAGTCCGGCGACGCGGGCGATGCTCGAGGTGCTCGGGGTCCCGGGCAAGCGCTCGGTCAACGGCCCTGGAGCGCCTTGACGTTGTCGCCGAAGGTCCAGTTCTTCGAGCCGTCCCAGTTGATCGACCAGGTCATCAGGCCCTTCAGGGAGGTGCCGTAGTGGCGCCAGGCCTGGGCGACCAGCGACGGTGACATGTAGCCGCCGCCCGCGCCGGACTGGGCGGGCAGGCCCGGGACCTGCTTGTCGTACGGCACCCTGATCGTCGTACCTTGGATGACCAGGCCCCTGTTGAGGCAGTCGGTCTGGGCCACGAAGCCCTGGACGGTGCCGGCCGAGTAGGAGTCGCCGGAGCAGCCGTACATGCTGCCGTTGTAGTACTGCATGTTCAGCCACCACAGGCGGCCGTTGTCGGCGTACTTCTTGATGATCGGCAGGTAGGCGCCCCAGATCGAGCCGTAGACGACGCTGCCGCCGGTGACGTAGGCCGTCTCCGGGGCCATCGTCAGGCCGAAGTTGGCCGGCATGCGGGCCAGGATGCCGTCGATGATGCGGATCAGGTTGGCCTGGGACGTGGACAGTTGGCTGATGTTGCCGCTGCCGATCAGGCCGGTCTCGATGTCGATGTCGATGCCGTCGAAGTTGTACTTCTGCAGGATCGGCACGATGGTCGCGACGAAACGGTCCGCCACGGCGGTGGAGTTGAGGTCGATACCGGCCGTCGCGCCGCCGATGGAGAGCAGGATCGTCCGGCCCGCCGCCTTCGCCGCGCACATCTCGGCCGGTGTCGCCACCTTCACGCCCGTGTCCATGCCGTCCTCCCACAGCGCGGTGCCGTCGGAGCGGATGACCGGGAAGGCCGCGTTGATCACGTTGTAGCCGTGCGCGCCGATCCGGGAGTCGGTGATCGGGGTCCAGCCGAAGGGCGGATGGACGCCGTTGGCGGCGCCGTCCCAGTTCTCCCAGTAGCCCTGGAGGACCTTTCCGGCGGGCTTGGACTTCACGGCGCAGGTGTCGGCGGCGGTGGCGGCGGGCGCGGCGGGGAGCTGGGTCAGACAGGCGGTCGCCACTGCTGCGGTGAGCAGGCTGAGGGCGCGGCGGATCATGCGAGGCCTCCCGGTGGGGGTGCGGTGAGGTGTCGTAGGCATGACAGAGCTGTTCGAGACGACTGTGCGCGCGGTCCAGACCTTTCGTCAATAGGTCTGGACCAATCAGATGCAGGAAGGTGCCCGGCGGTGAATGACAAATGACAGCTGACAGATATTGAAATCTGTCAGCTGTCATGTCAGACTGTTTCCATGACCACACAGACACGCACCCTCGGAACCACCGGCCCTCAGGTCTCCGCCCTCGGTCTCGGCTGCATGGGCATGTCCGCGTTGTACGGCGACGCCGACCGGGCCGAGTCGATCGCGACGATCCACGCCGCCCTGGAGGCGGGCGTGACCCTGCTGGACACCGGCGACTTCTACGGCATGGGGCACAACGAGACGCTGATCGGCGAGGCCCTGCGCGCCGCGCCCGCCGAGCGCCGCGAACAGGCGCTGGTCAGCGTGAAGTTCGGCGCGCTCAGGGACCCGGACGGCGGCTGGAGCGGCTACGACGGACGGCCCGCGGCCGTGCGGAACTTCGCCGCGTACTCCCTGCAGCGCCTCGGCGTCGACCACATCGACGTCTACCGGATCGCCCGGCTCGACCCGGGCGTGCCGATCGAGGAGACCGTCGGCGCCATCGCCGAACTCGTCGAGAAGGGGTACGTCCGTCACATCGGCCTGAGCGAGGTCGGCGCCGACACCATCCGCCGCGCCGCCGCCACCGCCGCGATCTCCGACCTCCAGATCGAGTACTCGCTGATCTCCCGGGGCATCGAGGAGGAGATCCTGCCCACCACCCGGGAACTGGGCATCGGCATCACCGCCTACGGTGTCCTGTCCCGCGGGCTGATCTCCGGCCACTTCAGCCGCGACCGGCAGCTCGCCGCCAACGACTTCCGCTCCGTGTCACCCCGCTTCCAGGGAGACAACCTCCGGCACAACCTGAACCTCGTCGAGGCCCTGCGCAAGATCGCCGAGCACAAGGGGGTGACGGTCGCGCAGACCGCCATCGCCTGGGTGCTCTCCCGGGGCGAGGACATCGTGCCGCTCGTCGGCGCCCGGACCCGGCAGCGGCTGACCGAGTCGCTCGGGGCCCTCGACATCGCCCTGGATCAGGCGGACCTCGCCGCGATCGAGCGGGCGGTGCCGGCCGACGCCGCCGCGGGCGACCGCTACCCGGCGGCGCAGATGGCCCACCTCGGCAGCAGATGAGACCCGAAGGTACGGTCTCCTCCATGGCACCGACCTCCGAAGCCCTGACCGCCGAGCGCATCCTCGAGGCCACCGAGGAGGTGCTGCGCCGCCACGGCCCGGCCAAGGCCACCGTGGTGGACGTGGCCCGCGCGCTCGGTGTCAGCCACGGCAGCGTCTACCGGCACTTCCGGACCAAGGCGGCGCTGCGCGAGGCGGTGACCAAGCGCTGGCTGGACCGTACGTCCGAGGTGCTGTCCGGGATCGTCGCCGAGAGCGGGCGCGAGCCGGAGTCCCGGCTGGAGGCCTGGCTGCTGGCCCTGTTCGACGCCAAGCGGCACAAGGCCGGGGACGACCCCGAGCTGTTCGCCACGTACACCGTGCTGACCACGGAGAACAGTGACGCGGTCGACGAGCACATCGACGACCTGACCGGCCAGCTCGCCGAGATCGTCCGCTCCGGAGTGGAGTCGGGATCCTTCTCCTCCGACGACCCGCTCACCACGGCCCGCGCCGTCTTCCAGGCCACGGCCCGCTTCCACGACCCCGGCTATCACCGGGAGTGGGAACGGCCGGACGCGCAGAGCGAGTTCGAGGCCGTGGTGGATCTGCTCGTCCGGGGGCTGCGGGCGGACTGAGGGCTCAGTGGTCCCGGGTCGTCCGGCCCAGGCAGGTGGACTGGCCCAGGCCCGGCACCTTGATCTCGTGGAAGCCCATCCGGTCGTAGAAGGCGCGGGCGCGGGTGTTGGCCGTCGCCATGACCAGGTGCACGGCGGGGACCCCGCGGTCGTCCAGGGCCTGGAGGAACGTCCGCATCAGGGACCGGCCGTGGCCCTTGCCCTGCCACTCGGGGAGCAGGTCGATGTGCAGATGGGCCGGGTAGGCGATCAGCTCGGGCAGGACCATCCGTTCCGGGCGGTGGAGCAGGTCGGCGATCGTCTCGTCGGGGGTCCTGGGCGGGCCCTTGGGCGCCGGGTGGCGGAAGGCGACCTTCGGCAGCCACTTCGTACGGAACTCCGCGGCGAAACGGGGGGTGTCGGCGGTGCCGAGGACGTAGCCGACGGCCTGTCCCTGTCCGTCGTCCAGCACGAACGCGAGCTCGGGCTCCAGGTGGACGTAGGGGGTCGCGAAGGTGGCGGGGAAGACGGCCGGGTCCGCGTAGTGGGGACGGCTGTCGCCGCCCTGGTGCGCGGTGCGGACGCAGATGTCTTCCAGGGCGGGCTGGTCCTCGGGGCGGTAGGGGCGCACGGCATGGGTCACCCCCGCATCGTGCCGTGTCTGGGAGCGCTCCCACAAGGGGGAGGGCTGTCAGGCGACGGTCGGATCCACCGTCGCCTGGTGCGCCTCCGCCAGATGCTCCTCCGCCTTCAGCCAGGGCAGGAACTGAGCCGAGATGCGCCACCCGCAGGTGTCGCATCTGACCGTCCGCTGCACTCCCGTGCGCCGTACCTGGACGACGTGTTCGCGGCCGTGCTGGTCCCAGCGGGTGACCTTGCTCGTGTTGATCTGCGGCATGACGCCTCCAGGGGGCCTGGGAATTCAAGGAGGAGTGTGCAGCAAGAGCAACATCAAAAGGGGTTCCTTCACACCGAGTTGGCCAAGCTGTGCCCTGGCAGGCGCAGGCTGAGCAGCGCGGTCAGGACCACGGTCGCCAACTGCACGAGCAGCGTGACGACCAGGGCGTCGCGCATGCCCAGGCCCGGGACCAGGGAGAGGAAGAGCGTGCCCAGGGTGGCCACGCCCAGCGCCAGCGCCGACTGCTGGGCGGTGATCATCACGCCGCTGCCCACGCCGGCCCGCGCGGGCGGCACCTCGGAGAGCACGATCCGGAACAGCACCGGCAGTTGAGGGGCCTGGCCCGCGCCCGCGACCGCCGCTCCGGGGAGCAGCGTGAGCAGGCCGAGGTCCGGCCAGGAGCGCCAGGCGGTCAGGGCCAGCAGGCCGAGCCCCACGCCCTGGAGCACGGCGCCGGCGGTCACCACGCGGACGCCGTACCGGGCGACCAGGCGGGGTCCGGCGAGCGAGACGGCGAAGAAGGAGACCGCCATCGGCAGCAGCGCGAGGCCGGCCGGGACCGGACCGAGGCCCGCGCCCTCCTGGAGCGCCACCGCGATGACGAACATGAAGCCGCTGAAGCCGATCGAGAACGGCAGGATCATCACCAGACCGCGTCGCAGCGAGGTGAGCGCGAACAGGCTCGGCGGCACCAGCGGAGTCCGGCCGCGCCGGTCGGCGCCGCGCTCCACCGCGTAGAACGCCGCGGCCGCGAACGGGAAGGCGGCCAGCGACAGCCAGGTCCACAGCGGCCAGCCCGCCGCCCGGCCCTCGGTGAGCGGGACCAGCAGGGTCAGCAGGGCCGCGGCGAGCAGGACCGTGCCGGGTCCGTCGACCGGTTCGGGGCGGGCGGAGCGGGTCTCGGGGACGGCGCGGACGGCGAGGAACAGGGCGAGGACGACGACGGGCACGTTCACCAGGAACACCGAGCGCCAGCCGGTTCCGGCGAGATCGGCGGCGACGAGGATCCCGCCGAGGATCTGCCCGGCGACCATGGACAGGCCCGCGGTGGCGCCGTAGAGGCCCATGGCCTTGGCGCGGCGGGGGCCCGCGGTGGCCGACTGGATGGTGGCGAGGACCTGCGGGAGCATCGCGGCGGACGCGGCGCCCTGCGCCACCCGGGCGGCGACGAGCGTCCACGCGGTCGGCGCGAGCCCGCACGCCAGCGAGGTGATTCCGAAGGCCGCCATGCCGCCGAGGAAGAGCCGGCGCCGGCCGAAGAGGTCGCCGAGCCGGCCGCCGAGGACGAGCAGCACGGCGTAGGCGACGCCGTAGCCCGCGACGACGAGTTCCAGGACGGACTCGCTCGCGGCGAGGTCGTGGCCGATGGTGGGCAGGGCCACGTTGACGATGAAGAAGTCGATGAGCGGAAGTGCCGCGCCCAGCAGCACGGTGAACAGGCCGAGTCCGCCGAGCGTGGGGGGCGCGGCGGTGGCTCGGGCCTGCTGTGAGGTCATGGTCTCGGTCACGGTGTCGAGCCTGCGCCCACCCGGAGGCTGGTACCAGAGTGTCTTTATCCTGGTAGAAGGACTACCTGGCAACAGGGTTGGTACGGCGGCAGGCTGGGGGCATGACGACCATGGCGCAGGAACAGACCGCGAGCCCGCGCACCCGCGAGGCGGACGTGCGGCGGCATGAACTCGCCGCGTTCCTGCGGCACCGGCGCGAGCACATCGCCCCCGAGCAGGTGGGCCTGCCCCGCGGCCGTCGGCGCCGGACGCCGGGACTGCGCCGTGAGGAGGTCGCCCAGCTGTCGGCGGTCGGCGTCACCTGGTACACGTGGCTCGAGCAGGCGCGGGACATCCAGGTCTCGGTCCAGGTGCTGGACGCCCTGGCCCGGGCGCTGCTCCTGGACGCGGGCGAGCGCGCCCACCTCTTCCAGCTCGCCGGAGCGGTGGACCCGACCCCGGCGACGAGCTGCCCCTCGGTCACCCCGGCACTGCGGGCGGTCCTCACGGGTCTGGAGCCGATCCCGGCCTGCGTGCAGAACAGCCGGTACGACATCCTCGCCTACAACAGCACGTACGGGCAGCTGCTCTGCGACCTGGACGCGGTGCCGCCGGAGGACCGCAACTGCATGATCCTGTCGTACACGAACGACGAGTGGCGCTCGTCGATCGTGCACCTGGAGGAGACCCAGCGCCTGATGGCGGCCCGCTTCCGCGCCACGATGGCCGGCCATCTCTCGGAACCCGCCTGGAAGATGCTCCTGAAGCGGCTGCGCACGGAGTCCGCCGAGTTCCGCGCGGCCTGGGACCGCCACGAGGTGGTGGCCCACCGCACCAAGCGCAAGGAATTCCTCAACCGCCACGTCGGCCGCCTGGTGGTCGACCACACGGACTTCTGGCTGGGCCCGGAGGTGGGTCCGCGGGTGGTGACGTACGTGCCGGCGGACGAGGAGTCGAGGCTGCGGCTGGAGAAGCTGCACGCGCTGGCCGCTAGGCGCTGATCCTCGACGCCTCGCGCACCTCCGGCGACTGCAGCCGGTCGGCCGTGCGTTCGGCGGTTCGGCGGGCCCAGGGGCCGGTGGTGAGGAGTCCGAGAAGGAGCACGGCGAGGCCGCAGGCCGTGAGGATCCACCAGCCGGGGACCGCCGCCGTGACGAAGGCGTCCTGGTACGTGGACGCGCCCACGCCCGCGGCGAGTACGGCCCCGACCACCGCGACCCCGAGGGTCTGGCCGAGCTGGCGGCTGGTCGAGGCGACGGCGGCGGCGACGCCCGCCTGGGACCGGGGCATGCCGGAGACCGCCGTGTTGGTGATGGGGGCGTTGACGAAGCCGAAGCCGATGCCGAAGAGGGCGTAGCCGAGGAACAGGGTCGGGTGGGAGGTCTCGGCGTCGAACACGGCGAAGAGCAGGGCGCTCGCGGTCATGGCCACGCCCGCGACGAGCAGCGGGAGGCGCGGCCCGCGATTGCCCACCAGGCGGCCGGACAGGGGTGCGCACAGGAAGGTCGGTATCGCCATCGGCAGCATCCACAGGCCGGCCTCCAGGGCGGTCAGACCGCGGACGTTCTGGAGGTACAGCGTCGACAGGAACAGGAAGCCACCCAGCGCGGCGAACGCGCTGATCGCGATCACCGTGGCGCCGCTGAAGGGTGCCGAGCGGAAGAAGCGCAGGTCGATGAGAGGTTCGGCGCGGCGGGGTTCGTACCGGAGCAGGGCCAGCAGGGCGCACAGCGCCACGGCCGCGAGCGGGAGGCTCGCCGTCAGGGAGTTCGGCGCCTCGATGATCGCGTACGTCAGGGAACCGAACAGGGCGATCACCAGGAGCTGGCCGACCGGGTCCACCCGGCGGGGCTTGGGGGCCCTGGACTCCGGGACGTGGCGGAGGGTCAGGAACAGGGCCGCGAGGCCCACCGGGAGGTTGACCCAGAAGATCGAGCGCCAGCCGACCGAGTCCACCAGCAGGCCGCCCACCAGCGGGCCCGCCGCCATCGAGATGCCGACCACCGCGCCCCAGACCCCGATCGCCCGGGCCCGCTCGCGCGGATCCGTGAAGGTGTTGGTGATGATCGACATGGCGACCGGGTTGAGCATCGAGCCGCCCACCGCCTGCACCATGCGGAAGGCGACCAGGGCCTCCAGGCTGGGGGCCATCGAGCACAGGGCCGAGCCGATCGTGAAGACGACCAGGCCCGCCATGAAGACGCGCTTGCGACCGATGCGGTCGGCGGTGGAGCCCGCGAGCATCAGCAGCGAGGCGAGGACCAGCGTGTACGCGTCGATCGTCCACTGCAGGCCCGCCGTGCTCGCGTGCAGATCCTGCTGCAGCGAGGGCAGGGCCACATTGAGGACGGTGTTGTCGAGGCTCACGATCAGCAGGCTCATACAGCAGATCGCGAGCACCAGCAGGCGTCGGCGGTGGCTGAGCTCGGGCATGGTCTCCATCGTACGCCGATTTCGATAGTGCGTCTAACTAACGAATTTTACGAACTCATTGCACGGCACAATGGGGGAATGCCCACGACCGTCACCCCCCTGCAGATCGGCCCGCACACCGTTCAGCCGCCCGTCGTCCTGGCCCCCATGGCCGGGATCACCAACGCACCCTTCCGCACGCTGTGCAGGGAGTTCAGCGGGGGCAAGGGGCTGTTCGTCAGCGAGATGATCACCACTCGGGCGCTGGTCGAGCGCAACGAGAAGACCATGCAGCTGATCCACTTCGACGAGAGCGAGAAGCCCCGGTCGATCCAGCTGTACGGCGTGGACCCGGCGACCGTCGGCAAGGCCGTCCGCATGATCGCGGAGGAAGGGCTCGCCGATCACATCGACCTGAACTTCGGCTGCCCGGTGCCGAAGGTGACCCGCAAGGGTGGCGGCTCGGCGCTGCCGTACAAGCGGAACCTGCTGCGGGCCATCCTGCGCGAGGCGGTCAGCGGGGCGGGTGACCTGCCGGTCACGATGAAGATGCGCAAGGGCATCGACGACGACCACATCACCTTCCTCGACGCCGGCCGGATCGCCGTCGAGGAAGGGGTCACGGCCATCGCCCTGCACGGTCGTACGGCCGCCCAGCACTACGGCGGTACGGCCGACTGGGACGCCATCGCGCGCCTCAAGGAGCATGTGCCCGAGATCCCGGTGCTCGGCAACGGCGACATCTGGTCGGCCGAGGACGCGGTGCGGATGATGCGGGAGACCGGCTGTGACGGGGTCGTGGTCGGGCGCGGGTGCCTGGGGCGGCCGTGGCTGTTCTCGGACCTGGTCGCCGCGTTCGAGGGGCGGGACCAGGACATCGCCCGCCCCGCGCTCCGCGAGGTCGCCGACGTCATGGTGCGGCACGCCACCCTGCTCGGCGAGTGGATCGGCGACGAGGCGCGCGGCGTCATCGACTTCCGCAAGCACGTCGCCTGGTACCTGAAGGGCTTCGCGGTCGGCTCCGAGATGCGCAAGCGGCTGGCGATCACGTCCTCCCTGGAGGAACTCCGCTCCGGCCTCGACGAGCTGGACCTCGACCAGCCCTGGCCGCTCGGCGCCGACGGCCCCCGCGGCCGTACCTCCGGCAACAACCGGGTCGTCCTCCCGGACGGCTGGCTGAAGGACCCGTACGACTGCGCGGGCGTGAGCGAGGACGCGGAGCTGGACACCTCCGGCGGCTGAGGCGATCTCGACAGCGGACGGCACGGCGCCGACACTGGGCGGCGTGGCGGACGGCGCGATGTGGGTCGCGGCCCTCACCGGCGGTACGGCGGTGCTGGCGAGCTGGGTGACCAATCTCGGGAACGTACGGGCCGCCCGGGCCCAGGCCGAGTCGTCGGCGCTGGCCCAGGAGCGCGGGCGGGTCAGGGAGTTGCGCCGGGCCGCCTACCTCGACCTCATGGAACAGGCCCACGTCGCGGGCGAGTTGTACTGGCGGGCGGCGTTCGCGTTCACGCACCTCGCTGACGCCGATGAGCTGCGGACGCGGATCCAGGAACTGCGGGGCGAGCTCCGGGACGCGTACGACCCCCTCATGCGGAGTGTGCGGGTCGTCGCGCTGGAGGGACCGGCCGACGCCGCCGAGGCGGCCGACGCGGTGCTGGACGTGGCGGCGGAGACGAACCGGACGCTGTGGCACTTCGTCCTCGGGGTGTCGGGGGCGCAGGAGCGGTTCGACGCGTTTCACGAGGAGTTCAAGCGGCTGCTGGCGGGGTTCGTCGAGGTGGCGCGGCAGGCGATGGGCGCGCCGTGAGGAGCCTCAGTCCTTCGTCGGGTGGGGGGTCGATCCGTAGGCCGTCAGGAAGCGGTCTCGGAAGGTGTCCATCTTCCAGACGGGGGCGTTGGGGGCGGGCTGGAGGCCTTCGGTCCAGTTCCAGCTGCTGATCCTGTCGAGGACCTCCGGGTCCTTGGCCACGATCGAGATCGGGACGTCCCGGCTGGCCTGGTTGCCGCTGACCCGGGCGATCGGCTGGTGGTCGCCGAGGAAGACCAGGACCGTGTCCTCGGTGCCGTAGCGCTCCAGCCACTGGGTCAGGGACGTCACCGAGTACGCGATGGACTTGCCGTACTCCTCACGGGACTTGGTGGTGTCCGTGATGATGTCCTGCGGCTTCTTGCCCTCCTTCTGGATGGCGTCGAAGAGCGAGCCGTCGCCCAGGTCGTCCCAGTCGACCAGCTTCGGGATCGGGGCCCAGGGCTGATGACTGGAGGTCAGGATGATCTCCGACATCAAGGGCTTGTCCCGCTTCTTGCCGTGGACCTGGCGCTGGAAGGCCTCCAGCGCGTACTGGTCCGGCATCGTCGACCAGCTGAACTTCGGTCCCCGGTAGCCGAGGTGGAAGGCGTCGTAGACCTTGTCCAGGCCGTAGAAAGCGGCCTCCGGCCAGCCTTTCTGGATGCCCGGCATGATCCCCACGGTGTCCCAGGCGCCGGTCTTCTGGAACGCCTTGGTGAGGGTGAGGTGGTCGCCGGAGGTGACCGTGCGGTAGCGCTGCTGGTTGTCGACCCACAGCCCGGAGAGGAAGGTCGAGTGGCCCAGCCAGCTGCTCCCGCCGTAGGTCGCGGAGGTGAGCCAGCCGCTCTGCGCCTGATACCCCGCTGCCTTCAGGGAGTCGGTGCTCGCTTCCAGGGCGCTGGTCACTCCCGGGGCCATGATGTCGTCCTCGATCGCGCTGCGGCCGTAGCTCTCGATGAAGGTGAAGATCACGTCCTTGCCGCGCAGGTCGGGGAGGAGCTGGTCGGCCGGGGTCGCGCCGAAGCGGTCCGCCTTCGCCTCCCGGGCGAACGCCGCCTCGTCCCGCAGGGTGTCCTGAACCCGCTTCGCCTGGATCGCCAGGGCGGAGGCCGCGCGGTCGGAGGCGATCGGCAGTCCGGCGAGTTGGAGGCCGAGGGTGGAGCAGGTGATCCAGACCGTGCCGGCGATGAGGGTGGCCTTCGCGGCCCGGTGTCTGTGGTCGGACAGGGCGTTGGCGACTCTCACCGTGGCCAACGCGGTGAGGACGAGGAGGAGTACGGCGAGGAGGACGGCGGCGACGGTGGCGGTGAGGGTGGTGGCCTCGCCCATCGAGTCCCTCATGTACGCCTGCGCGTCGTCGAGGAGGGACCAGTCGAGGACCAAATTGAAGCCGCGGCCCAGGTATTCGCGGAAGCCCATGTCGAGGACGTTGAGGATGGTGAGGGCGCCGAGGGTGGTGCCGGTGAGGACGGCGACGACTGTTCTCGGGCGGCGGGGGAGGGAGAGGAGGATCGCGGCGCCCACGATCGCTTCCGCGGGGAGTCGGGTGAAGCGGTTGAGGCGTAGAGCGGCGAGGCTGTTGGGGAGGAGGAGGGTGGCGAGCACGAGGGCGGCGGCGAGGGCGGTCACCGGCCAGCGGCGGGGGTTGTCGGGTGGCGTGTCGGCCTCGGCCGCGCCTTCGGCCTCCGTCGTGTTTCCACCCGCACCACCCGTGCCGCTTTCGTCGTCGGGTGCGGGTGGTCCTGGTGGGGGTTCCTCGGCGGTGGCTGCGGTCGGCGGCTGAAGGGGTTCCTCGGCGGTGGGTGTGGGTGGCGGCTGAGGGGGTTCCTCGGCGGTGGCTGCGGTCGGCGGCTGAAGGGGTTCCTCGGCGGTGGGTGTGGGTGGCGGCTGAGGGGGCTCCTCGTTGGCGGCGGGTGTGGTGGGCGGCTGAGGGGGCTCCTCCGTGTCGGGGGTTGCGAGTTCGGGTGGGCGGGGCGGCTCGTCGGGGGTCTTCGCGGGCGGCGTGGGGTCGGGGTTTGCCGGGGTGGGTTGTTCAGCCACTCGTGTGCCTGGGAGCTGGCGCAGGCGCGTGAAGACGGGCACCCGGTGGTCCTTCCTCGCGGTCCCTCGTGGTGGGGCAGGGAGGCAAGGGCCGCCCCCTGATGCGTACGGGGCCGTGGGCGGGCTTGTTCAGGCAGGCCGGGCCAGCGCTCGGCAAACTCCCGGCAAACCTGCGGCGAAGCCGCCCGGCGCTACGCCCCGCCCACCGCCGTCAGCAGCGCCAACGGGGCCGTCGCCGAGCGGGACTCGCGGACACAGGCATGGGGGTACGGGACCGGTTCCGGGTGGGTCTCCCGCCCGTACCCCGCCAGGACCTCGGGGAGGCGGTGGCCGGTCGCCGTCGCCGCGTCCACGAGGGCGTGGGCCACGGTCCGGGCCTCGTCGTGGAGGCCGTAGCGGGAGAGGCCCAGGCAGATCAGGGCGTTGTCGTGCGGCCAGACCGAACCGCGGTGGTAGGAGAGCGGGTGGTACGCGGCCTGGTTCGCGGCCAGCGTGCGCACCCCCCACCCCGAGAAGAAGTCCCCCTCCAGCAGCCGCCGCCCCACCAGCTCGCCGTACTCCTTGTCCAGCAGGCCGGACCAGAGCAGATGACCGGCGTCGGAGGCCAGCGCGTCCACCTGACGGCCCTCGCCGTCCAGGGCCAGCGCCGGGAAGGAGCGCTCCGGCATCCAGAAGTCCCGTTGGAAGCGGTCCCGCAGATCACCCGCCGCCTGTTCCAGCAGCGCCGCGTACTTGTCGTCCGCCCATACCGTCCGCGCCAGCCATGCCGTGCGGCGCAACGCGTCGTACGCGTACCCCTGCGCCCCCGCCGCCATCACCGGCCCGTTCGCCCTCGTGCCGTCGGACCAGCAGATCGCGCCGGGGGAGTCCTTCCAGTTCTGGTTCGCCAGGCCCCCCAGGTCGGCTCGGTACACCAGATAGCCCCGGGAGGTCAGGCCGCCGTGGTCCAGCATCCAGGCGACCGCCGCCCGCGCGTGCCGTTCCAGGCGTCGGGGCAGGTCGAGATCGCCCGTCTGTTCCACGTAGGCGCCCAGGAGGACCAGGAAGAGCGGTGTCGCGTCCACCGAGCCGTAGTAACGGCCGTACGGCACCTGGCCGAAGTGCGCCAGCTCGCCGTGCCGGACCTCGTGCACGATCTTGCCGGGCTGGGCCACCGAGACCGCGCCGGTCTCCGTCGCCTGCGTCGCCGCCAGCGCGGGGAGGGTCGCCGCGGCCAGGGCCGGTCGGTAGGGCAGGGCGAAGAGGGAGGTCAGGAGGGCGTCCCGGCCCAGGAGGGTCAGGAACCAAGGGGCACCGGCCGCGGGGACGCGCACCTCTTCCCCGTCCAGGCCCGTCGCCGGGATCTGGAGTGCGGCCAGGTCCGCCAGGCCCCGGGCGCAGGCCGCCGCCAGTTCCGGCCAGCCGGTGGGGAAGGAGACGCCCGCGACGAACTCGCCCTCCAGGGCCAGTAGCTGCTCGTTCAGGGCGGCCGGTGAGCGCGGGACGCGCAGGGCGCGCTTGTCGCCGTGCGGGCGGGCCATCACCCTCAGCGCCAGCTCGGCCGTGCCGTGCGGCTCAAGATCCAGCGTCCAGACCAGGCGCCTCGCGCCGGTGCCCGTTTCCTCCACGGCGTCCGGGGCCGGCTCGGCCGTCACCGTCGTACAGGAACGCCATTGGCCCCGCTGGTACCCGAACTCCACGCCGTGATCGAGGACTTGGCGGGAGCGGACGGCGCCGGTCTTGGCGTAGGTGCGGTGGTCGGAGCGGAGTTCGAACTGGTCCGTGAAGTCGGCGTCCGCGGTGATCGCCAGGCGGACCGTGGTGGGCGTCGGGAGGTTGCTCGTCACATGCAGGCACTCCACGAACGAGCCTTCTCCCACCGCCTGTTCACGGAAGAGCGTGTACGCCGGCGGCTCCTGGCGCCCGCCCCGGGGGACCAGGACACAGCGGGCCGTGTCCGCGTCGGCCACGGGGGCCAGGGCCTCCGGCACCGCGCCGTCCAGTGTCAGTTGCCAGCGGCTGAGGTGGCGGGCGTCCCTGACGAACATGCCGTCCGGGGCGCCGCCGCCACGTACGCCGCTGATGTCGCCGCCGTCTCCCACGGCGGCGAACGTCTCCCCGTGCACGAGCAGATGATGCCGGTCCGTCATCCCTGTTCCCCTCCCCTGGTTTGCCTGGTTTGGCTGGCTACCTGATGCCTTTGATGTCGATGCCGTCGATTGCCTCGATGGCGTCGGTGACGCCTTCGGCGCCCTCGGCGTCCTTGGTGACGTGTGAATCCGATGCGGGCTCGTCCTGCAGCAGGTCGAGTGCGAGCGCCGCCGTCCAGCTGAAGTCGGCGGTGCCGCAGGCCGCGCCGGTGTACGGCTCGACGTACTCGGCGAATCCGGAGCGGTCGGCCAGCTCCAGCACCGATCTCCGCAGTCCGTCGGCCAGGTGCCGTTCGCCGTGGGTGCGCAGGCCGCGCTCCAGCAGCCAGGCGGTGTTGAACCAGGCCGGGCCCCGCCAGTAGCGGTGCGGGTCGAAGGCCTCGCCGAGCAGGTCGTAACTCGGGACCAGGCGGGTGGTGTCGCCGAGCGAGAAGTGCGGTCCGCGGGCGGTGCGGACCAGGGCGTCCGTGATCTCCCTCGGCAGCGTGGGGAGCAGGAGCGGGATCAGGCCGGAGACGGATCGTTCCGGGATGAGGCCGCCGCCGCGCACGTCCCGGCAGAAGAACATCCCGCGCTCCGGGTCCCAGAGCCGGTCCAGCAGGGCCGTCGTCAGGCGCTCGGCGCGCGCGTGCCGGGCGGTGCCGGTCGCCCCCAGCTCGCAGGCGATCCGGGCGAGGGCGTGCTCGGAAGCGATGAGCAGGGCATTGAACGCGGGGTCCTCGACGGCGAAGGCGGGCGGGGCGCCGGCATGCCTGCCACTGGCGGCCGGGCCACCGGCATGCGTGCCAGGGCTGGGCGGGTCGCCGGCACGCGTGCCAGGGTCGGGCGGGTCACCGGCATGCGTGCCGCGGGCGGCCGAGTCACCGGCATGCCCGCCACGGGCGACCGGATCACCGGTGTGTCCGCCAGTCGCGCGCGGATCGCCGGTGTGTCCGACGGCCGCGCCCCGGCCCGGCGCGTCCGCCGAAGCCCTCCGGCCGGCCCCCACCCCGTCGTCGTACCCCCTGTCCCGGTACTCCGCCGCCAGCCGGACATACCGCCCGTAGTCCAGATCCGTCGGCCGGTCCTCCGCGGCGCCGTGGTCCAGGTCCGCGCGTCGGTAGGAGCGGGCCGGGGCGGGGGCGACGCGGGCCAGCGGGGCGTCCCAGCAGGGGCTGTTGTCCATGCCCTGCTCCCAGGGGTGCACGACCGACACCAGACCGCCGCCGCCCAGGTCCCGCCGGTGCAGCAGGTAGCGGTGCCAGGCCGCCAGCTTCGGGTAGACCCGGGCCAGGAAGCCGCGCCCGCGGGAGAGCCCGGGGTCCGCGCGATGCACCAGCCAGGCGGCCAGCGCGTGCACCGGTGGCTGCACGATGCCGGACGTCTGTACGGTGCGCGGGGCGCCCGCAGCGCGCCCCGCGGTCGAGGAGCGCCAGAAGTCGGGGCTCGGGAAGTAGGCGTCGAGCGGGACGGAGGGGTTGAAGACGATGTGCGGAACACGGCCGTCGCCCCACTGGGCGTCCAGCAGTGTCTCCAGCTCCGTCTGGGCCCGTAACGGCGACAGGTGCCGCAGCCCGATCGCGATGAACGCCGAGTCCCAGGACCACTGGTGCGGATACAGGCCCCGTGAGGGGACCGTGGAGGCGCCCGTCCAGTTGGCCTCCAGCACCCGAGCCGCTCTGACGTGCAGGGAGCGCGCGGCCGGATCGTATACGGAGGGCCGTTCCACTGGGCGGGCGGCCAGCGCGGTGATGCGATCCACTCGGGACTCCCCGGGAGACGAATCGGTGATCGGTTCGGCAAGAGCTACCGTAGGGTTACGTCTATTTAACACGCAAAACTCAATATGTAATGCAAGATGGAGAAACACAAGGGGGTGCGCATGACGGGTCGGGGACAGATCAGCGCCGGCGATCTGCTCGAACTGGTCCGTAGCGGCCGGGCCACGACGCGCGGTGCCCTCCAGCAGGTCACCGGCCTCTCCCGGGCCACCGTCGGACAGCGCCTCGACCGGCTCTTCCGGGCGGGCTGGCTGCGCGAGGGCGCGGGCGGCCCGGTCGGCTCCCCGCTCGGCGGACGCCCCTCGATCACCCTGGAGTTCGACGACGCGCACGCCGTCGTCCTCGCCGCCGACCTCGACACCCGGCACGCCCGCGCCGCCGTCCTCTCCCTGACCGGTGAGATCCTCGCCGAGCACGGCGGCACGCTGGTCGTGGAGGACGGGCCGGAGACGGTGCTGGGGGAGCTGGGTCACTGGTTCGCGGAACTGCTGGAGAAGGCCGGTCAGCGGGCCGACGAGGTCTGCGGCATCGGGCTCGCCGTGCCGGGTCCGGTCGACAGCGAGACCGGCCGGGTCGTCCAGCCGCCGATGATGCCGGGCTGGGACGGCTACGACATAAGAGGCCGCCTGGCCAGATCCTTCACCGAGCACACCGGAGCGCCCCGGGTCCCGGTCCTGGTCGACAACGACGCCAACCTCATGGCGTACGGCGAACAGCGCACCGGCTACCCGGACTGCTCGGCGTTCGTCCTGGTGAAGGTCTCCACCGGCATCGGCGCGGGCGTGGTCGTGGACGGCTCGCTGTTCCGGGGCATCGACGGCGGCGCCGGGGACATCGGGCACATCCGGGTGGGCGCCGAGGCGCTGTGCCGCTGCGGTTCCTACGGCTGCCTCGCCGCCGTCGCCAGCGGCGGTGCCGTGGCCCGGCGGCTGGCCGAGGCCGGGGTGAAGGCGGCCTCGGGCTCGGATGTGCGGGAGCTGCTGGCGGCCGGGCATCCGGAGGCGGTCGGTCTCGCCCGGGAGGCGGGCCGGCAGGTCGGGGACGTCCTGGCGACCGTGGTGACCCTGCTCAACCCCGGGGTGCTGATGATCGCGGGAGATCTGGCCGGAACACCGTTCCTGACCGGTGTTCGAGAGCTGCTCTACCAGCGGGCGCTGCCGCGCTCCACCGCTCATCTGGAGATCGTCACCTCGCGACTGGGGGAGCGGGCGGGCCTGGTGGGGGCCGGTGCGCTGGTCGTGGAGCATCTGTACGCGCCCGAGCGGGCGGAGGAGCGACTCACGGAACTGGGCGTGTGACAGGCGTGTTTCTGTCCCACGTCACGTCCGCATGGTGAAATCTCGGCGCCTGTGACAGCGTGATTCTCGCCACCCTTGATAAGGGTTGCGCTCAGATGAGCGATTCTTGGGCTACTGCACTTCTCCAAGGGGTGGCACTCGGTGCCACCCCTTGATCGTTCATCGATCGAAATCAGATGTGCTTAACCAGCGCTCATCTGAGCGGAATCGTGGGTCTACAGGGGTGGATTCGTTCAAGAGGTGAACGCGTGACGGCGCGCTTCCTTGCCAAGCTTTGACTTTCGATCCCGTGGCGGACGACTGGTTACAGGCGCATGACGCACAAGTGGACGTACCCAGGCGCCTTCGATCTGGGTATGTTCCTCGCCGTCAGGGCAGCCACCGAGTCCTCGAGGAGTTGGGACCCGTGTCGGAAAACAAAAAGTTCGTTTACGACTTCACCGAGGGCAACAAGGAGCTCAAGGACCTTCTGGGCGGTAAGGGTGCGAACCTCGCCGAGATGACCAACCTGGGTCTTCCCGTACCTCCCGGCTTCACCATCACCACCGAGGCCTGCCAGGTCTACCTCGACAGCGGCGAGGAGCCGGCGGCACTGCGTGACGAGGTGAGTGCGCACCTCGACGCGCTGGAGCAGCGCATGGGCAAGAAGCTGGGCCAGGCCGACAACCCCCTCCTGGTCTCGGTCCGCTCGGGCGCCAAGTTCTCCATGCCCGGCATGATGGACACGGTCCTGAACATCGGCCTCTCCGACAAGTCGGTGAAGGGTCTCGCCGAGCAGGCGGGCGACGAGCGGTTCGCCTGGGACTCGTACCGCCGCCTCATCCAGATGTTCGGCAAGACCGTCCTCGGCGTCGACGGCGAGCTGTTCGAGGAGGCGCTGGACGCGGCGAAGGCGGCCAAGAAGGTCACGGTCGACACCGAGCTGGAGGCGGCCGACCTCAAGCGGCTCGTCACCAAGTTCAAGAAGATCGTCAAGACCGAGGCCGAGCGGGACTTCCCGCAGGACCCGCGCGAGCAGATGGACCTTGCCATCGAGGCGGTCTTCAACTCCTGGAACACCGATCGCGCCAAGCTCTACCGCCGTCAGGAGCGCATCCCCGGCGACCTGGGCACCGCGGTCAACGTCTGCTCGATGGTCTTCGGCAACCTCGGCCCGGACTCGGGCACGGGTGTGGCGTTCACGCGTGACCCCGCCAGCGGCCACCAGGGCGTGTACGGCGACTACCTGCAGAACGCCCAGGGCGAGGACGTCGTGGCGGGTATCCGCAACACGGTCCCGCTGGCGGAGCTGGAGTCGATCGACAAGAAGTCGTACGACCAGCTGATGCAGATCATGGAGACGCTGGAGAACCACTACAAGGATCTCTGCGACATCGAGTTCACCATCGAGCGCGGCCAGCTGTGGATGCTCCAGACCCGCGTCGGCAAGCGCACGGCGGGCGCCGCCTTCCGGATCGCGACCCAGCTCGTGGACCAGGGCCTCATCGACGAGGCGGAGGCGCTCCAGCGCGTCAACGGCGCCCAGCTCGCCCAGCTGATGTTCCCGAAGTTCGACGAGGACGCGAAGGTCGAGCAGGTCGGCCGGGGCATCGCCGCCTCGCCGGGCGCGGCGGTCGGCAAGGCTGTCTTCGACTCGTACACCGCGGTGAAGTGGTCGCGTTCGGGCGAGAAGGTCATTCTCGTTCGGCGTGAGACCAACCCCGACGACCTCGACGGCATGATCGCGGCCGAGGGCATCCTGACCTCGCGCGGCGGCAAGACCTCGCACGCGGCCGTGGTCGCCCGCGGCATGGGCAAGACCTGTGTCTGCGGCGCCGAGGAGCTCGAGGTCGACACCAAGCGGCGCCGGATGACGGTCCCGGGCGGGCACGTCGTGGAGGAAGGCGACCTGATCTCCATCGACGGGTCGTCCGGCAAGGTCTACCTGGGCGAGGTCCCGGTCGTGCCGTCCCCCGTCGTGGAGTACTTCGAGGGCCGGATGCACGCGGGAGCCAACGACGCCGACGAGCTGGTCGAAGCCGTGCACCGGATCATGGCCTTCGCCGACCGCAAGCGCCGGCTGCGGGTGCGCGCCAACGCGGACAACGCCGAGGACGCGCTGCGCGCCCGTCGCTTCGGCGCCCAGGGCATCGGTCTGTGCCGTACGGAGCACATGTTCCTGGGCGAGCGCCGCGAGATGGTCGAGAAGCTGATCCTCGCCGACACCGAGGCGGAGCGGGAGGCGGCCCTCTCGGAGCTGCTGCCGCTGCAGAAGAAGGACTTCGTCGAGCTGTTCTCGGCGATGGACGGCCTGCCGGTGACGGTCCGCCTGCTCGACCCGCCGCTGCACGAGTTCCTGCCCGACATCACCGAGCTGTCGGTCCGCGTGGCCCTCGCCGAGTCCCGGCAGGAGCCGCACGAGAACGAGCTGCGGCTGCTCCAGGCCGTGCACCGGCTGCACGAGCAGAACCCGATGCTGGGTCTGCGCGGCGTGCGCCTGGGTCTGGTCATCCCCGGCCTGTTCACGATGCAGGTACGGGCGATCGCGGAGGCCGCGGCGGAGCGGAAGAACGCCAAGGGCGACCCGCGCGCCGAGATCATGATCCCGCTCGTCGGCACGGTCCAGGAGCTGGAGATCGTCCGCGAGGAGGCCGACCAGGTCATCGCGGAGGTCGAGGCGGCGACCGGCACCAAGCTCAAGCTGTCGATCGGCACGATGATCGAGCTGCCGCGCGCCGCGCTGACCGCCGGTCAGATCGCGGAGGCGGCGGAGTTCTTCTCCTTCGGCACGAACGACCTCACGCAGACGGTGTGGGGCTTCAGCCGGGACGACGTGGAGGCCTCGTTCTTCACGGCCTACCTGGAGAAGGGCATCTTCGGGGTCAGCCCGTTCGAGACGATCGACAAGGACGGCGTCGGCTCGCTGGTGAAGTCGGCGGCCAAGGCGGGCCGCGAGACCCGTCCCGACCTCAAGCTCGGCGTCTGCGGCGAGCACGGCGGTGACCCGGAGTCGGTCCACTTCTTCCACGAGGTGGGTCTGGACTACGTCTCCTGCTCCCCGTTCCGCATCCCGGTCGCCCGCCTCGAAGCGGGGCGTGCGGCCACCCAGTCCGAGGGCAGCGACCACCGCTGACCTCACCGACTCCGGAGCCGCTGTGGGTCCCCGACCCTCAGTACCGATCCACGGCGGCTCCGGATCGCCAGAAAGGGGCGGCAACCCGTGCGGGGGTTGCCGCCCCTCGGCGTTGCCTACTCGGCGGCCGTCCGCCGCCTGCGGACCGCCAGCAGCACACCGCCGCCGGCGAGCACCACGACCGCGCCGCCGCCCGCGAGGTACGGGGTGGCGCTGTTGCCGCCGGTCGCGGCGAGGTCCTGGTCCTGCTCGTCGGCGGGCCCGGCCTCCTCGGCCTCCTCGCGCGGGACGAAACCCGCGGGTGGCTGGTCGCAGCCGATGCCGTCGCCGTCGCGGTCCAGGTGGCTGCCGTAGTGCTCGTCGCCCTCGGAAATGTTGGAGTACCCGTTGGCGTAGGCCTCGGAACAGTTCTCGAACGGATGAGCGCCCTCGTGGGCCTGGGCGGCTCCGGGTGCCATGACCAGCGCGAACGCGGTGACGGCTAAGGTTGCGGGCATGCGGATCCGGTTCATGGAACCCCCCTTGGTCCGGAATTGAGGTGTTGACCGTATTGAGGGGCGCCTGAGGGCGCGGCGGTTCGACGGACCTGTGATGCAAGCGTGACGTGACCGGACGGTAGCTCTCCGCTACCGTCCGGCCCTTTGAGGCTACGCCCGGAACGGGCCCGTCACCTCGTACGTGATGCCGCCCGAGGAGCTGCCGCTGGTGCCGCGCTGGCTGGAGAAGTACAGGCGGCGGCCGTCGGGGGAGAAGGCCGGGCCCGTGATCTCCGAGCCGGACTGGCCGTCGATGCGGAGGAAGGGGGCGATGACGTCGTTCGGGGTGATGACGCAGATCTCCATGTTGCCGCCGTCCTCGGCCACGAAGAGGTCGCCGGAGGAGGAGCCGGTGATGTTGTCGACGCCGGTCAGGGGGGCCGTGCCCGACGTCACCAGGGAGTCGTCGTACGCCAACTCGTAGGTGTTGTTGGTCAGGTTGAGCTGCCAGACCCGGTTGTCGCCCTTCGTGGTGAACCACACCGTGTCGTTGGCGTAGTAGCAGCCCTCGCCGCCGTTGAAGGACTTCGAGCCGGAGACCTGGGTGCGGGTGGTGGTCGGGGAGCCGTCCGGGTCGGGGACGTCGGCCCAGGTGAAGGAACCGGAGGTGGCGGATCCGGCGACCATGACCTGGAGGGTGCCGGAGGAGAGGTTGCCCCATGTGGTCGGCACGAAGCGGTAGAAGCGGCCGTTCGTCTCGTCCTCGGTCAGGTAGACGACCTTGCGCACCGGGTCGGCGGCGGCCGCCTCGTGCTTGAAGCGGCCCATCGCGTCCCGGCGCACCGCCGCGTTCACACCCCACGGGTCCGTCTCGTAGACGTACCCGAGGGACACCTCCTCGCAGGACAGCCAGGTGTTCCACGGCGTCTTCCCGCCCGCGCAGTTGGTGCGGGTGTTGGACAGGACGCGGTACGCCCCCGTGATCGCGCCGGTGGCGGAGAACTTCACCGCGCCGACCCCGCCGCCGGGGTTGATCTCCGAGTTGGAGACATAGATCCAGCCGGTGCCGTCCGCGTAACAGGCCCCGCCGTCAGGGGCGTTGTGCCAGGTGTACGACGTTCCGGGGACCGTCTGCCCGGACCGGGCGATGACCCGGCTGGTGAAGCCGCTGGGCAGCCGGATGCCGTTGGCGTCGGGTGAACCGAGCGCCCCGTACGGGCCCGTGCCGGGCTGTGCGGGCGCGGCGTACGCGGCTCCGCGCCACAGGGTTCCGCCGAAGACGGCGGAGGACCCGCCGAGGACGGCCGCACGCAGGACAGTACGACGTTCCACTCTCGCTCCAAGGGTGGAGAGGCCCCGTCGCCGGTCGGCGAACGGGGTCGTGCGGAGAGGGAGGCTAGGGCGGCGGAGTTACCGCTTCCAGGGACAGTGGGTTGACGGGTCATGGACAGGCTGTGACGGGCCCGAGAGGGTCACGCGGGAAGTGCCGGGGCCTCGCGGAGCGTTCCCGTCCTGCCGAGGGAGGGGCCGCCGGCGGAAGGGTCCGCCGAGGGCAGCCGGACCACCGCGTCGAGTCCGCCCGTCGCCGCCGTGTGCAGACTCGCCGCCCCACCGCTCGCCACCGCCAGCCGCTGGACCAGGGCGAGCCCGAGCCCCGTACCGCCCTTGGGCGCGCCGGGCGCCCGCCAGAACCGGTCGAAGGCGCGCCGGCGCTGTTCCGCCGTCATGCCGGGTCCTTCGTCGGTGACGTGCAGGTCGACCCAGCACGGGCGGCTGTCGCGCAGCGCGCGCTTGGCGGGCACGTGCAGCCGCAGTTCGATGGTCACCGTGCTGTCGGCGGGGGAGACCCGCAGGGCGTTGGAGAGCAGGTTGTCGAGGATCTGCTCGACCGCCCCCGGCACCGCGAGCACCGGGCCCACGCTCCCCGCGAACAGCACCAGGGCCACGCCCTCGCGCTCGAACAACGGCAGCCAGGTCCGGTGCCGTTCCGCGCAGAACGCGCCCACGTCGACCGGTCCCGGGGTGGCCGCGTCCTCCTCGAGGCGGGCCATCGCCAGCAGCCCCTCGACCATCCGCGCGAGCCGGTCGGTCTCGGTCACCGCGGCGGCGAGGCTGCCCCGGCCGGGCCCGCACACGTCGGGCTCCAGGTTCTCCAGGCGCAGCCGCAGCGCCGCGAGCGGGGTCTTGAGCTGGTGCGAGGCCTCGCCCGCGAACGCGTGCTGGGAGGCCAGCAGATGGGCCAGTCGGGCGGCGGTACGGTTGAACGCCGCCGCCAGCCTGCGCACTTCCGGCGGGCCCTTGGTGTCCGGTACGGGCGCGGCCAGGCCGCCGTCCGCCAACTCCTGGGTGGCGCGCTCCAGTTCGCGGATGGGGCGGCCCGCCCAGCGGGCGAGGCCCAGGCCGGCCACGGCGACCGCGGTGAACACGCCGAGCCCGCAGCCGCCGAGGAGCAGCCACGCCCGCGCGGCCCGCTCCCGTACCGTCCGCGCGGGCACGGTCAGCCACACGGCACCCCGCCGGGCGACGGGCACCGTGACGGACAGCTGCTCCGCCCCGCCCACGACGGCCGTACCCACGCCCGTCACGGCCTCGCCCCTGAGGGCCGCCGCGATGCCGGGGCGCTCGGGAAGGGCGCGGGCGGCCCGGCGGGACAGCGGGTGCGAGGTGGCCAGCACCGCGCCCGAACCGTCGACGATCACCACCTTCCCGCCGACGCGTTCGGCGCCGACGACCGCGCGTTCCGGCAGATCCCGCCCGGCCCGGTCGGTGGCCAGGGACAGCGCGGCGTACGCCGCGGCCGACTCGGCCTCGTCGCGTGCCGCGTCGGCCACCCGGGCCCGTTCGCCGGCCGTGTAGAGGAAGCCGAGCGGGATCTCCAGGCAGAGCAGCACCAGGGCGGCCAGGCAGAGGTAGCCGGCCAGCAGACGACGGGTCATGAGGAGTCCACCCGCTGCGGCCCCGGCTCGGCCTGCACCGCGAGCCGGAAGCCGACTCCGCGCAGGGTCTGGATCCACGCGGGGTGGCCCAGTTTCCGGCGCAGCGCGGCCACATGGACGTCCAGCGTCTTCGTCGGCCCCTCGTAGTGCGGGTCCCACACCCGGTCGAGGATCTGCTGGCGGGAGTACACCGCACCCGGATCCTCGGTGAGCAGCGCGAGCAGCTCGAACTCCTTGGGGGTCAGGGGCACCGGCACGTCGCCGACCCAGACCTGGCGGGTACGGCGGTCGACGACCAGCGGCCCTGGTTCGTACGGTGGCCCGGGCGCGGGTTCGTCCGGGACGGAGGCGGTCAGCACGGGTGCCGCCGCCTCGGGCGCGGGGGTGCGCAGGGTGCGCCGGGTCACCGCCCGTACCCGCGCCACCAACTCCCGCACGCTGAAAGGCTTCGCCAGATAGTCGTCGGCGCCCAGCTCCAGGCCGAGCACCCGGTCGGCCTCCTCGCCGCGCGCGCTGAGGATGACGATGGGGACGTCGGAGACCTGCCGGATGCCCCGGCAGACGTCGATGCCGTCCATGTCCGGCAGCCCCAGGTCGAGCAGGACGACATCGCCGTACGGACCTCTCAGACCCTCGGTGCCGGTGGCGACGTGATCGACCGTCAGCCCGAAGTGCCCGAGCCCTTCTCTGAGCGGCTCGGCGATCGTCTCGTCGTCCTCGATGAGCAGCACTCGTATGCCCATGCGTCCTGTCTCTCCGTGAATTTCCGGACAACACGAATGACGTGTCGTGGAGTTGCCAACCTACAAGCAGTCTCAATGCCGCGTCGCGGAAAAGCGACCGGGTGTGACGAGCCGCTCAGAAAGCGATTTCTCGGAATTATGGACACGGGTTTCGGGCAAAGAATGTCCGCTTCCTGGCCGGGCGCTGGTGTTCCTTTAACCTTCGTCTGGTGTACACCCCTCTACGGTGTGGTCATCTGGCCGAACTCCCTTCACAGGAGGCACCGTTGAAGGCATTGTTGGACCGTGCTCGCGCGTTCGGGCGGCGGGTCGATTTCGAGAGCGACGAATACCGGAAACTGGCCGACGGGCAATATCCCGAGGCGCTCGTCATCAGTTGCTCGGACTCCCGGGTCATACCCGCCCTGATCACCGGCGCCCGGCCCGGGGAGATATTCGAGCTGCGGAACGCGGGCAATATCGTGCCCGCGTACGGGCGGCCCGGCGCCTCCGGCGAGGTGGCTACCGTCGAGTACGCGCTCGAGGTGCTCGGGGTTCAGGACGTGGTCGTGTGCGGTCACTCACACTGCGGGGCGATGAGCGCGCTCCTCTCCGGCGACGACCTGTCCGCGCTGCCCGGGGTGGACGCCTGGCTGGAGTCGGCCCGCCCGGGCCTGGCCGACGTGCTCACGACCGATGGCGCCGAGCCGTCGCTGTCCGACGTGGCCCAGCGCAACGTCGTCAACCAGCTCGCCGCGCTGCGCAGTCACCCGATGGTCCGGCGGCGCCTGACGGAGGGCGATCTGCGCCTGCACGGCTGGTACTACGAGGTCGACACCGGCCGGGTGCACGAACTGGGCGCCGACGACCGCTTCCGGGTGCACGCCGGATGAGCGGGGCGCATGCGCGAAAACGCGGGGCGGGGCGGGCCGTACCGTCCGGGCGGGGCGGGGGCGCGGGGCGGTCGGGCGGTGGGCCCTGGTCCGGGGGCGGGCTACCGGCCGGGGACGGGTCCTGGTCCGGGGACGGGCCCCGGTCGGGGGACGGCCTACCGGCCGGGGATGGGCAACTTGCTGGGGATGGGCCCTGGTCCGGGGGCGGGCTACCGGCTGGGGAGGGGCCCTGGTCCGGGGACGGGCTACCGGCTGGGGACGGGCCGGGGGCGGCGGCTCATGACGGGAGTTCCGGGGCCGCCGCGCGGGCTGGGGGCGCGGGGCGTGTGGGCGGTGGGCCAGCGGCTGGGTACGGGCCGCGGGCGGCGGCTCACGACGGGAGCCCCGGGAGCTCCGGGCGGGCCGGAAGCCGGGCGCGGAAGGGAGCCGGCCCCCCGGCCGGAGCGGCGTCGCGGGCCGGAAAGGCGTCGCGGGCCGACGGCGGCACCGGGGCGAAGGCGCCTCTCCTCACCGAGATCACCGCCTCCCTCGTCGTCTTCCTCGTCGCGCTGCCGCTGTGTATCGGGGTGGCCGTCGCCTCCGGTGTCCCGGCCGAGCTCGGGATCGTCTCGGGGGTCGTCGGCGGACTGGTGGTGGGCGCGATCCGGGGCAGCACGCTCCAGGTCAGCGGGCCCGCCGCAGGACTCGCCGCGCTCGTCGCGGAGACCGTCGCGGAGCACGGAGTGGCCGCGCTCGGCGTCATCGTGCTGTTCACCGGCATCCTCCAGATCGTCCTCGGCCTGGTCCGGCTCGGCCGGATGTTCCAGGCGATCTCGCTCTCCGTCGTCCAGGGCATGCTGGCCGGCATCGGACTACCGCTGATGATCAGCCAGGTCTATCCGATGGCCGACGCCAAGGCACCCGGCACCCCCGTCGAGAACATGGCGGGACTCCCCGGTCTGCTGTCCGGTGTCCTGACGGACCGGCAGGCGCTGACCGCAGCCGGGCTCGGAGTCCTCACCATCGCGCTCAGCTTCCTCTGGAAGAAGGTGCCCGGCCCGGCCGGGAAGATCCCGGCCGCGCTGGTCGCCGTAGGTCTGGGCTGCGCGGTCGCCGCGCTGCCCGGCGTAGCGGTGAAGACGCTCCAGGTCGGCGATCTGGCCGCCGCCGTACAGCTGCCCGGACCCGAGCAGTTCGCGGGTCTCGCCGACGCGGCGATCATCACCTCGATTCTGACCTTCACGGTCATCGCCTCGGCGGAGAGCCTGTTCACCGCGGCGGCCGTGGACCGCATGCACAGCGGTCCGCGCACGCGTTACAACACCGAACTCATCGCCCAGGGCACCGGAAACACCGTGGCGGGCCTGCTGGGCGCGCTGCCCGTCACCGCCGTGGTCGCCCGCAGTTCGGCGAACGTGCAGGCCGGCGCGCGCACCCGGCTCTCCCGCACCCTGCACGGCCTGTGGCTGCTCGCCTTCGCGCTGCTGCTGCCCCAGGTGCTCGCGCTGATCCCGATCTCGGTGCTCGCCGGAGTGCTGGTGCACAGCGGCTGGAAGCTGTTCGCGCCCGACGAGTTCCCGAAGATGTGGCGGCAGGACCGCGGCGAGTTCGTCGTGATGTCCGTGACCACGCTGGTGATCGTGGCGACCGCGCTGCTGGAGGGCGTCATCATCGGGCTGGTCGCCGGCATCGTGCTGGCCGCGCTGCGCATGTCGCAGACGGTGATCCGGCAGCAGCTGGCGGAGGACACCGCCAGGGTCGTCATGGCGGGCAACGCCACCTTCCTCCGGCTGCCCCGGCTGATCGAGGCCCTGGAGGCCGCCGCCGGGTCGGGCAAGCCGAGGATCCGGCTCGATCTGACCGCGGTGACCCATCTGGACCACGCCTGCCGCAGCCAGGTGGAGGAGTTCACCGCTCAGCAGCGGGCTCGGGGACTGCGGGTGGAGCTGTTGATGCCGGGCCCGCCGAAGGGCCCGGGCGCGACGCCGGGGCCCGGCTCGCCGGAGGGCTTGGGCACGGCTCCGCGGCCCGGCCCGCTCCCGGGTCCCGGCGCCGAATGGTTCTACCTGGACACCCGGCCCCTCCCGGACGGGTACGCGGAGCGCACCCCGCTCGTAGGCTGAGCCGGAGCCCACAGCGGAGGGAGCCCGTCATGGCCGGTTGGCGCGCCGAGGACATCCCCGACCAGAGTGGACGCGTCGCCGTGGTCACCGGCGCCAACAGCGGCATCGGGTACGTCACCGCGCGCGAACTGGCCCGCAAGGGCGCCACGGTGGTGCTCGCCTGCCGCAGTGAGCGGCGCGGTCACGAGGCCGGGGACCGGATGGTGACCGAAGCGCCGGGCGTGGAGGTGGAGTTCGCGCGGCTGGACCTCGCCGACCTCGGGTCCGTGCGGGAGTTCGCCGAGTCCTTTCCGCACGAACGGCTCGACCTGCTCGTCAACAACGCCGGGGTGATGGCCCTGCCGTACGGCACGACCGTGGACGGCTTCGAGCGGCAGTTCGGCGTCAACCACCTGGGGCACTTCGCCCTCACGGGACTGCTGCTGCCGGTGCTGCTGCGCTCGCCCGGGGCGCGGGTGGTGACCGTGTCCAGCCTGATGCACCTCGTGGCCACCATCGATCCGGCTGATCTCAACAGCGAGCGCCGCTACCGGCGTTGGACCGCCTACAGCCGGTCCAAGACCGCCAACCTGCTCTTCACCCACGAACTGGCGCGCAGGCTGGCGGCGCACGACGCGGACGTGGTGGCCGCCGCGGCCCACCCCGGGTACGCGGCCACCAACCTCCAGGCCGAAGGGCCGCGCATGGCGGGCCGGCGGCTCGTGGAGCGGGTCATGGGGATCGGCAACCGGGTCGTCGCCCAGAGCGCCGAGGCCGGCGCCCTGCCCACGCTGTACGCGGCCACCGCGCCCGACGTCGGGCCCGACTCCTTCACCGGCCCGTCCCTCGCGGGGTGGCGCGGCGCGCCGGCACCGTCCTGGCGGGCGCCCTGGGCGGCCGACGACGCGATGGGGCGACGCCTCTGGGAGGCCTCCGAGCGGCTGACCGGTGTGTCGTACGACGGGCTGAAAGACTGACCGTCAGTCCTTGCGGCCCGTCACGGCGACCGTGACCCCGAGCCCGATCATGCTGATCCCACCGACCCCGCCCACCGCCGAGAGGCGGCGCGGGGAGCGGGCGAACCAGCCCCGGGCGGTCGCCGCGGCCAGGCCCCAGACGCTGTCCGAGGCGAGCGCGATGACGTTGAAGACCATGCCGAGCAGCAGCATCTGGGCCGCGGTGTGCCCCACGCCGGGGTCCACGAACTGGGGCAGCACCGCGGCGAAGAACACGATGGTCTTGGGGTTGCTCACGCCGACCGCGAACCCTTCCCAGAAGGTCCGCAGTCCGCCCTGCGCCGCAGCCTGCGACACATCGTCGGCGAAGGCGTTCCGCAGCGCACCGCGCTCCCGCCACGCCCTGATCCCCAGGTATACGAGGTAGGCGGCACCGGCGAGCTTCAGCGCCGTGAACACCAGCACGGAGCGCTCCACGACCGAGCCGACCCCGAACGCCACGGCCAGGACCAGCACATAGGCGCCGGCGGTGTTCCCCGCCACCGTCATCAGAGCGGCCCGGCGGCCCTGGGCGAGCGCCCGCCCGACGACGAACAGCACGCTGGGCCCGGGGACCACGATCAGCAGGAACGACATGGCCGCGAAGGCGAGAAGACGGTCGGTGGACACCATGCCGCCATGGAAGCAGCCGCGCCCCCGTGCCGCGAGCGAATTCTCGGGCGGAGTGGCCGAAGCGGTCGCCGCCCGCCTCGCGCGCCCACCGTCCCGCGAGCCGGACCGCGCCCGGATCGGTCGAGAAGGACTGTCAGCGGGAGCAACCTGTCGACACGCGGACCTTGTTGGACCAGGTGTTGGTGGCGACGTCCAGCGCCATCAGTGTGGAGTCCTTGCCGTACCCGTAGGCCGTGCAGTCCAGCAGACCGGTCGTGACGTCGAAGGCGCCGCCGCGGCGGCCGGTCTGCCACTGGGCGGTGGTGGACCTCGCCCAGGACGGCACGCCCGGGATGCCGCCGTCCCGGTAGAGGGCCATCCTGACCTCGCCGCCGAGGGTGAAGCTCTGGCCGTGCAGGTCGATGCCGTAAACCCCGATCCGGCTGTCCCGGCGGGTGGCCCAGGTGGAGGGGGCGTAGCCGTAGGCCTTGCCCTCCAGAGCCTGGCCGGAGGCCGCGGAGGTGGGTGCCACGGCCTTCTTCCGCGTCTCTCCACCGCCCGGGTCCCCGTCCGAGCCGCAGCCCGTGGCGGTGGCGAGCGTCGCGGCGGTGAGGAGGGCGGCGAGGCCGAGTGTCGTGGCCCGGCGGTATGTGCGTGCGATGCGCATGATCGTCCCCCGATGTCCGTCGGCCGCGACCCTGGTGGGCGGCCGGCATCCCCAGGGACAGCGGGCCCCGGCCTGCGAGTTCCCGGCGCACGGGGGGCCGGGGCGCGCGGGGTGGTGCGGGGGCCTCGGGGCGTAGCGGGCCGGGCGTCGCGAGGGCCAGGTCGAGAGGGGTGGTACGGCCGTCGCCGCGCGCCGGGACGTATCCGGAATCGCGCTCGGGGGGAACGGCGAAGGGCCCGGCCGGAGTGTTCCGGCCGGGCCCGATGCGGTACTCAGGCCGTGCGGACCGCGTACGTCGCCACCCGCACCGACTCGTCGTCCAGGCACTGCCCGGAGGCGAGGTCGAACCGCTGCTTCAGCAGGGGCGAGGCCACGAACGGGCGGCCCTGGTAGGAGCCGGTCAGCCCGCGGGAGAGGACCCCGGCGCCGCTGAACGGATCCCGGTTGTCGATGGCGTACAGCGTGCCGGCGCGGTCGCGGAACAGGGCCACCTGGCCGCCGTCCGGGAGCAGGGCCGCCACTCCGCGCCCGGGGAGCAGCTGCTTCAGGTCGCAGACGGTGAACCAGTCGTCGGCGAGCTGGAGTTGGACCTTGAGGTCGGTCGTCTCGGGCGCCAGGGTCATCGCTGGGTGCTCCCTTCCAGGGGACGGTGGCCGATGGTCAGCAGCGGCAGGTCGGGCTTGATCTGGTTGCGCTCGGGGACGAAGCCGACGACCGGGTCGGGGGTGTCGGGGGCGTTCACGAAGGACACGAACCGGGCCAGCTTCTCGGGGTCGTTGATGGTCTCGGCCCACTCGTCGCGGTAGTGGTCGACATGGGCGGCCATCAGGGACTCCAGCTCCTCGCAGATGCCGAGGGAGTCCTCCACCACCACGTCCCGCACATGGTCCAGGCCGCCCGGGATCCGCTCCAGCCAGGTCGAGGTGCGCTCCAGGCGATCGGCGGTGCGGATGTAGAACATCAGGAACCGGTCGATCAGCCTGATAAGTTCGGCGTCCGTGAGGTCCTGGGCGAGCAGGTCCGCGTGGCGCGGGGTGGCACCGCCGTTGCCGCCGACGTAGAGGTTCCAGCCGTTGGCGGTGGCGATCACGCCGAAGTCCTTGGACTGGGCCTCGGCGCACTCGCGCTGGCAGCCGGAGACCGCCGACTTCAGCTTGTGCGGGGAGCGCAGTCCCCGGTAGCGCAGCTCCAGGTCGATCGCCATCCGGACGGAGTCCTGGACGCCGTAGCGGCACCAGGTCTGGCCGACGCAGGACTTCACCGTGCGCAGCGATTTGCCGTACGCGTGGCCGGACTCGAAGCCGGCGTCCACCAACCGAGCCCAGATGAGGGGGAGCTGTTCGACGCGGGCGCCGAACATGTCGATCCGCTGGCCGCCGGTGATCTTGGTGTAGAGGCCGAAGTCGCGGGCGATCTCGCCGATCACGATCAGGCCCTCGGGAGTGACCTCACCGCCGGGGATACGCGGTACGACCGAGTAGGAGCCGTTCTTCTGGAGGTTGGCGAGGAAGTGGTCGTTGCTGTCCTGCAGCGCCGCCTGCTCGCCGTCCAGGACGTAGCCGCTCGCGCCGATGGTCGGGGCGAGGGAGGCGATGATCGAACCCACCGCGGGCTTGCAGATCTCGCAGCCGTCGCCGCCCCGGGCGCCGTCGCGTCCGTACCGGTCGAGCAGGTCCTGGTAGCTGTTGATGCGCAGGGCGAGGACGATCTCGTAGAGCTCCTCGCGGGTCTGCCCGAAGCAACCGCACAGGCCCTTGTCGACCTCGACGCCGCTCGCCTCCAGCTCGGCGTTGACCAGTTGGCCGAGGACCTTGACACAACTGCCGCAGCCGGTACCGGCCTTGGTGCACTTCTTGACCTCGGGCACCGTGGTGCACTGGTGCTCGGTGACCGCGCCGCGGATCGTGCCCTTGGTGACGTTGTGGCAGGAGCAGATGACCGCCTCGTCGGGCAGCGCGGACGGGCCGAGCTGGGCCGGGGCGCCGGCGCCCGCGGGCAGCACCAGGGACTCGGGGGAGATCGGCGGGACCGAGCCGGTGAAAGCGCGCAGCGTGCCGTACGACTCCGCGTCGCCGACCAGGATGCCGCCGAGCAGGGTGCCGTCGCGGCCGATGACCAGCTTCTTGTACAGGCCCGCGCGGGAGTCGGAGTAGACGACGTCCAGGCAGTCCTCGGTGGTGCCGTGGGCGTCACCGAAGGAGGCCACGTCCACGCCGAGCAGCTTGAGCTTGGTCGACAGGTCGGCGCCGGTGAAGGCGGCCTCGTCGGCGGCGATGGTCGCGGCGGCCGTCTCGGCCTGCTCGTAACCGGGCGCCACCAGGCCGTACACCCGGCCGTCGGAGGCCAGCGCGCACTCGCCGATCGCGAAGACATGGGGGTCGTTGACCGTACGGCACTGCTCGTCGACGGCGATGCCGCCGCGCTCGCCGACCTGGAGGCCGCAGTCCCGGGCCAGTTGGTCCCTCGGCCGGACGCCGGCGCTGAACACGACCAGGTCCGTGGCGAGTTCGGAGCCGTCGGAGAGCTTCATGCCGGTGACGGCACCCGTGTCGTCGACGACGATCTCCTGCGTGCCGACGCCCGTGTGGACGGACAGGCCCATCTCCTCGATGGTCCGCAGCAGCGCAGCGCCGCCGCCCTCGTCGACCTGCACGGGCATCAGCCGGGGCGCGAACTCCACGATGTGGGAGGTCAGTCCGAGGCCCTTCAGGGCACCGGCCGCCTCGAGGCCGAGGAGACCGCCGCCGACCACGGCACCGGTCGTCGCCGTCTTCGCGTACTCCTCGATCGCCAGCAGGTCCTCGATCGTGCGGTACACGAAGCAGCCGGTGGCGTCCTTGTTCGGGACCGGCGGCACGAAGGGGAAGGAGCCGGTGGCGAGGACCAGGATGTCGTAGTCGAAGACCTGCCCGGACCGGGCCGTGACCCTCCTCGCCTCGCGGTCGACCGAGAGAGCCGGGTCGCCGATGTGGAGCTCGATGGCGTGCTTCTCGATGAACTCCATGTCGGTCATGGACAGGTCGTCGGGCGTCTTGCCCGAGAAGTACGAGGTGAGCGCCACGCGGTCGTAAGCGGGACGCGGCTCCTCGCACAGCACGACCACGCGGTGGGTGGCGGTCAGGCCGCGTTCGGCGAGCGCCTCGAGGAAGCGCTGGCCGACCATGCCGTGGCCGACGAGCACGATCGTGGGGGTGGCCCCCGGGGTGGCGGTCATCAGGAGCCTCCGTCGTTGGTGAGCAGATGGAGCAGGGGGGCGCCGTTCGTGGGGAGCGGCTCTGCTCCCTCCCAGGCGCGGGCGAGCGCGCCGACGGTGCCGAGTTCACCGACGAGCACCCCGCCGACCACGCGGTCGTCGCGGACGACGACCTTGCGGTAGGTGCCGCGGGTGGCGTCGGTGAGCTGGACGACGTCGTCGCCCGGGAGCGCCTCGGTCTCGCCGAACGCGGCGAGGTCGAAGGCGGTGTTGCCGTGCAGCGTCAGCCGGGTCAGCGTCCGGGTGCCGGTGTAGCGGGCGGCCGGGTCCCCGGCGAGCGACTCGGCGAGCGCGTCGGCCTGTTCGAGCGCCGGGGTGGCGAGGCCGTAGAGCGTGCCGTCGTGCTGGGCGCAGTCGCCGATGGCCCGGATGTGCGGGTCGGAGGTGCGCAGCTCGTCGTCGACCAGGACGCCCTTGTGCACGGCGAGCCCGGCCTCCTTGGCGAGCCCCACGCGCGGGTGCACCCCGCAGGCCAGCACCACGAGGTCGGCGTCGAGGGCGTAGCCGTCGGCCATCTCCACCGAGCGGACCGCGCCGCCGACGCAGCGCACGTCGCGCACCCGGCACTCGGTGTGCACCTCGACGCCGAGGTCCTTCAGGTGCCGCAGCACCAGCTTCGAGGCGCCCGGGTCGAGCTGACGCTCCATGAGCCGCTCGGACTGCTGGGCGAGCACGACCTGCGCTCCCCGGACGGCCAGCGCCCGGGCGGCGGAGACGCCGAGCAGCCCGCCGCCGATGACGACCGCGCGCACCCCCGGCCGTACCGCCTTGGACAGGCCCAGGCAGTCGTCCATGGTGCGGAACGCGTGCACGCCCTCGGGCAGGACGTGGTCGGGTGTGAACAGACCGCGCAGCGGTGGCAGCACCGGGTTGGAGCCGGTGGCCAGGACCAGCGTGTCGTATGCGATCTTCGAGCCGTCGGCGCACTCGACGACGCGGCCCTCCCGGTCGATGCCGGTGGCCCGGGTCCGCAGCAGCCCGTCCGGGGAGGGCAGCGCGATCACCTCGGGGGCGTACCGCCCGGCCAGCACCTCGGCGAGCAGGACCCGGTTGTACGGCCGGTGCTCCTCCTCGCCGATCAGCAGCGCGGGCGTGCCGAGCTCACCGAGCCGCCGGGCGAGCCGTACGCCCGCGAGGCCGGCGCCGATCACCACCACACGCGTATTCGAGGTCATGCCACTGAGCGTGCGGTGCGGGTGTTACCCGACCGCATCGCATCTGTTTCACGCGGGGAACTCTGCCCTCAGCGGGGGCGCCGGTGGCCTGTGAGGGTTCCCCGGCTCAGGGAGCGGCGGCCTGTGAGGGTTCCCCGGTCCGGGGGGCCGCGGCCTGTGAGGGTTCCCCGGTCCGGGCGGAGGCCGCTGGTGAGAGCCGGGCCGGAACCTCAGAAAGCCCTCAGTTGGATGGACGCGGCATGTATCCCGTCCCTAGGGTCGCGATCATGCCCGACATATCGCTGACCATGATCGTCGTCCTCTGTCTCGCGGCCTTCGCCGCGGGCTGGATCGACGCCGTGGTCGGCGGCGGCGGACTCCTGCTGCTCCCCGCCCTGCTGCTGGGCCTGCCCGCGAACACGCCCGCCGCCTACGCGCTCGGCACCAACAAGGCGGTCGCGATCGTCGGCACCTCGGGCGCCGCGGTGACCTACGCCCGCAAGGCTCCCGTGGACGTCCGGATCGCCGTCCGCATCGGGCTGGCGGCGCTGGCCGGCTCATCGGGCGGGGCCTTCCTGGCCGCCGGGATGAGCACCGAGGTGCTCAAGCCGGTGATCATGGTGGTGTTGCTCGCGGTCGCCGCCTTCGTGATCCTGCGCCCCGCCTTCGGCACCGCCCCGGCGACCGGCCCGGCCACCCGCCGCCAGATCCTCACCGCGATCGCCCTGGCGGGCCTCGGCATCGGTTTCTACGACGGCCTGATCGGCCCCGGCACCGGTACGTTCCTGATCCTGGCGCTCACCGCGACCCTCTCCTTCGACCTGGTCACCGCTTCCGCCACCGCCAAGATCGTCAACTGTTGCACCAACTTCGGCGCCCTCGCCACCTTCGCCTGGCAGGGCACGGTCCTGTGGCAGCTGGCCGCCCTCATGGCGTGCTTCAACCTGGGCGGCGGCACCCTCGGCGCCCACACGGCCCTGAAGAAGGGCAGCGGCTTCGTCCGGGTCGTGCTGCTGACGGTGGTGTTCGCGCTGGTGGCGAACATGGCTTACGAGCAGTGGCTGGCCTAGTGCCGCGTCAGGCAAGGTTTGCCCGTCAAGGAGCGGCGTCCGGTGCGTGCTCTCGGCGTGCCGGGTGCAAGCCCTCGTACTGGATGTACTTGGGCTTGTGCCCGGTGCGGC